>DIVX01000162.1 GCA_002422505.1 Desulfovibrio sp. UBA6121
ACTCGACCCACTCGGGGTTCCATTCTTCGAACTTCAACAGGAAGCCGTCTTCGTCAACTTCAAACTTTTTGCCTTTGTACTCGAGAATAGCCATATTCGTATCCTCCTCAGTCTAGTTTACACGCTTCGCGCAGTCCGGGCCACAGCCGCCAGCAGCGGGCAGGTAGCCCGTGCGCTTTTCGATTTCCAACTGGCTCTGTAGCCCGAGAGCAAGAAATATTCAAGGGCAATCTCACTTCGGCCCCGCCAGAAACCGCCAGGGCCGCGCTTTATTTTTCGGGCCGCTACTGGTAACAAGGAGCGACGCGGCCAGCCCGGCGGCCGCAAACACAAACCAAGCGCAGGTCTTCGCCCCATGCACCCCATGCGCCCCGCCATTCCCATGGCTCCCATGTGGCCGGAGCTGCCGCCCCCGCCGCCCCCGGCGGCGCAGACCCTGCGCAGGCCGCCCTGGCGCGCCCCTTCCGAGGCGCGCTGCGTAGCCCTTTGGGACCGCTACGAAATGCCCGAGCACATCCGCGCCCACAGCGCCAAGGTGGCTCTGGTGGCCAGCCAGGTGGCCGAGGCAGCGCTGGCCAAGGGCGTCGCCGTCTGCGTCGAAACCGTGCGCGCCTCGGCCCTGTTGCACGACATCGCCAAAGCCTATTGCATAAAGCACGGCGGCCACCACGGCCAGCTGGGCGGAGCTTGGGCCATGGCCGCAACCGGCCATCCCGTGCTGGCCCAGGGCGTCATCCACCACATCTGCTGGCCCTTTGAGCTGGACCTGCAACGTTTTTTTGCGCCCATCGCCGTGCTCTACGGCGACAAGCGCGTGGCCCACGACAAGATCGTGCCCATCGAGCAGCGCTTCGGCGACCTTCTGGACCGCTACGGCAAGACCCAGGAGATACGCGACCGCATCGACAGCACCAACAGGCAGGCCAAGACCATCGAGGACGCCCTGTCGCAACTTCTGGAGATTGACCTCAATGCGCATGATTTTGATAGCAGGCGGCTGGTCGACTGAACGCGAGGTTTCGCTTTCCGGCGCACGCGGCATAGAGCAGGCGCTGGTGGCCCTGGGGCACCAGGTGCGCTTCCTCGACCCGGCCCTCGACTTCGCCCAAATCATCCCCGCCGCGCGCGAGGCGGACTTCGCCTTCCTGAACCTGCACGGCGCCCCCGGCGAGGACGGCCTCATCCAGGCCATGCTGGAAGAAGCGGGCTGCCCCTACCAGGGGGCCGGGCCCAAGGCTTCCTTTCTGGCCTTGAACAAGGCCGCGGCCAAGGCCCTGTATGCGGAAGCTGGCCTGCGCACCCCGGCCTGGCGGCTTTACACCGGCATCCCCGGCGAGCGGCAGGACTTCGCCAGCGTGGGCCTGCCCTGCCCGCTCTTCGTCAAGCCCAACTCCGGCGGCTCCAGCCTGGGCATGAGCCGCGTGGCCGAGCCTGCGGACTTCGCCCCGGCCCTGGCCAAGGTTTTCGCCCTGGGGCAGGCCGCCCTGGTGGAAACAAGCGTGCCCGGCCTGGAGCTTACCTGCGCCGTGCTGGACGAGCGCGCCCTGCCGGTGATTCTCATCCGCCCGCGCGCGGGCACGGTGTTCTTCGACTACGAGAACAAGTACGCGGCCGACGGCGCAGAGGAGATCTGCCCGGCCCCGGTGGACCCCGCCCTGACCGCGGAGGTGCAGCGCATGTCCGTGGCCGCGCACAAGACTCTGGGCATCGTGGGCTACAGCCGCTCGGACTTCATGGTCGATGCGGACGGACAGCCGTATATCTTGGAAACCAACACCCTGCCCGGCATGACGCCCACCAGCCTGTTGCCCAGGGCCGCCAAGGTCATCGGGCTGGACTTCAACGCCCTGGTGGCCGAACTGGTCCGCCTGGGTCTGGCCGCCCACCCCAGCCAGGCCCAAGCGTGAGCCGCGCCACGCGCCACGCCCCGGCAGCCCCCCCTGCGCGGGCCAAGCTTCCCGCCCTGACCAGCGCCATGCTGAGCCTCTATGGCCTGGCCTGGCACGCGGTGTTGCCGGGCCTAAAGCGCAACAAGCGCCTGGGCGAGGGCTGGCGCTGGCGCACCCTGGCCGCTGGCAGCCCGCCCAAGGCCGACCTGTGGCTGCAGGCCGCCTCCGGGGGCGAGGCCTACCTGGCCTGGGAACTGCTGCGCCGCCTGCCAGAGCATCTGCCCGCTTGCTACGCGGGAAAAAAGCCCGTGGTGCTGGCCACCACCTTCACCCGCCAGGGGCTCGACGTGCTGGAAAAGGCGCGCGAGGCCTTGGCGGAAAGCATCGACCTGCTGCCCACGTGGTTCCCCTTCGACATGCCCGGCCGCATGGAGCGCGCCCTGGAGGCCATAGCCCCCAAGGCCGTGGCCTTGCTGGAAACCGAGCTTTGGCCCGGCCTTTTGGCCGCCTGCCGCAGGCGCGGCGTTCCAGCCCTGGTGCTCAACGGCCGCATGACCGGCAAGAGCCTGGCGGGCTACCAGCACGTGCGCGGTTTTTGGCGCTCGCTGGGCCCGGCGCGCGTGCTTGCGGTTTCCGATGACGACGCCGCCCGCTTCGCCCGGCTGTTTCCCGAGGCGCGCACCGGCGTCATGCACAACATCAAGTTCGACCGCCTGGACTTCGCCCCGGCCCCGCCCCGGCCGGAGCTGGCCGCCCTTTTGCCCCAGCAGGGCGCGGCAGCGCCCTTCATCGTGCTCGGCAGCGTGCGCAAGCAAGAGGAACGCGCGGTGCTGGGCATCATCCAGGGCCTGCTGGCGCGGGTGCCCGGCGCGGTCATCGGGCTATTTCCCCGGCACATGGAGCGCCTGGAGGACTGGCAGGAGCTGCTGACGGAAGCGGGCGTGCCCTTTGCCCGGCGCAGCGCGGGCGCGGCGGCCCGGCCCGGCTCCGTGCTGCTGTGGGACGCCTTTGGCGAAATGGGCGCGGCGTTCGCCCTGGCCAGCGCCTGTTTCCTGGGCGGCAGCCTGGCCGATCTTGGCGGGCAAAACTTTCTGGAGCCCCTGGCCCATGGCGTGGTGCCGGTCATCGGGCCGTTCTGGTCCAATTTCGCCTGGGTGGGCGAAGAAATCTTCACCACCGGGCTGGTGCGCCAGGAGCGCGATGCAACCGGCGTGCTTGAGGCCTTGTGCGGCCTGGCCCAAGACATCCCGGACCGCGAGACCGTGCGGCGGGCGGCCGGGGAGTATGTAGCGTTGCGCCGGGGCGGCGCGGAGGCCGCTTGCCAGGCTGTTGCCGAATGCCTAATTTCAGAGTAAATACTCAGCGGAGTTGTGAAGCGCATGAAGTCTCTGCCCCCCTGTTACGCAATCATCCCGGCACGGTATGATTCCTCGCGCTTTCCGGGCAAGCCGCTGGTTCCCATCCTCGGCGTGCCCATGTGCGTGCGCGTGCACCAACGGGCCAGCCTGTGCGCGCTCTTCGCCAAGGTGGTGCTGGCCACGGACGACGAGCGCATAATGGCTGTGGCGCGCCAGTGGAACATACCGGCGCTTTTGACCGCACGCGAGCACCAGAGCGGCACCGACCGCGTGCTGGAGGCCGCGCGGCTCATCGGCGCCCAGGCCGACAGCGTAGTGGTGAACGTGCAGGGCGACGAGCCCGCCCTTGACCCGGCCATGCTTGAGGAACTGCTGGCCCCCTTTTGCGGGCCGCAGGGCGCGGCCGTGCAGGTGGCCACCCTGGCCACGCCCATGGACCGCCAGGAGGCGGCCAGTCCGGACAGGGTGAAGGTGGTGCTGGACGCGCAAGGCCGCGCGCTGTATTTTTCCCGCGCTGCCATTCCCCACAGCCGCGACGGCGCAGGCGAAGACGAGGCCGGGCCGCTGTTGCACGTGGGATTGTACGCCTTCCGCATGGCCGCCTTGGAGCGCTTCGCCGCGCTGCCGCAGGGCCGCCTGGAGCGCACGGAAAAATTGGAACAGCTAAGGCTTCTGGAAAACGCCATCCCCATCCATGTGGCCGTAACCGGCCGCAAAAGCCACGGGGTGGACAGGCCGGAAGACGTGGAACACATCGAAAACATCCTGCGGGAGCAAGCAATATGAAAGCGATTTTGGCCCTTGAAGACGGCACCTGGTTCGAGGGCGCCTCGTTCACCGGCCCCGGCGAGACCGGCGGAGAAGCCATCTTCAACACCGGCATGACCGGCTACCAGGAGATCCTCACCGATCCTTCCTACGTTGGGCAGATGGTCTGCATGACCTACCCGCTCATCGGCAACTACGGCGTGAACAAAGAAGACGTCGAGTCGCACAAGATCGGGGCCGAGGCCCTCATCGTCAAGGAGTGCTGCAAGGAGCCCTCCAACTGGCGCGCGCACATGTCCCTGCCGGACTACCTGAAAAAGGCCGGCGTGATGGGCATTGAGGGCATAGACACCCGCGCCCTGACGCGCCACCTGCGCCTGCACGGCGCCATGCGCGGCGTCATCTCCACCAGCGGCGCCCCGCAGGAACTGGTCAAGAAGGCCCAGGCCCTGCCCAGCATGGAAGGCCTGAACCTGGCGGACAAGGTAAGCGCGAAAAAGCCCTATCTGTGGACCGGCAGCGACACCAAGGACGTGGACCTGAGCGGGTTCAAGTGGTCCGGCGGCGGCCCCAGGCTGGTGGTGTACGATTTCGGCATCAAGTGGAACATTCTGCGCCTGCTGGCCGCCCAGGGCTTCGACATGCTCGTGGTGCCCTCCAACTTCACCCACCAGCAGGTGGTGGCCCTCGCCCCGGATGCCGTGTTCCTTTCAAACGGCCCCGGCGACCCGGCTGTGGTGAAAAACGCCATCGAGGCCACCAAGGTCTTTGCCGACAAATACCCTGTGGCGGGCATCTGCCTGGGCCACCAGATCATGGGCCTGGCCCTTGGCGGCCGCGCCTACAAGCTCAAGTTCGGCCACCACGGCTGCAACCATCCGGTCATGGACATGGAGTCGGGCAAAATCGAGATATCTTCACAGAACCACGGTTTCTGCGTCGATATCGACCACCTGCCGGAGCTCAAGGTCACCCACAGGAACTTGAACGACCAGACCCTTGAGGGCTTCGCCCACACCACCAAGCCGCTCATCGCCATACAGTTTCACCCCGAGGCGGCGCCCGGCCCCCACGACAGCGCCTACTTCTTCCGCCGCTTCCGCGACCTGGTGCGCCAGGCCACAGGCAAGTAACAGGCGGAACAAACAGGCCAACGCCCGCGGCAACGCGGGCCAGGAGGCACACGTACATGTCAGGCGAACTCACCAAGGCCCGCCAAAAGCTCACGGGCATCAACGCGAGCCTCAAGATGGGCAAGTACATGGCCGCCGCCCAGGCCCTGAACGACGCCATCGTCATAATGCTCTCCGCGCAGCTGATGAAAAGCGAGCGCGAAGAGTTCGCCCAGATGCTTGAAAGCACCGTGTACGCCTTGAACAATCACAAGGAGTTGCGCAAGGTCTACCCGTTGCTGCTGCACTACGCCCCCGGCGCGGAAAAGAAGCTGCTGGAAGAAATTTATGAGATGCGCAAGGTGCTGCAGGAGGACGTGAACGAGAACGCCCAGAAGGACCTTGTGGCCCTGGAAGCGCGCAAAAGCGAAGGGCTGGCCAAGGGGCAGCAGCACCTGGACCAGCAGCAGTTCGACGAGGCCCGGCAGGTTTTCGACAAGCTCACCAGCGAGTTCCCCGGCGATTCCGAGCTCAAGGCCGACATCGCCGACCGCTACTACAAGTCCGGCCTGAACCAGGACGCCGTGGGCCACCTGAGCCAGGCCATCAACGAATCGCCGGAGTCCATCCATCTGTACAACCGCATCGGCATCGTGCTGCGCAAGATGAAGGACTTCGAGAGCGCCGAGAACTACTACCGCCGCGCCCTGGGCATCTGCAAAACCGACGAGTACCTGTTCTTCAACCTGGGGCGGTTGTACTACGACTGGCAGCAATGGGGCAAAATGGCCGAGGCCGCCAAAATGGCCGTGGCCATCAACCCCGATTTCGTAGAGGCCAAGAAGCTGCTGGCCTTTGCCCAGAAGAAGCTGGAGTTCTAGCCCGGCCCCGAAATAAAGGAAGCCCCGTGCCGCCCGCCCGCGCCGACACCGCCTGCCATGTGCTTGTGCTGGGCGCGGGCCTGGCCGGAATGCGCGCCGCCTGGGCCGCCAAAGAGGCCGCGCCCGCCTTGCGCGTGCTGCTTGTCTGCCCGCAAAAGAGCCCCTGCGGCTCCTCCTTCGCCAACCGCAACAACGCCCTGGGCCTGCAAGCCCCTGCAGAGCACGAGGCTCCAGCCTTCGTAGATGAGGCCCTGCGCCTTGCGCGGCCCGGCTTTGCCGACCCGGAGCTTGTGCGCGCCCTGGCCTGCGACGCCCCGGCCCGCTTGGCCGAGCTGCTGGACCTGGGCCTGGCCTTCCGCCGCCTGCCAGGGGGCGGGCTGGCCCGCTTTTCCGCCTGCTTCAGCACCGCGCAACGCGCCGTGATCTTCGACGGCCTGGCCGCTGCCCGCGCCGCGCTGCTGGCCAAGGTGCACGGGCTTGGCGTGCAGGTGCTGCACGGCTATGAGGCCCTGGAGCTGCTGCGGGGCGCGGACGGGCGGCTATGCGGGGCGCGGCTGGCGGCCAGGCGCGGCGGCAAGGCGCTGACCCTGCGGGCCGGGGCGGTCATCGCCGCCCTGGGCGGTCCGGCCCCGCTCTTCGCCCGGCGCATTTGCGGGCCGCCGGGGGTGGCCGTGGGCGGCTTGGCCTACGGACTGCTGGAAAGCGCCGGGGCGCAGCTGGTGAACGCGCGCTACCTGCAATTCTTTTGGGGCGCAGCGGCAGACGGCTCCTTCGTCAATCCGGGCGCTTTGCCCTGGCCCGAGGAATGGGCCGCCCTGGCCGCCCTTCGGCGCGGGCATTGCCCCGTGGCCTATGCCCTGCCCGATGCGGCCCTGGACCGGGCGCTGCTGGCCCGGCGCGGAGCCAATGGCCTGGTGCGGCCACTGGACGCGGCAGCGGGCAAAACGCCGGGCGCGGCAGCGGATCAGCAGCCCTTGGCGCTTTTTGCCCACGCGGGCAACGGCGGCGCGCGCATCGACGCGCAGGGCCGCACCACGACGCCGGGGTTGTATGCCTGCGGCGAGTGCGCGGGCGGCATGCACGGCGCGCAACGCCTGGGCGGCGGCATGGTGCTTTCGGCCCTCGTGTTCGGCGCGCGCGCAGGGGCGGCTGCGGCGCAGGAGGCAGAGGCCGCCGCCTCGCAGGCTACGGAGCTTACGACATCCTTGGACAGCGCGCCCGCCCCCGGCCTGGCCGTGCCCGATCTGACCTTGCCCGATCTGACCTTGCCCGGTCTGACCTTGCCCGTGGACGCAGCCTTTCTGCGCCGCCTGCGCCGGGGCATGGACCGTCACGCCCAGCCCTTCGCTCAGTCAAACGCTCAGCCCGCCGCTCAGCCCGCCGCTCAGCCCGCCGCTCAGTCTGACGATCAGCCTGGCGATCAGCCTGGCGATCAGCTTGGCGCCCTCCCTGGCAGCGCGCCCGGCTCAAGCCTGGCGGCCTTCGCCACCTGGCTGCGGCAGCAGGCAAGGCAGGCCCCTGGCCAGCGGCAGCGCTTGCTGGCGCGCTCAGCCCTGCTGGTGCTCGATCAAAAAGCGCCCGGCCAGGCGGGGTGCGCAAACGGGGAGTGAGGCAGGCCGCAGGGCAAGCCGCCAGCCCCTGGCGTGGGGCGCAAACGCGCCGGAGTTTTGAGCCAGCGCCGCCTGCAGGTGCAACGCGGATGATTTCGATGAGCTTCTGGAGCCTGAGGAAAATTCGTGCCGGATTTTTCGGGGCCGCGCAGGGGGCTGCTCGTCCAGACATGCGAGGCGCTTTCCCCCAGGCTGAAAGCTGCAAGGCGCTCCCCGGCCAAAACGCAGGCCCCGGCGCAGGCGCCGGTCTCGCAGGCTATGCAGCGCCGGGCCGGGCCGCCGGGCTTTCCACCAGCGCGCCGCGCAGAAACACATCAATGACCGTGCGCAGAAAATCCTCCGGGGTGACGCCGCTGTGCGCCGCGCCGCGCCCGCCCTCGCCGCGCCCCACGGCCTGCGAAAGCCGGTGGTTAAGCCGCCGCGACGAGGTGAACCAGTGCTCCACCGCGCACAGCATGGCCGAAAGCAGCGGCAGCGGCTCCACACCGGGCCGCAACTGGCCGTGCGCCTTCATCAGCGCCAGCCTGTCGTGGGCGGCGCGCATCAGGTGCAGGGTGCTCATCTCGCGGCCCTCGTCGTCCAACTCGTCCAGCCCGGCCACAAGGTCCGGGTCGTTGTGCATGGAAAGGTCCAAAATGCGGTACAGGCGCACGCAGCGCTCGTGGGCGGAAAGAAAGCGGAAGTAGGCCGTGAGGGCCGAGGCGATGAAAGCCGCGCCCTCCTCCGGCGTATCCAACCCAGGTTGCATTATGCCCTTGAGGCCCTCGTCCAGCTCGGCCAGATAGCCGTGCACCGCGCTGACGTAGAGGCCCTTCTTCGACCCGAAATGGTGGTGGATGAGGCTTTGCGCCACCCCGGCGCGCCGGGCGATGTCAGTCAGGGAGGCCTGATGGTAGTCGCCGCGCAGAAACACCTCCTGGGCGGCCTGCAAAATGGCGGCGCGGGAGCGCTCGGCATCGCGCGCGCGCCTGCGTTGCGGCATGGGTGACTTGTGCAATACGGCCATGGGCAGCTCCTGCGGTGGCGTTACTGATTGGTCAATCTATTCGGCGCGGCGGCAGGCGTCAAGCCGGACGAAAAACGCCGGACCGCCCGTGAAGGACAGCCCGGCGCGCTGATGCTGCGAATGGTGCCGGAGCTGGGTACCGGAGATGGGTACCGGAGATGGATGCCAGGGAAGGACGCCGGGAAGGACGCCGGCGGGCTACAGCTCGGCGCGCTGGCCCCAGGCCTGCTCGTAGGCCGTGCCGCCGCGCTCGATGATCTCCTCCGCCGCGAAGGGCACCAGCATGGACAGGCTGCGGCGCTCACGCCAGCGGCGGCGCACATCCGTGGACGTCACCTCGAACACCGGCATGGCCACTAGGTGCAGGCTGTTGCCCGTGGCGAAGCGCAGTTGCGTGGGGCCCAGGCGCTCCATGCACGGCCAATTGGCCTCGGCAAAGGCCATAACGCCCTCGGCGTCGGCCCCGGGGCGCAGGCCAACGGCCAGCGAGGCCAAATGCGGCAGCTCCAGCCCGCGCCGCCACGAAGGCAGGGCGAGGAAAGACTCGCTGCCGAGAATGAAGGTCAGCTCGTCCTCCGGCGTCTTCTCGCGCAGGGCGGTAAGGGTATCCACCGTGTAGGAAGGCCCCGGCCGGGAGCCCTCGTGCCCGCTGGCCGAAAGGCCGGAAACGCCGCGCACGGCCAGCTCCACCAGCCGCAGACGATGGGCGAAGGGCAGCATGGCCTCCACCGGCTTGTGCGGGGGCTCGCCCGCTGGCATCAGCAGCACGCGGTCCAGGCCCACGGCCTCCCGCGCTTCCACGGCCATGCGCATGTGCCCGGCGTGGATGGGGTTGAAGCTGCCCCCAAGAATTCCGATCCTGCTCACCTGTATGAACCTCTTGCCTTGCCGTCCGCGCAATGTGCTTGGCGGCCCCCAACCGGACGAAAGCCGGGGCCGCGCAGTGCTTCCCTGTGGTGCTTCAAGAAAAACCGCCGCTACTGGCGAATCTGCCCCTGGCCCAGCACCACGAACTTGGAGCTGGTAAGCTCCAGAATGCCCATGGGCCCGTAGGCGTGCAGCTTGGTGGTGGAAATGCCGATCTCCGCGCCGAGGCCCAACTCGCCGCCATCGTTCAGCCGGGTGCTGGCGTTCACCGCCACCATGCTGGCGTCGGCCTCGCGCGTAAAGCGCATGGCGTTGGCGTGGCTCTCGGTCAAAATCGCCTCGGTGTGGTTGGAGCCGTAGGCGGCAATGTGCTCCAGCGCCTCGTCCAGGCCGCTTACGACCTTGACCGCCAGGGTGAGGCCCAAAAACTCGCAGCCCCAGTCGGCCTCGGCGGCGGGCTGGGCCGTTTGGCCCATGAGCGGCAGCGACTGCGGGCAGCACTTGAAGCGCACGCCCTCGGCCCCGAGCCGCGCGGCCACCTGCGGCAGAAGCTCTTGCGCCACGGCGCGATGCACCAGAATGCACTCCAGCGAGTTGCAGGTGCCGGGCCGCTGCACCTTGGCGTTGTGGATGATCTCCACCGCGCGCGCAAGGTCGGCGCTCTCGTCCACAAAGGTGTGGCACACGCCCTTGTAATGCTTGAGCACAGGCATGGTGGCCTGCTCCACCACGGCGCGGATGAGGCTTTCGCCGCCGCGCGGAATCACCACGTCGATGAATTCGTCGAGCTTGAGCAGGGCGTTCACGGCGCTGCGGTCCGCCGTGGGCGGCACCTGCACGCACTCGCGCGGCAGCCCGGCGGCCTCCAGCGCGTCGTGGATGGTGGCGGCCAGGGCCTCTATGGAGTGGAAGGCCTCGCTGCCGCCGCGCAAAATGGCGGCGTTGCCGCTCTTGATGCACAGGGCGGCGGCGTCCACCACGGCGTTGGGACGCGACTCGAAAATCATGGCCACAACGCCCAGGGGCACGCGCATGCGGCCAACCAGCATGCCGTTGGGCCGCTTCTTCATGCCCTCAATCTCGCCCACGGGGTCGCTCATGGCGGCCACCTCGCGGCAGCCCTGGATCATGGCGGCCAGCACGCCGTCGGTAATGGTCAGCCGGTCCAGGCGGGCTTTGTCCAGGCCGCGCGCCTCTGCGGCGGCGATGTCTTTGGCGTTGGCGGCCTTGATAACGGCGGCGCGCTCGGCCAGCAGTCCGGCCAGGTTCAGCAGGGCCTGCTGGCGGGCGCTGCCCTCTGCGGCGGCCAGCCTGCGCGAAGCAGCCCGCGCGGCCTGCGCCATGGCGCGCATGGAAGCGGCGATGTCCATATTCCTCACCCCAGGCGTTATGATGTGTGCCCGCGTGAACCCGCAGGGCCTTGGAATGGCTACCCTTGAAGCCAACCCAAGTCAACGCGGGCGGCGGCGATTCTTCGGCCCTGCGCATTTTTGTAAGATTTTCCCCCGCCTTTTCAGGAATTTAAGATGTCAGATAAGATATTTGCGTAAAGAGCCGGATTGGCCTTTGACCTGATTGACATTTTTGAGTAAACCTCCTTGGTCCGAGAGCGCGCGGCCAAACCCAGAGCCTGCGCGCCGTCACCGTTTCCAAGGAGCCCCCACGCATGGATGAGAACAAGGCCAAAAGCCCCATCGAAACCACCGTCAATCCTGGCGTCGTCGAGCAACTGGAGCAGATCAAGAACGCGGTGCCCAGCACCTCGCAGCGCCTGTTCGACTTTCTGGCCGCCAACCTGAAGCCCATCGCCGTGGGCTGCGGCGTCATCATCCTGGCCGCCGCCGCCTATTCCGGCGTTACGCACTGGCGCGCCAGCCAGGCCGCCAAGGCCGCAGACGCCCTCGGCGTCATCCTCATAGAAAAGACCGACCCCGCCGCCCGCGTGCAGGCCCTGGAGGACTTCCTCAAGTCCGCGCCGGACGCGCTGAAGCCCACGGCCCAGCTGGAGCTGGCCGCCGCCGCCATGATCGGCAAGCAGTACGACAAGGCCGTGAGCGCCTGGACCGCGCTGGAGGCCTCGCCCTCTGCGGACATGAAGGCCATGGCGGGCATTGGCCACGCCAAGAGCCTCACCCTTTCCGGCAAGCCGCAGGAGGCCCTGACCCTGCTGGAAACCCTCAAGGGCACGGCCCCGGAATCCTACAAGCAGGCCATCACCCGGCAGATAGCCGTTGCGGCCGAGGCCGCAGGCAACACCCAGGTTGCCAGCGCGGCCTACGCCGAACTGGCGGGCGTGGCCGAAGGCGCGGGCAAGCCCTTTTTCGAGTTCAAGGCCAATCAGCTGAAACCCAAGAGCTAGCAAGGACGAAACAGTCATGGCGCATCCCCTTCTGGCTGGCGCTCCCGGCGAAACGCACCTGTTCCTCGGCAACGAGGCCATCGTGCGCGGCGCAATCGAGGCCGGCATTCAGTTCGTGAGCTGCTACCCCGGCACGCCCTCCTCCGAGGTGCCGGACACCTTCTTCCGCCTCTCGCCCGAGGGCTCGTACACCTTCGAGTACTCCGTGAACGAGAAGGTGGCCCTGGAGGTCGCCGGCGGAGCCACCCTGGCGGGCGCGCTCAGCCTCGTCACCATGAAGCACGTGGGCGTGAACGTCGCCGCAGACCCCCTGCTCACCCTGACCTACGTGGGCAGCCCCGGCGGCTTCGTGCTGCTCTCGGCCGACGACCCCGGCTGCCATTCCAGCCAGAACGAGCAGGACAACCGCATTTACGCGCGCATTGCCGGGCTGCCCTGCCTGGAGCCCGCCACGGCTCAGGAGGCCAAGGACATGACCCGCGCGGCCCTTGAGATGTCGCGCACGCTGGGCGCGCCGGTGCTGCTGCGCACCACCACCCGCGTGAACCACCTGCGCGGCCCGGTGCGGCTGGGCGAAGCCACCGTGCTGCCCAAGCCCGCTGGCTTCCAGAAGAATCCCTCGCGCTTCGTGCCCATTCCGGCCTTTGCCCGGCCCATGCACCTGCGCCTGCTGGAAACCCTGGAAAAAGCCCGCGCCCTGGCCGAAACCTCGCCCTTCAACACCGTCTCCGGCTCCGGCACGGTGGGCGTCATCGCCTCCGGCATCAGCCGCGCCTATTTGGCCGATGCCCTGCTTGAGGCCGACCTGACGGGCACGGTGAAGGTGCTTGATCTCGGCTTCAGCTATCCCCTGCCGGAAAAGCTGCTGGAAGGCTTCATGAGCGGCCTTTCCACCCTGCTGGTGCTGGAGGAGCTGGAGCCGGTGCTGGAAAACGAGCTGCGCGCCCTGGCGCAGCGCCTGGGCTTGAGTCTGACCATTCTTGGCAAAACGCCCGGCCTTTTGCCGCGCTTTGGCGAATACGACGTGGCCATGGTGGCCGCCGCCCTGCGCCAGGCCCTGGGCCTGCCCGCGCCCGCGCCGCTGGCCTGCTCCTGCGGGGCCGACCCCGTGGTGGCCCTGCCCACCCCCCTTCCGAACAGGCCGCCCAACCTCTGCGCCGGGTGCCCGCACCGCGCCACCTACGTGGCCGTGCGCAAAATCTTCGGCGACACGGCGGTCTACTCGTCGGACATTGGCTGCTACACCCTGGGCATTCTGCCGCCGCTCAAGGCTGCGGACTTCCTCTTGTGCATGGGCTCCAGCGTTTCCGCCGGGTGCGGCGCGGCCAAGGCCGCAGGCCAAACCGTGGTGGGCTTCATCGGCGACTCCACCTTCTTCCACTCCGGCATAACCGGCCTGGTGAACGCGGTGTTCAACCGGCACAACATCCTGCTGGTGATTCTGGACAACCGCACCACGGCCATGACCGGGCACCAGCCCAACCCCGGCGTGGACAAGACCAACCTGGGCGACAACCCCGTGCGCGTGGAGATAGAACCCCTGGTGCGCGGCCTGGGCATCACCAACATCCGCAAGGTGAACCCGCTGAACCAGAAGGCCACCCTGGCCGCCATAGAGGAGCTCAAGGACCTCCCCGGGGTGCGCGTGCTGATAGCCGAGGAGCCCTGCCCGCTCTTCGCCCGGCGCGCCTACGGCCAAAAGCGCACCCAGGTGGCCTACGTGGCGGCCGACTGCGCCAGCGCCGCTGCGGACGGAACCTGCGGCGACTGCCTGAACACCCTGGCCTGCCCGGCCTTCTACCTTGACAACGGCAAGATGGCCATTGACCCCATCCTGTGCGCGGGCTGCATGCTCTGCCTCCAGGTCTGCAAGAACATCAAGGCCCGCAAGGGAGACGCATAATGAGCACACGCCTGCGCATCTTCATGACCGGCGTTGGCGGCCAGGGCACCCTTACCGCCACCACCCTGCTTGCCCGCGCGGCCCTTTCCGCCGGGTGCGACGTCACCTCCGGCGAGATCCACGGCATGGCCCAGCGCGGCGGCGTTGTGGAGTCCACCCTCTTGATCGGCTACAAAAGCCCCAAGATAGGCCACGGCGAGGCGGACATCCTGCTCGGCTTCGAGCCGCTGGAGACCCTGCGCGCCCTGCCGTACCTCAAGCCCGGCGGGCTGGTGCTTTCCAGCACCGAGTGCCTGGCCCCGCTCTCCGTGGCCACCGGCAAGGAAACCGCGCCCAGCGTGGAGGAGATCCGCGCCATGGTGACGGCGCGCTGCGCCACGGCCTGCTTTCTGCCCTGCCGCAGCCTTGGCCTGCAGGCCGGGGCGGTGCAAAGCGGCAACATCGCCCTGCTTGGCGCGCTGTGCGCCCTGGGCGTGCTGCCCTTCGGACGCGAGGTGGTGGAGGCGACCATACGCGCCACCATGAAGCCCAAGGTGGCCGAGATAAACCTGAAAGCCCTGAACCTGGGCGCGGCCTGCCCCGCCTAGCGGCGACGAATCAGGAAGGACACCAGCTCTTATGCCGACAACCAAAGCCCACGGCTGCGCCCTTGAGGGCAGCCTCACCGCCTTGCGCAGCATCCTGCGCGAGCTTTCCCCCGGCGCGCCGCTGGAGGAAAGCCTTGGCGGCCTGCTCAAGGTGCTTTCCCAGCAAATGGGCTACCTGCGCGTGTTTCTGGTCATCATGGACCCGGAGGCCGAGAGCCTGCGGCTTTCCCTGGCGCACAGCCCCACACGCTCCCTGCCCGCCACCTATACCCCCGGCAAGGGCGTGGTGGGCCAAGTGTACGAAACGGGCAAGGCCATCATCGTTCCAAAGATTGCGGACAACAGCGAGTTCCTGAACAAGGCCTTTGGCCGCTCGCCAGAGGAGCTGGAAACCCTGTCCTTTGTCAGCGTGCCCGTCAGCATCGCCCGGCACGGCATCAACGAGACCCTGGGCGCGCTCTCCGCCGATCTGCACATCATGCCCGTGGACCAGCTGGACCGACACCGCGAGTTCCTGGAAGTGGTGGCTGACCTTATAGCCAACCAGGTGGCCCAGTTGCAGGAAGAAATGGCCCTGCACAAGCACCTTATGGCCCAGGGCATGGTGCCGCCGGGGCTCGACGCGCCCCCGCCGCCAAACTTCGTGGCCGCCAGCAAAAGCATGCGCGTGGTGCTGCGCCAGGCGCGCCAGGTGGCCCCCAGCCGCGCCACCGTGCTCTTGCGGGGCGAGTCCGGCACGGGCAAAGAGCTCCTGGCCGAGGCCATCCACATCGGCAGCCCCCGGGCCGACAAGCCCCTCATCAAGCTCAACTGCGCGGCCCTGCCCTCCGAACTGGTGGAAAGCGAGCTCTTCGGCCACCAGAAGGGCGCGTTCACCGGCGCGGTGCAGACCAAGCGCGGCCTGTTCGAACTGGCGCACAACGGCACGCTCTTCCTCGACGAAATCGGCGAGCTGTCGCTGGACGCGCAGGCCAAAGTGCTGCGCGCCATCCAGGAGAAGGAAATCCAGCGCGTCGGCGGCGAGCAGACCCTGTCCGTTGACGTGCGGCTTATTTGCGCCACGCACCAGCCGCTGGAAGAACTGCTGACCCATGGCCGCTTCCGCGAGGACCTGTTCTACCGCATCAACGTCTTTCCGGTGTTCATTCCCGCCCTGCGCGAACGCCGAGAGGACATTCTGCCCCTGTGCGAGCACTTTTTGCAGAGCTTCTCCAAGGAGTACGGCAAGAACATCAAGCGCATCTCCACCCCGGCCATCGAGCTGCTTTCGATGTACCACTGGCCGGGCAACGTGCGCGAGCTGAGCAACTGCGTGGAACGCGCCGTGCTGGTGTGCGAGGAAGAAGTCATCCGCACCTATCACCTGCCGCCGACCTTGCAGACGGCGGACAGTTCGGCCACGGGCATCAACCTGTCCTTCGGCGAGGCCGTGGCCAAGTTCGAGCAGGAGCTGCTGGTGGATTCGCTCAAGAAGACGCGCGGCAACATGCTGCAAAGCGCCCGCGACCTGCGCGTCAGCTACCGGATCATCAATTACAAGGTCAAAAAGTACAACATCGACGTCAAGCGCTTCAGCAACGTGAAGCCGAAGCGGAAGAAATAACGCCGCACACGATGAAAACAACGAAGGGGACCGCAAGGTCCCCTTCTCTTTTACCCACTTGACGAATACACGCGGCGCATATACTTTCCAGGCATGATTCAGTCCTTCAAATGCGAGGACACGGCGCAATTGTTTCGCCGGGAACCCGTCCGCCGTTTACCGCTAGACATCCAGCGGGCGGCCTTGCGCAAGCTTTTGCTGCTGCATGCGGCCAAGTCGGTGGAGGAACTGCGCATCCCGCCCGGCAACCGCCTGGAGCGCCTCAAGGGCGGCAGGGCCGGGGCCTGGAGCATCCGCGTCAACGACCAGTGGCGCATCTGCTTCACCTGGGATGGCTCCAACGCGCACGACGTTGAAATCGTCGATTATCATTAGGAGCGACAAGCATGGACAAGCCCACGCACCCCCCGATTCACCCCGGCGAGATATTGCTGGAGGATTTCTTGCGGCCCATGGGAATCTCACAGTCGCACCTCGCCCTGGCCATCCGCGTGCCCTTGCAACGCGTCCACGACATCGTTCACGGCAGGCGGGCCATCAGCGTGGACAGCGCGGCGCGCTTGGGCCGCTTCTTCGGCACCAGTGCGGACCTGTGGTTGAACCTGCAGACCCACTACGACCTGGAAAAGGCCCGCGACGAAGGCCTGTTCGTCCGCGTGCTGCAAGATGTGCAGCCGTTGGCGCCTGGTTCGCCTGAACGCTAGATGCAAAAAAGGGGGCCAAGCGGCCCCCTTTGCTTTTTCCGCAGCGCGGAACGGACAGGCGCGTATTATGCCGCCTGCAGCCCCTTGGTGAAGGCCAGGCCCTCGGCGAAGTCCAGGGTGCCCGCGTAGATGGCGCGGCCCGTGATGGCCCCCTGCAGGCCTTTTGGGCACAGCGGCGCGAGGTTTTTGAGGTCGTCCAGGTTGGTGACGCCGCCTGCCGCCACAACGGGCAGTTTGGTGCTTTCGCACAGGCGCGTCAGCGCGGGCACGTTCACGCCGCTCTGCATCCCGTCGCGGGCGATGTCGGTGTAGATGATGAAGCTCGCCCCGGCCGCCTCGATGCGCGGCAGCACCTCGGTCACGGTGAGACCCGCATCGGCCACCCAGCCGCGGCTTTTGAGCTGGCCGTCCACGGCGTCCAGGCTCACGCCCACCTTGCCGGGAAGCGCGGCGCACAGCTCGGCGAACAGCTCCGGCTGCTCAAGTGCGATGGTGCCGATGATCAGCCGGGCCACGCCCGCCTCCACATAGGCCTTGGCGGTGGCGAGGTCGCGCACGCCGCCGCCGAGCTGCACGGGAATGCCCGCCTCGGCGCAGATGCGCTTGACCAGCTCGAAGTTGCGCGGACACCCGCTGAAGGCGCCGTCGAGATCAATGATGTGCAGCCACTGCGCGCCCAGGCGCACCCAGGAAAGGGCGCTCGCCGCCGGGTCGTCGCCAAACACGGTCACGGCGTCGGCGCGGCCCTGCTCCAGGCGCACGCAGCGCCCGTCTTTTATGTCAACTGCGGGGAATAGAATCACAAACCGATCTCCCGCAGGCCCGCCTCTATGCCCTCCTTGGCCAGGGTATCGGCGGTGACCCACTCGCCCTTGCGCTGCACGTACTTGCCCAGGTCCAGGAAGTTGTCGGACAGGGCCTTCTGGGTCTCGTCGTAGTGGTAGCGCGAAACAAGGCGCTCGCCCTTCACGTCGATGAGGTAGAAGTCGATGACCACCGAGGCCGGGTTCCCGCCGCCCTCAAGCTCCTTCCAGAACAGCACCTGCGGCACGAGCAGAAAATCCGCAGGCATGCAGCGGCCCACGCCCAGCCAGTACGACCAGGCGGATTCCCGCGCCTTGCCGGAGCGCTCGAAGGTGACGATCTCCTGGCACTGCTTGACCGCAGCCGGGGTGCCGCTGGTGGTTACGCCGTGGGCGCGCAGGGCCTGGCTCACCGAGGTATCGAGGTTGGCCAGAATCTCCGGCTTCACGCTCTTGCCTTCCTCGGGCAGGTAGCCCGCCAGCAGTTCCCAGTTGTACTTGGGCGCGGTGAAGGGGGCGACGGCGATGGCGCCCATGGGCCGCAACTGCGGCGTAACGGGCTTGGGCGCGCAGGCGGCCAGGCCAAGCGCGCAGCACAGGGCGGCAACAGGCAAGAATTTCCGTAACAGCATCAGTCCACACTCCCCTTGGTGCTGGGCGCGCCCGTGCGGCAAACCTGAACGGCCTGGCGCAAAGCCAAGCCCAGGGCCTTGAAGGCGGCCTCCAGCAGATGGTGGCCATTTTTCCCATACTCATAGCGGATGTGCAGGTTCATTCCCGCCCGCTGGGCCAATGATTTGAAGAACTCGCGCCACACGTCCTTCTCCTGCCCGGCAATCTGCGCGGGCAAAAGCTCGTCGGCGTACACCAGGTAGGGGCGGCCGGAAAGGTCCACCACCACCTCGGCCAGGGCCTCGTCCATGGGGACCTTGGCCGTGGCCACACGGGCAATGCCCGCCTTGTCGCCCAGGGCCTGGGCCAGCGCCTGCCCCAGGCTCAGGCCGATGTCCTCCAGGCTGTGGTGGGCGTCCACCTCAAGGTCGCCCTTGCAGGAAAGCTCAAGGTCGAACCCGGCCCAAAAGCTCATGAGCGTCAGCATGTGGTCGGCAAAGCCCATGCCCGTGTCGATGGCGCAGGCGCCGGTGCCCTCAAGGGTCAGCTCCACGCGGATGTCCGTCTCTTTCGTGGTGCGGGCTATGCTCGCGCTGCGTTGTGCCACGGTTTCGCTCCTTTTCGGCCCCCGCGCGCGGCGGGTCGCCCTTTTCCCCATGACCGGGGCCGCCCGGACTTGTCAAGCCGCAACGCGCCCACTTTCCTCGGCCGATTCCGAAAAATGCTCCAGGCTTAGGCCGTCTCCTCTGGCGCAGGCTCCTGCGCGGGCGGGCGCTTCTTGCCAAAGAAATAGGCCAGCCACACGCCCACCTCGTACAGAATGCACAAAGGCACGGCCATCATGGTCTGGCTGATGGCATCCGGCGGAGTGAGGGCGGCGGCGATGACGAACGAGCCCAGAATGGCGTACTTGCGCTTGGCGCGCAGGCCCTCGTGGGTCACAATGCCCAGCTTGGCCAGGAAGAACAGGAACAGCGGCAGCTCGAACACAATGCCGAAGGCGAACAGCAGCTTGAGCACGAAATCCAGGTATTCGTCCAGCTTGGGCGTAAACACCAGCATTTCGTTGGAGTAGCTGGCGAAGAACTCGAAACCGAAGGGAAAGACCACGAAGTAGCCGAACAGCGCCCCGCAGGTAAAGCACAGGGCGGAAAAGAAGGCGATGGGGATGATCCACTTGCGCTCGTGGCTGTACAGGCCGGGGGCCACAAACTGCCAGATCTGGTAGAAGATATACGGGCTGCACGCGAAGATGCCGGCCACAAAGGCGATCTTCATTTCGGTGAAGAAGGCCTCGGTAGGCAGGGTGTAGATGAAGTGGCTCTGCTTGATGGCGTCGAGCATGGGCTGCATGAGGATGGTGAGCAGCTTTTGCGCAAAGGCGTAGCAGGCCAGAAAGCCCACCAGCACGGCGATGGCGCAGCGGGTAAGGCGCTTGCGCAGGTCCTGCAGGTGGCCAAAGAGGCTCATGCGCCCGGAGTGGCCTTCGCCCACAGCGTCGTCGCCCTTGGGCGGCGGCGGCGGCGGAACGTCTCCTGCCGGGGCGTCCACCGCAGGCGCTGCGGCGGCGACGGCCTCGGCGGGCAGCCCGGCCTCGGCGGCCAGGGCGGGCGTTTCGGCTTCCGCCGCCAGGGCCGGAACGTCTGCAGCAGTTTCGTCTGGCGTCTCGGCCCCAGGCTCAGCTGGGACTTCGGCAGGCGTCTCGGCGGACGCGGCAGCAGGAACTTCGGCAGGCGTCTCGGCAGGCTCGGCTGGCGTTTCTACAGGGACTTCAGCAGGCGTCTCGGCAGGCTCCGCTAGCGTTTCTACAGGAACTTCAGCAGGCGTCTGCGCCGTGACGTCAGCAGGAACTTCAGCAGGCGTCTCAGCGGACGCCTCATCTGCGGGTTCGGCGCGCTCCACCGGGGGCTGGGCCGGGTATTCGCCGAAGCCGCCCTCGTCAGCGGCAGCGGCTTCGGGCGCGGCTGTGTCCGTTGCGGCTGCGTCCGTTGCGGCTGCGTCCGTTGCGGCACCTTCAGGCGCAGCCTTGGCGGCCTGGTCCATGCGCGCCTGGATTTCCTCCGGGGTTTCCTCCGGCCTGGCTTCCGCCGTGGGCTCCGGCGCGGGCTCCGCTGCGGCGGGCGCGTCCGTGGTTGCACCGGTCCCGTACAGCTGCTCGTGCGCCTCGGCCTTGCGCTTCTCAAAGTCGGCCATCTCGGTCTCGCGCTCGATGGTGCGCTTGAACTCGCCGCTCATCTGCTTGAACTCGCCAATGGCCTTGCCGAGCGACTTCATGAGGTCGGGCAGCTTCTTGGGGTCCACAACGATGATCGCCAGCAGGGCGATGAGAAGCAATTCTCCGGTACCGGGCATAGGCCTTCCTGAATCTTATACTGTGCGTGCGGGGGTGCCTGGTCTCTTGTGCGGCTCGCCTACTCCCATTCGATGGTGCTGGGCGGCTTGCTCGAAATATCGAGCACCACGCGGTTCACACCCTTCACTTCGTTGATGATGCGGCTCGACATGCGGGCCAGAATCTCCGAGGGCAGGCGCGACCAGTCCGCGGTCATGGCGTCGATGCTGTCCACGATGCGCAGGGCGATGACATGCTCGTAGGTGCGGTCGTCGCCCATGACGCCCACGGTCTTGAGCGGCAGAAGCACGGCGAAGCCCTGCCAGACCTTGCGGTACCAGTCGCTGGCGATGAGCTCCTGCTGCACGATCTTGTCGGCCTGGCGCAGAATTTCAAGACGCGGCTCCGTAATCTCGCCAATGACGCGAATAGCCAGGCCAGGCCCCGGGAAGGGGTGCCGCCAGATGATGTTCTCCGGCATGCCCAGCTCGTAGGCCACCTTGCGCACTTCGTCCTTGAACAACTCGCGCAGGGGCTCCACCAGCTTCAGGTTCATTTTTTCCGGCAGGCCGCCCACGTTGTGGTGGCTCTTAATGACCGCCGAGGGGCCCTTGAAGGACACCGACTCGATGACGTCCGGGTAGAGGGTGCCCTGGGCCAGGAACTCCACGCCCTCAATGGCCTTGGCCTCGCGGTCGAAGACCTCGATGAAGGTGTAGCNNACTCCCGGCCGATGATCTTGCGCTTCTCCTCGGGGTCGCTGACGCCCTTGAGGCGCTTGAGGAACAGCTTGGAGGCGTCCACGCACTTGACGTTCAGGTCGAAGTGCTCCTCCAGGAAGCCGATGACCTCCTGGCGCTCGCCCATGCGCAGCAGGCCGTTGTCCACAAAGATGCAGAACAGGCGCTTGCCGATGGCGCGGTGCAACAGCACGGCGGCCACGGTGGAATCGATGCCGCCGGAAAGGCCCAGCACCACCTTGCCCTCGCCCACCTGTTCGCTCATGGTCTTGATGGACGACTCCACAAAGGAGGACATGGTCCAGCCCGGCTTGAGCCCGGCGATTTTGAACAAAAAGTTCGAGATGATGCGCTCGCCCTGGTCGGTGTGGGCCACCTCCGGGTGGAACTGCACGGCGTAGATCTTGCGAGCGGGGTCGCACATGGCGGCGTTTTCCAGGCTGCCGGTTTTGCCCATGCGGGAAAAGCCCGTGGGCAGCTTGCCCACGTTGTCGCCATGGCTCATCCACACGGTGAGCTTGTGGCAGCCCTCCACCCCGGCAAACAGCGGGCTCTCGCCCACGGCCTCGAACTCCGCGCGGCCATATTCGCGGTCCTGGGAGCGGCTCACCTCGCCGTCGAGGGTGTGCGCCAGAATCTGCATGCCGTAGCAAATGCCCAAGATGGGCAGGCCCCAGCTGAGATATTCCTTGGGCAACGGCGGCGCGCCTTCATCGTGCACGCTGGAGGGCCCGCCGGAAAGCACCAGGGCCTTGGGGTTCAAAGCCTTGATGACGGCGGGGTCGCTGGTGCAGGGGTGGATTTCGGAATACACCCCGGCCTCGCGGATGCGCCGCGCGATGAGCTGGGTGACCTGGGACCCGAAGTCGATGATGATGACTTTATCTTGCTGCATATGCCGCCCTTTACGTGGTCCCTAGGACTCGACGCGGTAATTGGGAGATTCCTTGGTGATGATGACGTCGTGCACGTGGCTTTCGCGCAGGCCCGCAGAGCTGATCTCCATGAACCGGGCCTTGACGCCCAGCTCGGCGATGGTGGCGCAGCCCAGGTAGCCCATGCCAGAACGCAGGCCGCCCACCAGTTGGTGGATGCTCTCCGTCACCTGGCCCCGGAAGGGCACGCGGCCCACGATGCCCTCTGGCACCAGCTTCTTGCTCTTGTCCTGGAAGTAGCGGTCGGAGCTGCCAGCGGCCATGGCGTCTATGCTGCCCATGCCGCGATAGATCTTGTAGGTGCGGCCCTGGTACAAAATGGTCTCGCCGGGGCTTTCCTCGGTGCCGGCAAACAGGCTGCCCATCATGCAGGTGTCGGCTCCGGCGGCCAGCGCCTTCACCACATCGCCGGAGAACTTGATACCGCCGTCGGCGATGATGCACTTGCCCGCCTCGCGGCAGGCCCTGCCCGCCTCCAGAATGGCGGTAATCTGCGGCACGCCCACACCGGCCACAATGCGCGTGGTGCAAATGCTGCCGGGGCCGATGCCGACCTTGACCGTGTCCACGCCGGACTCGATGAGGGCCTTGGCGCCCTCGTAGGTGGCCACGTTGCCGCCGATGATCTGGGCGTCGGGGAAGGCGTCGCGCAGGGCCCGGCAGGCGTTCAGGATATTGCGGGAATGCCCGTGGGCGCTGTCGAGCACGAGAAAGTCCACCCCGGCGCGCAGAAGCGCCTCGGCCCGGGAGATGCCGTCTTGACCCACGCCCACCGCCGCGCCCACGCGCAGGCGGCCCTTGTCGTCCTTGCAGGCGTTGGGGTACTTTTTGACCTTCTCAATGTCCTTGATGGTGATGAGCCCTTTCAGCTGGTTCTCGTCGTCCACCACCAGGAGTTTTTCGATGCGATTCTGGTGCAGGTGGCGCTTGGCCTCCTCGTCGCTAATGCCCTCGGGCACGGTGATGAGGTTGCGGCTGGTCATGACCTCGGACACCGGGGTGCCGGGATCGGTGACGAAGCGCACGTCGCGGTTGGTGACGATGCCCACGAGCTTGTCGCCGCGCACCACAGGCAGGCCGGAGATGCGGTACTCGCTCATGAGCGAAAGCACCTTGCCCACGTTGTCGTCCGGGTGCACGGTCACGGGGTCGTGGATCATGCCCGATTCGCTCTTCTTGACCTTGTCCACCTCGCGCACCTGGTCGCGAATGCTCATGTTCTTGTGGATGACGCCCACGCCGCCGCTGCGCGCCATGCTTATGGCCATGCGCGCCTCGGTGACGGTATCCATGGCGGCGGACAAGAGCGGAATGTTCAGGCGGATCTCGGGCGTCAGCTGCGTGCTCACGTCCACGCTGTCGGGCAGGACTTCGGAATAGTCGGGAACGAGCAGCACGTCGTCAAAGGTGAGCGCCTTGCCGATGATCTTGTCCTGCATGGAATCCTCCCGGGGGGCTTGGCCGCCCTGTTTCGTGTTGCGCCATGAAATTCCGGGCCGTTTCTACAGGCCCAGGTATGCCTTCTTCACCGCATCGTTGGCAAGGAGCTTGTCGCAGGCATCCTCCAGGGTGATGCGTCCATTTTCCATGACATAGCCGCGGTGCGCCACCTTGAGCGCCTGGTTGGCGTTCTGCTCCACCAGAAAGATGGTGGTGTTGCTCTCGCGGTTGATCTGTTTGATGATGTCGAAAATCTGCCGGATGATCAGCGGGGCCAGGCCCAGGGAGGGCTCGTCGAGCAGGAGCAGCTTGGGCCGCGCCATAAGCGCCCGGCTGATGGCCAGCATTTGCTGCTCCCCGCCGGAAAGCGTGCCGCCCAGCTGCTTGCGCCGCTCCAGCAGAATGGGAAACAGGCCGAACACCTGGTCCAGGTCGCGGCTGATGCCCTCTTTGTCGGAGCGCAGGAACGCGCCCATGTCCAGGTTCTCCTGCACGGTCAGGTCGGGGAAGATGAGGCGGCCTTCGGGCACCTGGCAAATGCCCTGCTGCACCACCTTGTCCGGGCTCACGCCGTTCATCAGGCGGCCTTCGAAAACAATCTCGCCGCGCCGGGGCGGCACAACGCCGCAAATGGTCATCAGCGTCGTGCTTTTGCCTGCGCCGTTGGCCCCGATGAGCGTGATGATCTCGCCCTCGCCGATGCTTAAGGAGACGTCGCGCAGGGCCTGGATGTTGCCGTAATAGGTGTCGATGTTCGCAAGCTTAAGCATCGCTTTCCTCGCCAAGGTAGGCCCGTATGACCTGCGGATCGGCGCTGACCTGCGCCGGAGTGCCGGTTGAGATGACGCGGCCATATTCCATGACGTAGATGCGGTCGGACAGGCTCATGACCATTTTCATGTCGTGTTCGATGAGCAGCACGGAGACCTGGAATTCCTCGCGGATGCGGATGACCATTTCCTTGAGTTCCAGGGTTTCCTGGGGGTTCATGCCTGCGGCGGGCTCGTCCAGCAGCAGCAAGAAAGGCTCCGTGGCCAGGGCGCGGGCTATCTCCAGCCTGCGCTGCGCGCCGTAAGGCAAATTGCGCGAGTACTCCCCCGCCACCTTTTCCAGGCCCACCTTCTTGAGCAGCTGGTAGCTCCTGTCCACCACCTCCTGCTCCTCGCGCCGGGTTTTAGGCCCGCGCAGCACCGCACCCAGAATGCCGCTGCGGGTGCGGCAATGCCGCCCGATCATAACGTTCTCAAGGGCCGTCATGGACGGGAACAGGCGGATGTTCTGGAAGGTTCGGGCCATGCCCAGCTCGCACACCAGATTGGTGCGCATGCCGTTTATGCGCTTTTGCTTGCCGCCCTTGGGAAAGGCCAGCACCTCGCCCTCGGAGGGAGTATAAATGCCGGTGATGCAGTTGAAGAAGGNNCCGTTGGGGCCGATGAGCGCCACCACTTCGTTCGCGCGCACCTCAAGGTCCACCTCGGAAAGTGCGCGCAAGCCGCCGAAGTTCATGCTCATGTTGCGGACCGAAAGGACCGCGTTTCGCGTCTGTTCCATCAGGCTGCTTCCGTGTTGATCTTGTAGACCTTGCGCTTGGCGCGGATGAGCCCTTGGGGCCGGAAGACCATGACCAGGATCATGGTCGCGCCGAAGATGAGCATGCGGTATTCGGAAAAGGCGCGCATGTATTCCGGTAGCAGAATAAGCAGGAATGCGCCCAGCATGACGCCCAGCACCGAGCCCATGCCGCCCAGCACCACAATGGCCAGGATCATGGCCGACTCCATGAAGGTGAAGCTGGCTGGGTTGATGAAGGTGGTTTTGGCCGCAAACACCACGCCCATGAGCGAGGCCAGGGTGGCCCCCAGGGCGAAGGCCATGAGCTTGGCGCGGGTGTTGTCTATGCCCATGGCCTGGCAGGCTATCTCGTCCTCGCGCAGGGCCAGCCAGGCGCGGCCGATGCGCGAATCCTTGAGCCGGGCGGTGACGAAGATGGTCAGAATGACCAGGGCCAGCATGATGTAATAGATGTACGTGGTGGCCTGGTCCACCGTGTAGCTGACGCCGAAGAGCCCAGGCCGGGCGATGTTGGAAATGCCGCTGGGGCCTTGGGAGAACGCGTTCCAGTTCTCAAGCACCAGCCGCACTATTTGCCCGAAGCCCAAGGTGACGATGGCCAGATAGTCGCCCCGCAGGCGCAGCACCGGGAAGCCCAGCAGAATGCCGAAAAAAGCCCCCAGGATGGCTCCCAGGGGCAGGACGGTCCAGAACCCCAGCTGGAAGTGGTGGTTCAAAAGCGCGTAGGCGTAGGCCCCCACGGCGTAGAAGGCCACGTAGCCCAGGTCCAGCAGGCCCGCCAGCCCCACGGTGATGTTGAGCCCAAGGCCCAGCACAACATAAATCAGGGCGCTGATGAGGATGTTGGTTTGGTACATGGAAAACACGTGCGGAAAAACAACGGCCACCAGCAGGCCAAGGGCCATGAGCGGCCGCGCCACGGCGGGGTTTTCCAGCCAGCGCGCAAGTTTCGACTGGCTCTCGGCGCCTTCATCCTTGTGCGCGGCCACGCCCCGGTCGCGGCGGTCCATCATGAAATGCCAGGCAATGGCCAGCACAAAGCTGCCCGCCAGCATGTACACAAGGTGCATCCAGCGCCAGGTGACGGTCTTCTCGACGGTGTCCACGCGGATGACAATGATCGGCAGGGTCAGAAACGCCAGCCACAAAGCGGCAATGGCGGATTTTTTGAGATTCGTCGCTATGTTTGCAGCAGCCATGACGCTAAACCTTTTGCGCCCGCTGCTTGCCAAGCAGGCCAGCGGGGCGGAAGATCAAAATGAGCACGAGCAGGCAGAAGGCAAACACGTCTTCATAGTCGCTTGATACATAGCCTGCGGCGAAGCTTTCGGTCCAGCCCAGGACCAGCCCGCCGAGCACCGCGCCGGGTATGCTGCCAATGCCGCCAAGCACCGCCGCCGTGAAGGCCTTGATGCCCGCCAGAAAGCCGATGGCGAAGTTGATCTGCCCGATGTGCGAGGCGATGAGCACGCCGCCCACCGCAGCCAGGCCGGAACCGATGATGAAGGTCATGGAGATGACCTGATCCACGTTGACGCCGACCAGCATGGCCATTTTGCGGTTCTGGGCCGTGGCCCGCATGGCCTTGCCCATGCGCGTGAACTTGATGAACAAGGTCAGCGCCACCATGACCGAAATGGAGGTGACGATGATGAACAGGTCGCTGGTGGCCAGAAAATTTTCGTAGGGGGCCATGAACTCAAGGTCGGGGATGAGCCTGGGGAAGGGCAAAAAGTCCGGGGTCTGCGCGAGCATGATGTAGTTCTGCAGCAGAATGGACATGCCGATGGCCGAAATGAGCGGGGCCAGCCTGGGCGCGCCGCGCAGGGGCTTATAGGCTATCTTCTCCACCGTGTAGCCGTACGCGGCGGAGTACAGGACCGCGATGATGAGCGCGATGACCAGGATGGACAGGGCGGGCAGGCCAAGGGCCGTCAACACCCCGGCCACTATGAGTCCCATGAATGCGCCGATCATGTAGATTTCGCCGTNNGGTGTAGCCCAGGGCGATGAGGGCGTACACGCTGCCCCGTGAGAGGCCTGCGAAAAACAGCTGAAGGAAATATTCCATGCACCCATCCTGCCGTGCGGAAAAAGGCTCCGCTGCGGCCTTTCCCTTACGGCACCAGGGGACGGGCGCATCCGCCCCCGCCCCCTGGCTCGTTATCGCCTGCCCGAATGCCGGGCGGCGGAGGCTACTTCACCAGTTCGAACTTGCCGCTCTTCACCTGGTACACAGAGAAGCTCACGCCCTCGGCGTCGCCCTTGGCGTCGAACTTGATCTTGCCCACCGGGGTCTCGACGTACTCGTTGTGCAGCGCGTTGATGACCTTGTCGTAGTCGGTGCTGCCGGCCTTGGCCACGGCGTTCAGCAAGGCCTGCGCAGCGGCGTAGCCCTGGGCGTAGAACGAGCCGGGGGCTCCGCCGTATTCCTTCTCGTAGTCGGCCACGGCCTTCTTGTAGATCTCGTTGTCGGCCGGAATCTGCGGGCCGGTGACGTACGTGCCTTCGGCGTCGGCGCCGCCGGTCTTGATGAAGGTGTCATCCTTCACGCCGTCGTCGGAAACAAAGGCGACCCTGAGGCCCTTCTTGTGCATCTGGGTCACGATCTTGGAGGC
>DIVX01000014.1 GCA_002422505.1 Desulfovibrio sp. UBA6121
CGTTCATTTCTTCCATGGCGGTGGCCATTTGCGTGGTGCGGTCGCTGGTGGTGTCCATGCCGCGCGTCAGGTGCAGCATCTGGCTGGTCAAATCGCCGGAGGCCTCTTGCAGGCGCATGGCCACGGAGGTCACCTCGTTGGCCACGGCCAGCAGGTTCTGGCGGTTGGCCTCAATGCGCATGCGGTCCTGCTCTTCCTGGGTCAGGTCGATGAGCACGCCGATGGAGCCCACCACCTGCCCCTGGGTATTCTTGAGGGGCGAAATCTCCGCATGCAGGGGGAAGCGCACGCCGTCGGCGCGGGTGTACACAAGATTGCCGCTGATGGAACAGCAGGTCTTGATGGCCTTGTCGGTGATGGTTTCGCGTTTGTCGCCGTAGAACACCGCGTCTACGCACCTGCCCAGAATTTCGGTTTCCGGCTTGCCCAGAATGGCCACCAGAGGCTTGTTGGCCACGGTGATGACGCCGAGTTCGTCCGTGACCATCATGGGCACAATGATGCCTTCAAGCAGGCCCTTGTTGTATTCCAGCTGGTCCTTGATGCGCGAGACCATGGTGCCCAGGTGGTTGGACAGGTTCGCCAGCTCGTCGCTGCCGGAAACGTTGAAATGGGCGTTCAAATCGCCGGAGATGACATCGTCCGCGCTCTTGGCGATGGCCTTGACCCGGCCCAGCACGGCGCGATTCATGAAGAAATTCAGGCTCAGCACCAGGGCGGCCAGCCCGGCCAGGCACAAGATGGCGGTAAGATACTGGGCCATGTGCAGCGCGCCCATCTGCGCGGTCAAATCCTGGCGCATAATCATGGCGCCAAGGATGGGCTTGCTCTTGCCATGGCAGTGGTGGCAGGCGGGCTCGTTGGGAATGCTCTTGACCTCGGTGAAATAGGGCTTGCCGCGCATGGTCATAAGCGCGCTGCTTTCCTGCACAGCCTTCAGGCTGGCGTCCACCATGACCTGGCATTCGTCGTGGCCCAGCACCTCCTTGGCGTCCTTGCGCTCGTCCTCGTTGGCCGTGGAGTACGTGATGTTCCCGGCAAAATCGGTCATGATGACGCTGATGGAGGCGTGCTGCTTGCCAAGCTCCTCAAAGCGGGCCTCGGTGGCCTCGGTGTCGCCCAGGCGCATGGGCTCTTCCACCACCTTGGAAATCATCTTGGCCGAGCGCTGGGCACCGGCCTGCACCTCGCCCAGCATGGCCTTTTTCTGCCAGTAAGAGGTGGCCAGGAACAGGCAGGCGAACACGGCCAGGCTCACCAGGCTGGAGAGCAGCAGCACCTTGAGACGCAAGGATGAGTTGACGCTTTCTTTGATGCTCATGACGGCCCCCTAGTGCGCCCCGCCGAAGAGCATGGGCTTGAAGCGGAAGTTGGAAACGCGTTCGGGGTTGTGGCAGGTCTCGCATTCCTTCACATTCATGCAGCCCCTGCCCTTGATGAGATTTTTCTTCCCGCCGGAGTCCACATGGGCCGAGCCAGGACCGTGGCACACCTCGCACCCGGCATGGCCCAGGTCGGGCGTTTTCTCGTAGCTTTCAAAGCCGCCGGGCTTGCCGTAGCCCGTGGTGTGGCAGGCGTAACATTCCTTTATTTCTTCCGGTGTAAGCTTTTTGGCCATTACCTTCACACTCCTGTCGGAGTGGGCCTTCTTGGCGAACTTCTTGAAATTTGCATATTCGCTCTCGTGGCAGCCCTCGCACGTGGCGGAGCCGACGAAGGCGGCTTCCTCTTTGGGGGCTGCGGCCTTGGCGGCAGAGCCCTTGGAGGCGGCATTCAGGGGCACGGCGATACCGCACGCCAACAAAGCGCAAAGCAAGACGCGAACCGGGTAGCGCAGCATGTGCCCCTCCGAACAGCTATTAGGAATATATATCAAACAGATCGGAAGAACTTTACTCCATGTGTCAAAGTCTGTCACCAAAAATTTAGCTTGACAAGCAAAATCGCCAGCAACGCCTGGTATGCGGCGCCGCTGGCGATTCTGTTCGCTGCGTGGAAGTGCGTCTACCAGTTCAACGGCGCCTTGAAAGCCTCTGCAAGAGGCTCCACCTGGCTGCGAAGTACGTATACATCACCATGCGTAACGGCCAACAGCCCCTGCGTTACAGCGCCAATGCACGCGCAGTGCTGCCCGGCAAAGAGCGCCTCAAAGGCCGGCACGTTGTCCTGGGGCACCGTGACCACGAAGCGGCTGGCCGATTCGCTGTACAAAAGCTCCAGTGCAGAGGCGCAGCCGCAGGCCGGAACCTTGGCCAGGTCCACCTCGGCTCCCAGCCGCCCGCCGATGCACATCTCGGCCAGGGCCACGCCAAGGCCGCCGTCGGAGCAGTCGTGGCAGGCGGAAACCAGCCCGGCCAGCACGGCCTTGTGGTAGCTCAGGTAGCGTTCGCGCGCGCTCACCAAATCCACCTGGGGCACCTGCCCGCCTGCCAGGCCAAGCTCGCTGGCGGCTTCCGAGCCGCCAAGCTCCGGCCGGGTGAGACCCAGCACGTAGATGTACTCGCCCGCGCGCTTGAAGTCTGAGGTGACGGCCAGCTTCACGTCGGGCATTTTGCCCATGACGGAATAGAGCACCGTGGGGGGAATGGAGATTTTGACCCCGCCGCCCTTGTAGTCGTTTTTCATGGAGTCTTTGCCGGACACGCACGGCACGCCAAAGCCCCGGCAGAAGTGGTCCAGGGCCTCGTTGGCGCGCACCAGCTGGGCCAGC
>DIVX01000105.1 GCA_002422505.1 Desulfovibrio sp. UBA6121
TCCTTCGGCCTCTCCGACGACAACGACCTGCCCCCCGAACACGCCGCCGAGCTTGTGGCGGCCGCAGCCAGCGGCGCAGTGCACCGCTTCACCCGCGAGGGCAACCGCCGCATGTGCCTTGCCCGCAGCAACGCAGCCACGGGCTGGCTCATCGTCATAGAGGCCGACGAAGACGAAGTGCTGGCCCCGGCCACCCGCCTGGCCACCGTGAGCGGCGTCATCTCCCTCGTCACCCTTGGGCTGGTGGTGCTGGCCCTTGGCGCCCTGCGCCGGGTGGTGGCCAACCTGCGCAACGCCGAAGCCGACCGCCGCACCCTGACCGAGCTGGCTCCGGTGGGCGTCGTCACCTTCGGCGCTTCCGGCAGGCCAGAGTACATGAACCGCCAGGCGCGCAGCATTCTGGACATAGGTCTCGAAGCGCCCCTGCCCGCAGGCATTCCCCTGGAAGATTCCGAGGGCGCGCCCCTGACCGGAGAGGGCTCGCCCATCGCCCGCGCCTTGCTGGAGCGCACCTCCATCATCGGGCTGCTCACCTGGTATTCGCGCCCCGGCGGAGAGCGCAAGGCCCTGTACCTGAACGCCACGCCCCTGCAGGTGGAAGGGCGCGAGGCCCACGGCGTGGTGGCCACCCTGGAGGACATTACCGAGCGCATGCAGGCCCTTGAGCTGCTGCACCAATCAGAGGAGCGCTTCTCCAGCCTGTTCCGCCTCTCGCCCGACAGCATCGTGCTCTCCGAGCTGGACTCTGGCCGGGTGGTGGACGTGAACGAAACCTTCCTGGAATTCCACGGGCTCGACCGCGACGAGGTCATCGGCAAGACCGTGGCCGAGCTTGGACTGTACACCGACGAACGGCAAATGCAGGAGATCGTCGAACGCGTGCGGACGGAAGGCCAGGCCCTGAACTTTGAAGTCATCGGCCACGACAGGCACGGCGGAGAAACCGTGCTCTCCCTTTCCAGCCAGCTTATGGAGATTGCCCAGCACCGCTACCGCATGACCGTGGCCCGCGACATAACCGCTCGCGTTCTGGCGCAAAAGGCCCTCAGCGCCTCGGAGGAAAAGTTCCGCAGCATTGTGGAATCTTCGCCCATGGGCATGCATTTTTATGTAGTGGACGAGAACGACCGGCTGATTCTTTCCGGCGCCAACCCCGCGGCGGACAGGCTCCTTGGCGTGCAGCACCTGGGCAAGGTCGGCCTGCCGATACTGGAGGCCTTCCCCCGGCTCAAGGACAGCGACCTGCCGGAGCTTTACCGCAAGGTGGCCCTGGGCGAGACAGAGCGCCAGCACTTCGAAATAGCCTACAACGACGAGGACATCTCCGGGGTGTTCGAGGTGCTGGTGTTCCGCTCCGGGGAGCGCGCCGCCACAACCACCTATCTGGACATTACCGAGCGCAAGGAACAGGAGCAGCGGCTCAAGCTCTCGGAGGAACGCTTCTCGCGCCTGTTCCGCTTCTCGCCGGAGGCCATGGTGCTAGTGGACTTGGCCGATGGCAGTTTTTCCGACGCCAACGAGGCCTTTGTGCGGCTTTCGGGCTACCCGGCGGACGAACTGTTGGGCAACAGCTCCAAGGCCCTAGGCTTCTACGCCGACGAAGCCAGCCGCGAGGCCATATACCAGTTGCTTGAGCGCGACGGCCACCTGGAGAACTACGAGTTCGAGGCCCGCCGCAAGGACAGCCAGCTCATACAATGCGCCATTTCCTGCCACATCATCAACATCGGCGGGGGGCGCTTCATTCTTGCCCTGGTGCGCGACATAACCGAGCTCAAGAAGATGCAGGAAATGATGATCCAGACGGAAAAAATGATCTCCGTTGGCGGCATAGCCGCAGGCATAGCCCACGAGATAAACAACCCCCTGGGCATTGTGCTGCAGGCGGCCCAGAACCTGGTGCAGCGCACCCGGGCAGATTTCAAGAAGAATATCGAAGTGGCGGCGGGGCTCGGCCTGGACATGGAAATCTTCCGGCAATACATGCAGGCCCGCAAGCTCGACGTATTCATAGAGGACATACAGGCGGCCGCAGTGCGCGCCTCGGCCATCATCCGCCACATGCTTGATTTCAGCCGCTCCAGCGAGAGCCGCCGCAAGGTCTGCGATCTGCCCGCCATCATTGAAAAGGCAGTAACCCTGGCCGGCAGCGACTACGACCTCAAAAAAAGCTACGACTTCAAGCGCATCAAGATACGGCGCGACTACGACGACGCCCTGCCCGTGGTGAACTGCACGGAGACGGAGATAGAGCAGGTGCTTTTGAACCTGCTGCGCAACTCGGCCCAGGCCCTGGCCGTGTGCGACCCGCCCGCCCAGGAACCCAGAATAGACATCCGCGCCAGAAACCACGGCGAATTCATCCGCATAGAGATTGAGGACAACGGGCCGGGCATGCCGCCGGAGGTGCAGCGCCGGGTGTTCGAGCCCTTCTACACCACCAAGCCGCCCGGAGTGGGCACCGGCCTGGGGCTTTCGGTTTCCTACTTCATCGTCACCAAGGGCCATGGCGGCAAAATGACCGTAAGCTCCCAGCCCGGCGAGGGCACCTTGTTCTGCATTGATCTGCCCGCCGAGCAGGATACGGAGGACGCGGCATGACCAGCCCCGCCCGCCTGATGGTCATCGACGACGAAGAGCGCATCCGCCAGCTGCTTCTGGACTACCTTGAGGACTACGGCGATTTCGCCCTGCGCGCGGAGGAATCGGCCGAGGCGGCCCTGACGGAGCTGGACCAGGACCATGCGGAGCTGTGCATTGTAGACATGCGCCTGCCGGGCATGAACGGCCAGGCCTTCATTCTGGACGCAGCCAGGCGCGGGCTGTGCGGCAGGTTCATTCTGCACACGGGCTCCATGGACTTTGCGCTCACCAAGGATCTTTTGGCCTGCGGCCTGACCGAGGACGACGTATTCTTCAAGCCCTGCGACATGGCGCTGATGCTCGCGCGCATCCGGCACATCCTCAAGCTTCCGGGAGGGGCGGCATGACCATCCTGATCATCGACGACGAACCGGGCCTGCGGCGCTCCCTTTCCGCCCACCTGGAGGACCAGGAGCACGAAACCATCGAGGCCGCCAACGGCCTGGAAGGCCTGGAGGCGCTGCGGGCCAACCGCGACGCCATCAAGGCCGTGGTGGTGGACCTGAACATGCCGGTGATGGACGGCTATTCGTTCATCGGGCACGCCGTGGCCGAGGTGCCGGAGGTGCCCATCATCGTGCTCTCCGGCGTGGGCATCGTGGAGGACGCGCTCTCGGCCATGCGCGTGGGCGCCTGGGATTTCATCACCAAGCCGCTGCACAATCTGAACATCCTCGACTACACCCTGAACAAGGTGCTGGAACGCGCCCGGCTGCTGCGCGAGAACAAGCAGTACCAGGAGAACCTGGAATGCCTGGTGCGCGACCGCACCAAAGAACTGGAGGAAACCCGCAGGCAGGTGATGCAGCGCTTGAGCCGCGCGGCGGAATACAAAGACAACGAGACGGGCCGCCACGTCATCCGCGTGGGGCAGATAAGCCGCCTGCTGGGCCGGGCCATGGGCATGAACGAAGACCAGAGCGATCTTTTGGGCGAGTGCGCGCCCCTGCACGACGTGGGCAAGATCGGCATTCCCGACGAGGTGCTGCTGAAGCCCGGCAGGCTTACGGACGCGGAGTGGGACATAATGCGCCGCCACTGCGTGTACGGCTGCGAGATCTTGGGCCCGCTGGACAGCAAGGACGAGGCGCACCGCCTGTGCTCCGACCCGCTGCTGATGCGCGAAATGTCCGGCAACGAGCAGCTGAACCTGGCGCGGGTGCTGGCCCTGTGCCACCACGAGCGCTGGGACGGCACCGGCTATCCCTTTGGCCTGAGCGGAGAGGACATTCCCCTTGAGGCGCGCATAGTGACCGTTGTGGACGTGTACGACGCCCTGTGCAGCGACAGGCCCTACAAGCAGGCCATGAGCCCGGACAAGGCCGGGGAGCTCATCCGCGCCGGGGCGGGCACCCAGTTCGACCCCGCTGTGGTGCGGGCCTTTTTCGAGAACGAGGCCGAAATCATCGCCATCCGCCACCGCTGGAGCGACTAGCCGACGCGGCCAGCGCGGCCAGCGCGGCCAGCCGAACAGGCCCTGCCCGGCGCAAGCGGTCCAGGGCTAGGAGAAGCCCTCGTCCGCCTGGACCCGCGCGCCGCGCCGGGCCAGCACCCGCGCCACAACCCTGGCCAGTTCGGCCATGTCCACGGGCTTGGCGGTGTAGTCGTCCATGCCCGCCTCCAGAAAACGCTCCCGGTCCCCGGCCATGGCATAGGCCGTCATGGCGATGATGGGCACGCGGCTCTTTGCGCCCAGCTCCCGCGCGGCCCGGATGATCTTCGTGGTCTGCACCCCGTCGAGCACGGGCATCTGCACGTCCATCACCACCAGGTCGAAATCGCGCCCGGCCAGCAGCGCCAGGGCCTGCTGCCCGTCGTGCGCGGGCGTCACCTCGTAGCCGGCCTTGAGCAGCATGTGCTGCGCGGCCATAAGGCTGATCTCTTCATCCTCCACCAGCAGCACGCGCAGTCCGCGCGGCACGACAGCCAAGGCCCGCGCGCCCGGGTCCCCGGCGTGGACCTCAGCCGGAATTACCGCCTGCAAAGGCGGGTTGGCCACGCTCCCTGCGGCAGGCAGGCCAAAGGGCAGGCACACGCAAATCTGCGTGCCAGGCCCGGCGTTGTCCACGCAGAGGGTGCCGCCCAAGAGCCCCACCAGCCGCCGCACAATGGCCAGGCCCAGCCCCGCGCCCTGGAAACGGCGCGTATACGCGCCCTCGGCCTGGGTGAAGGGCTCGAAGATCCGGCCCAGCAACGCGTCGGAAATGCCTATGCCCGTATCGGCGATGCAGAACAGCAGGTGGCTGGCGGCTGGCTCACTATGGGGCAGTTGGTGCACGCTCACCCGCACCTCGCCCTGGCTGGTGAACTTGAGCGCATTGCCCGTGAGGTTGAGCAGGATCTGCAGCAGCCGGGCCTCGTCGCCCAGCAGCACCGGGGGCGTGCCGGGGCTTATGTCGAAGCTGAAGGCCACGCCCTTTTCCCGCGCGGTAAGGGCAAAGAGATCCAGCACCGAGTCCCGCACGCCCGCCACGCTGAATTCCGCCTGCTGTACGGCCAGCATCCCGGCCTCGATGCGCGAGAAGTCCAGGATGTCTGACAAAAGCCGCGTGAGCCGCTTGGACGACTGCATGGCCGCCACCAGGAAGCGTTGCTGCTCGGAATCCAGGCGGGTGGTGGACAAAAGTTGCAGCATGCCCAGAATGCCGTTCAAGGGCGTGCGAATCTCGTGGCTCATGTTGGCCAAAAACTCGTTTTTGGTCTTGTTGGCCGCCTCGGCCGCGTTCTTGGCCTGGCGCAGGGCCTCCACGTTGCTCTTGCTCTCGTTTATGTCCAGGCAGTGGCCAATGTAGCCCACAAAGGCCCCGCCGGAGTCGAAGCGCGGGGTGCCCTGGTCCACAATCCAGCGGTACTCGCCGCTGGCGTGGCGCAGGCGGTACTCCATGCTGAAGGCCTCGCGCCGCTCAAAGCTGCGCGTGTAGATGTCCAGGCAGCGGTCGAAGTCCTCCGGGTGCACGCCCTCGGCCCAGCCGTTGCCCAGTTCCTTCTCCAGGGGCCGCCCGGTGAAGCGCAGCCAGGGCTCGTTGAAATAGTCGCAGAGCATGTCCAGCCCGGCGGTCCAGATGAGGGCCTGGCCGTTGTTGGCCAGGGTGCGGAAGTGCAGTTCGCTCTCCTTGAGCGCCCGCTTGTAGAACTTCTCGTCGGACTGGTCGCGGAACACCAGCACCACGCCGCGTATGACGCCCGCATCGTCGGTTATGGGCGCGGCGCTGTCGGCTATGGCGCGCTCGGCCCCGCCGCGGGCCAGCAAGAGGGTGTCGTTGCTCAGATCCACGCGCACGCCCTCGCGCAGCACCTTGGCCACGGGGTTGTCCAACGGGGCGCGGGTGCCCTCGTTGATGATGTGGAACACCTCATCCAGAAGCTTGCCCTGCGCCTGCCCCGTGCTCCAGCCGGTCATGGCCTCGGCTACGGGGTTCAGGAGCTCCACGCGGCCTGTCTCGTCGGTGACGATGACGCCGTCGCCGATGCTGCGCAGGGTGATGCCGTGGCGCTCGGCCAGGCTGCGGCGCTGTTCCTCCGCCCGCCTGCGCGCGCGCCCCACAAGAAACACGTTGGCGCTCACTCCGGCCAGCAGCAGGGCGGATACGGCCAAAGCCAGGGCGAACTCGCGTTCGAACTCCTTGGCCATGCTCCGCTGCTCGGCCCTGGTCAATTCGTCCACGGCCTCGGCCTGGCGCTCCAGTTCGTGGTAGGCGATACGCAACGCCGCAGGCCCCTGCTCTCCGCCGTGGTCCGGGCTCTCAAGCTCCTCCAACCGGGCGGAGAACAGGCCCATGCTCATGGTGAAGCGCTCCAGGGGCTCCACGCTCTCTTCTCCCCGGCTCTGGATGGACCGGTCGAAGCTGGCCAGGGCCTGCCGGATGAGGGCCAGGCCGTGCTCGCGCCGGTAGGGAGACTGCGGCTCGCCCGCAAGCCGCACGGCCAAAAAGCCGTGGGCCAGCTCTATGCGCGCCTGGCGCAGGGTGTTCACCCGCTGGCTGCTCAGGCGCATGGCCTGCTGCTGCGAAAGGTGCATCCAGGCAATGACGCCGCACACCAGAAGCGAAAGCACGATGGTGCTCCAGATTTCCCAGCGGCGCGGGGCGGAGCGGACCCACGAAGCTCCCTGCTCACGCTCGGTCGTCATTGGGCCTGCGCCTCCTTGCCGCCCAGGAAGCCAGGCAGCTCCTGCCGGCCAAAGCCGAAGCCCTGCATAAGGGAGACGAACTCCGGCGTGGCCATAAAGGCGCGTTGTTCCCGGTTCCAGGCCTCCAGCAAGGTCTTGTCCTCCTTGCGGAAGGCGAAGGCCCCATACCCCAGGCACGGCTCGAACTCCGGCCTGGACGTCGTAAAGGGCTTGGCAATCTCCGTCTTGGCCGGGGGACGGCGCAGAATCATCCAATTAATGCTTGGGGCGGACAAGGCCAAGGCGTCCGCCAGCCCGGTCTCCACCGCCACGCGGCCGGTTTCGGCATCGGGCACGTCCACCAGACGCCTGGGGGGCAGCCCGGCGCTGCGCAGCGCCTGCCCCTCCACCGCGCCGGAAAGCACGGCCACGCGCACGCCGCTTGCGGCCAGCACATCGTCGAAAGAATGCAGCCCGTGCGGATTGCCGCGCGCCACAAGCAGCCCCGGCTGCACATGAAACATGGGATCAGAGAAGCCCACCAGCGCGGCCCGCTCACGGGTGATGAACATGCCCGCCGCCACCACATCGATGCGGCCCCGGCGCAGTTCATCAATCAGCGCGCCGAACTCCACCACACGCCACTCGATGTTGCGCACGCCCAGGCGAGCGGCTATGCGCCGCGCCAACTCCGGCGACTGGCCGGAAACCTCCCCGGCGGGAGTAAGAAAGGCGTAAGGAGCCTCCTCGGCATAGCCCACGCGCAGCACTCCGGTCTCGCGCACCCGCTCCAGCGAGCCGTCCGTTTGGTCCAGGTGGAAATAAGCCACGGCCAGCAAAACAACAATGCCGGTAGCGATGAACAGCTTGATTTTAGGCACGCGCGCGCCGCCTTGGCAAAGATTGACCGCGCCCAGCGCGGCATCCGGCGACCCGCGGAGGAGGGGAAGGCCACCATGGCCTTCTCTACGCTCTAGATATCGTTCAGTCAATGTGCACAATGGATATTCGAGGCTTCCCCGCGTCTGGCGGACAGACGGAAACTCGCGTGGCTTTTTCCTGCGCGCTACGTCGAATCGGCGGCGACCGCGACGACGCCGTACTTCGCCTTGCCTGCGCGCGGGGCACGGTGGGGCCCGCGCGGAAAGCACACCAGACGGGGCATACGTGGACGCCAACACCTGCGTCCAGGCTGCCCCGGCTTTCCTGGTTCATTCCCTCGCGGAATCATCCGGCGCGCCATGCCTTTTTGGGTGCATGCCTTGGCAGGCCCAGGTTTTGCATCATCGGTTCAACCTCACGCCCCGACGAAACGCCAGGCAAAGCCGGTACGGCACCGCCCTCTGCCGTGAGCGGAGTTTCAGCGCCATAGCGCGCAGAACGATTCGGATGGACAAAAGAACGCGACTTTGCAAATCTGCGGATGCCATGGGTCGTTCCGGCCACAGGCGATTGAGGCCGACAGCCCCGGCAGGACAGCTCGGCATGTTCGCAGCGCTACAGCAACGAAAACAGAACCAGGAGGACGGATGACGCACGGGACAGACGCTGTTTCACGCAGCCAGGGGCAGACCGCCGAGACCTTTGGATACAAATGGGCGAAACGGGACACCTTCGAGTCGGAAGCCTCCCTGGCGCGCCAAAAGGCTTGGCTTTTTGAACGCTACTGCGGGGGCAAGCCGGAAGTCCGCGAGGAATGGTTCGCGGACGGTCCCATAACCATCCTGGACGCGGGCTGCGGCGCCGCAATGTCCGCCCTGCTCCTCTTTGACGGCTACCTGCACGCCCATCACTACATCGGCGTGGACATCAGCGAGGCAGTGTTCATCGCCCAAAAGCGGTTTGCCGAAGCCGGGCTCGACGGAGAATTCCATAAGGCAGACCTGCTGCACATGCCGGTGGCCGAGGGCTCGGTGGACTTGATATTTTCCGAAGGGGTGCTGCACCACACGGATTCCGTGGAGGCGGCCATCCTCGCCTTGTCGACCAAGCTGAAGCCCGGCGGGCGTTTCATGTTCTACGTCTACGCGAAGAAAAGCCCCATGCGCGAATACTCCGACGACCACATCCGCGAGCAGCTCACGGCCCTGGACAACGACGCAGCCTGGGAGGCCCTGAAACCGTTGACCAAGCTGGGAATCGCCCTGGGCGAGCTGAACGTCACCATCAATGTGCCCGAGGACGTGCCCCTGCTGGGCATCAAAAAGGGGCCGCAGAACCTGCAACGCCTCATCTACTGGAACGTTTGCAAAATGTATTACGACCCGACCCTGACGTTGGAAGAAATGAACCACATCAACTTCGACTGGTTCAGGCCCTTGAACTGCATCCGCAGCACGCCAGGGGAAATCCGCGACTATTGCCAGCGGGCCGGATTGGCCATTGACCAGATGAACGTGCAGGAATCGGGCATTACGGTTCTGGCGACCAAGGCATAGGAGGCTTTTCGCCCAGGTGCGGCAGAGGGTGCGGCAGAGGGTGCGCCAGGGAAAGCCCGCTTCCAGGCGCGGCAGGCCGCGAGCAAGCGCAGCCAGGGGAACGGCAATGGGCGCGCTGAAGCCCAAGGCAGGGCAGCACGCACGCCCGTGGGCGCAAAACAGAAGGGACCGCCGTCTTTCGACAGCGGTCCCTGGTGCTTGCGTGGTGGGCCTGGCAGGATTTGAACCTGCGGCCTACGGATTCGTAGTCCGGCGCTCTATCCACTGAGCTACAAGCCCACGCGAGGAAGGCAGGATTAAGCCCTACGCGTCCGAGCGTCAAGCATTTTTTCTGCCTTGATGAAAAAAACATCCGTCAGGCCGCTTAAAAGTTGCAGGCTCTCCACCCGCAGGCGCAGCAGCACAACGCCCTCCAAAGCCAGGAACGACGCCAGTTGCGGGTGCTTTTCCAGCAGGGCGCGGCGCGCTGCGGCCTCTTCTTGCGGCGTGGCGAAGGGAATATGCCGCGCCGCAACGGTAAGGGCCAGGCCCGGCGCAGCGCCCGCCCCGCATGCTTCCTCTGCCCCGGCCAGACCGTCTGCACCTGCCGCCCCGGCCAGTCCAGCCGCCCCCCGCGTCGGGCAGCCGGGCGCGCCCCTGTCATCTATGAGCAGGCTGGCGCGCGAATTGGCCGAAAGGTTGCGAAATTTGCGCGTGGCTGTGTGCGTGGCCAGCCAGAACTCCGTGCAGTCCGTGGCGGCGCAATAGCTCATGAGCGAGGCGTGCGGCGCGCAAGGCTCAACGCCTTCGTCCTCGCAGGGGCCTTTGCCGGAGCCCGCGCCACCCTCCTGGCAGGAACGCTCCCAGGCGCCGGGCCCGCAGGTCGCCAGCACGCAATGCCCGCAGGTCTGGACAAGCGTCTCGATTTTCTTCAGCATCGCGCCTCCGGGAATATGGTCGTGCCGCAGCCTACCCCGCCGCGCGGAGCGTTGCAAGACGGCCCGTCGGCAATGTGGGCACCGCCAGGCCGGACAGCACAAAGCGCAACGGCGCGGGCCCCAGTGCGGCACAATATCAGACAAGATATCCGACAAGATACCCGGCAAGACAACGCGCACGCGCCTGCACACGCCGCACAGCCAGCACAGCCAGCACAGCAACGAGGAGCCAGCATGGACATCGCCGACCTGAACGCCAACGCCCCCCTAGCGCCGGGCGCGCCCCTGGAAGAGAAGCTGGCCCGCAGCCGCGCGCTGCTGACCGCCCTGTGCGGCCTGCAACCGCCCCAGGCCGTCGCCGTGGCCTACACCGGCGGCAAGGACTCTGGCGTGGCGCTGGCCCTGTGGCGCGCGGCCCTGGCGGACTGCGCGGAAGTGAAGGCTTGTGCGGACGTGAAGGCCTGCGCGGCCCTGGCGGACTGCGCGGACGCCAAGGCCTGCGCAGCGCTGGAGGAAGCTGGCGCGGACGTGAAGTCGCCCTTGGCGGCCTGCGGCGGCCCCCTGCGCGCCCTCAGCGTGGACACAGGTCTCAAGTTCCCGCAGGTCACCGCCTTCCGCGACCGACTCTGCGCCGAGTGGGGCGTGGACCTGACCATCGCCCGGCCACAGGTGGAACTCAACGCCTACCCCGTGGCGCAGGACAAGCTCGCCTGCTGCCGCGACCTCAAAATAGCGCCCCTGGGCCGCGCCATGGCCGAAACCGCAACCACGGTGCTCATCACCGGCCTGCGGCGCGACGAACACCCCTCGCGCGCGGGGCGGCCCTATGCGGAGCTTCGCCCCGCCACGCCGCTGTGCCCGGAGCACTGGCAGGTGAATGTGATTCTGGATTGGACGGAGATGGACGTGTGGGCCTTTGTGACGGGCGAGGCCCTGCCCTACTGCGAGCTGTACCACGAGGGGTACCGGTCCCTTGGCTGCATGCCCTGCACGCGCCTGGCCGGGGCGCAGGCCTCCGAACGCGCTGGCCGCGACCCGGACAAGGAGCGCCAGCTGGAATCGCTCAAGGCGCTGGGGTATTTTTAGGCGGGGCAGGCTATTTAAATATCTTATAGCAATCCAGATATTCGCGAATTTTAATGGATGCACTTTTTGCATCTCTTCCTTCCTTGAATTTTTGGAAGCAAGAGACATTAATTGTAACTGTATGAGGAGCGTCATTATCATCGGCTCCATGAGACAGCTTCGCCAAGCTCGCCAACTCTTCAATCGGCAACAAATGCTGCTTATCTTTTGTCATCCCCGACCTCGTCTGCAATTTTACTCTCATACAGGGTATAACTATCCAAATACACCCCAGTGATAGGGATCGGTTGCGGACTTGGAAAAACCACTTCGCCTTCTATGTTCTTGCGCTTACCGGCCTTCCTGTACATCAATTGGTACGTATACGGAGATATGCCCGTAAATTGTGAAAGTACAAGCTTCCCTTGTTCTGTTTCTCCTTGTCCCTTATTTATTACAAAATCAGAGAAAAAATCAAGTGCCCGGCTCTTAGTGTACGGCTCAATATAAACAACCTTCGTGATCCCAGCAGCCAAAATGTGTTTAACGCAGTTTTCGCAGGGGTATGTTGTTACAAAAATTTTCCCCCCCCGAAGTCCTGGCTTTGCCGTTCGTGCAGCGCTAAGAATTGCCTCCATTTCCGCGTGTATAGCACGCGAAAACTCTATCAACCTTGAGACCCCAGCCCTCATAACAAGGTCATCAAACAGCTCCCTTGGCGCGTCAGGCTCGACAAAGCCACCTTCACATAATCGTACAAATATCTGACTTGACAATTTTTTTATTTCCTCATTGCTCCGACAGAATCCTTTTTTCTTGCACAGAGACGCCCCAATAGAACTATCGTTTTCAGTTGCCAAGCCCCCCCCAAAAGTTGGGACATCATTCCAACCAACGGAGACGAGGTCTCCATGGCTATCAGCGATCGCTGCCCCAACTTGTCGGGAAAGACAAGTTGATCTCAAGCTTGCTGCAAAAGCTTCAAACATCATTCTTTCATCAACGGTTGGGCTTCCTATCTTATACCCAAATAGCAAATCTAAAAATGCAGAAATCTGTCCGTCTAGCGGTTTCTCTTCTGTACACAAAAACAGATTTGCCTGATAGTAAACCTCTTTTACTTCTTGACCATTACCAATTCCCTCATCCTGATCTATCTCGAATAAAACATTATATTCTTCTCTTCTGCTTGCCTCAAGGGCATCAACATCCTCTCTTTGTCTGTAATTATTAAGTTGTTGCTCAAAGCTACCACTTACTGCGATCAAGAACATTAAGCCGCCGTAAACTGAACGCAGCAACTTTAGTTCTTCTTCATGCTTTATAGACCGTATTATGTGAGCGACCCTCATCGGTTTTGGTACCGGAACCGCTCCATCTGCACGCTCAATTCCATCATTCGTCATCCGGTAATCAGCAATCTTCTTGATCGTAGCTCTTGCAAGAAAATCGCACCCCATTTCCTTGCGTAGCCTATTCCCAAACTGCTGTAATTTATTTATTTTTCTTGCCTTATCTGAAAGTCGTCTAATGCCTAGTAATTTACTCGGTACAACAGGGTCAGAATAACCCCTTTTGGTTGCCTCCTCTGAGATCAATACGCTTACAGGGATATCATGGACATCATAACCATACCTGGAATCGCGTATTATTCGACTTAAGGCATCAGCGGCCTGTTGCGCCCCGCCACCTATCGGCTCAACAAACACAAAAATCAATTCTGGAGTAATGCGGGAATCGTGCCCGCTATACCCAAGGCTAGCGAGTGAATCAGCTGTAATTATTTCCGCAGGATCAGCCATCGCCCCCCCCAAAAAACAGAATTAAAGCCTGTCAACGACCAACCCCAGCAACTCCAGCATCGCCCGCTTTATCCCCGCCTTGTCCACCCCGGCCAGGGCGCGCAGTTCCTTGGCCTTGCCGTGTTCGATGAACTGGTCCGGCACGCCCACGCGGCGCAGGCTGAGACCGGCGAGCGCGCCCGCATCGGCGTAGAATTCCAGCACGGCGGAGCCGAAGCCGCCGGACAGGCAGCCTTCCTCGACCGTCAAAATGCGCGAGAACTGCCGCGCCAGGTCCAGCAACTGGGCCTCGGGCAGGGGTTTCACAAAGCGGGCGTTGAATACGGCGATGGACAGGCCGAGCTCGGCCTCCAGCTCCTGGGCGCATTCCAGCGCCGGGTACACGCGGGAGCCAAGCGCCACAATGACCGCGTCCCTGCCGTCGCGCAGCAGCTCGCCCTGGCCCAGGGGCAAGAGCTCCGGCTGGGCCTGGGCCTCGGCCCCTGTGCCCACCCCGCGCGGATAGCGCACGGCCACAGGTCCGGGCGTGGCCATGGCGGTGGCCACCATCTGCGCCAGCTCGGCCTCGTCCTTGGGCGCCATGAAGGTCAGGCCCGGCACGTGCCGCAAATAGGCGATGTCGAACACGCCGTGGTGCGTGGCCCCGTCCTCGCNNAGCCCCTGCAGGCACACGTCGTGCACCACCTGGTCGTACGAGCGCTGCAAAAAGGTGGAGTAGATGGCCACGGCCGGAATGAACCCGCGCGAGGCCAACCCGGCGGCGAAGGTCACGGCGTGCGGCTCGCAAATGCCCACGTCCACAAAGCGCTCCGGGTGGCGCTTGCGAAAGCAGTCCGTGCCGGTGCCCTCGGGCATGGCGGCGGTTATGGCCACGATTCTGGGGTCGTTGTCCGCCAGGGCGCACAGGGTGTCGCCAAAGACCTCGGTGTACGACTTGGGCCCGCCGCCGAGCTTCTTCGGGGCCAGGCCCGTTTCCGGCTCAAAGCTGCCCACGCCGTGGAAATAGGTGGGATTGGTCTCCGCCGGGTCGTAGCCCTTGCCCTTCTTGGTCAGCACATGCACCAGCACGGGCCGGTCCATGCCCTTGGCCTGCTCGAACACGTCGATGAGCGCCGGGATGTCGTGCCCGTCCACCGGGCCCACGTAGGTGAAGCGGAAGGCCTCGAACAACATGCCGGGGGTGAAGAAGCTCTTGAGGGAGTCTTCGCTCCTGCGGGCGAACATGGCCAAATCTTTGCCGATGCGCGGAATGCCCGCCAGCCAGGCCTCGAACTCGCGCTTGAAGCGCTGCGGAGCCGGGCGCGAGAGCTTGCGCGAAAGGAAGTTGGACAGCGCGCCCACGTTCTTGGAAATGGACATTTCGTTGTCGTTCAGCACCACCACCATCTTGGAGCCCATGCCGCCCGCCTGGTTGAGCCCCTCGTAGGCCAGGCCGGAGGTCATGGAGCCATCGCCGATGACGGCCACCACCTCGTGCTTCTTGTGGGCAAGATCGCGCGCCAGCGCCATGCCCAGGGCGGCGGAAATGGACGTGCTGGCGTGCCCCACGCCAAAGTGGTCGTACGGGCTTTCCGACATGCGGGGAAAGCCGGAAACGCCGCCCAGCTTGCGCAAGGTGCCAAAGCGCTCCGCCCGGCCGGTAAGCAGCTTGTGGGCGTAGGCCTGGTGGCCAACGTCCCAAATCAGCCGGTCTTCCTCCAGGTCGTAGGCTTTAAACAGCGCCAGGGTAAGCTCCACCACGCCCAGCGAGGGCGCCAGGTGCCCGCCGCCCTCGGAGCATTGCTCGATGATGACGCGGCGCAGCTCCACCGCCAGGGCGGCCAGTTCCTCCGGGTTCATGCGGGCCACGTCGGCGGGGCGCGCCACGCCCTGCAGCAGCAGCTTGCCGTCCGGCGGGGGAACCATGGGCGGGGGGGTCGGCTTGGCGGTCAATTGACGCGCTCCACGATGTACAAGGCCAAGGCGCACAGGAAATCGGCCTCCGGGTGGTCCAGCTCGCCCAGGGCCGCAACGGCGGCAGCGGCGCGGCTCCGGGCCAGATCGCGGCTCTTTTCAAGCCCCAGGAGCGAGGGATAGGTGGTCTTGCCCTGGCGCTCGTCGCTGCCTGCGGGCTTGCCCATGGTCGCGGTGTCGCCCACAACGTCCAGAATGTCGTCGGCTATCTGGAAGGCCGCGCCCAGGTTGCGGCCATACTCCCGCGCGCAGCGCGCCAAAGGCGGCTCCGCCCCGGCCAAAAGCGCCCCGGCCACGCAGGAGGCGGTGATGAGCGCCCCGGTCTTCATGGAGTGCATGGCGCGCAGTTCCTCGAAGTTCACGTCGTTGCGGGCGGTATATTCCATGTCCAGGGCCTGGCCGCCCACCATGCCGCCAGACCCGGCGGCCGAGGCCACGGCCTGGGCGGCGCGCACCACGCGCGAGGCAGGAACGCCGCCCTCGCTGGCGCAGGAAAGCATGAAGCTGAAGGCATCGGTAAGCAGGCCGTCGCCCGCAAGAATGGCCGTGGCTTCATCGAACTGCTTGTGATTGGAGGGCTTGCCCCGGCGCAGGTCGTCATCGTCCATGGCGGGCAAGTCGTCGTGGATGAGCGAATAGGTGTGGATGAGCTCCAGCGACGCGGCGAACGGCATGATCTTGCAGCAGCAGCTTGCGCCGTGCAACCGGGCGAAGGCCAGCACCAGGGCGGGACGAAGACGCTTGCCCCCGGCCATCAGGCTGTACTGCATGCTGGCAAGCAGCCGCTCCGGGATGTTGCGCCCGTGCAGGCAGTCGGTAAGGTAGGCCTCCACCTCTGCGGCGCGCTTCTTCAGCTCGGCCTTGACATCCACGACGTTCAAGCGTTCCGCGCTCATGATTCGTCCTCCCCGGCTCCGTCAGATCCGTGCAGCGCGGCGAACTCCTTGAGCAGGCCGTCCTGCACCAGCCGCACCTCGTTCTTCGCCGCCTCCAGCGTGCGGCCCAGCTCACCGGAGAGGGCAAGCCCCTCTTTGTAGAGGGCCAAGGCCTTCTCCAGGGGCAGGTCTCCCCGCTCCAGGGAATCCACCACGGCCTTCAGGCGCTCCAGGCGCTGCTCAAACGTCATCGTGTTCTTGGCCATGCTCGCTCCGGCGGGGATACCCACCCATTGTGCACGCTCGTTATGGAAGCCCATCATATAGAAAGACACGCGCGGGGTCCACCCGCCGCCCCGGCAGGGCCAGGGCAAAGCGTTTGCGCACCGGGCACGGCAAGGGCCCGCCCGGTCTGGCGAATCCGGCAAAACCGAAGCCGGGAAAAGCCCGCCGCGCCTCAGCAGCCGTCCCCGCTTCCGGCCTTGGCCCCAACCTCCGCCGGGGTCACCACGGCAGGCACCTCGCCATGGCCGGTGCGCACGCACAGCCGGTCGCCGGGGGAAACATCATCCGCGCTGCGCAAGAGCCGCCCGGCCCCGCCCCGCTTGCCCAGCACCTGCACCAGGCTGTACCCGCGCGCCAGCGGGGCCTCCGGGTCCAGCCCGGCCAGGCGCGCCGCCAGCACCTCCGCCCGGCGCGAGGCGTCGGACAGGCGCAGGTCCACGGCCAGGGCCAGCCGCTCGGCCAGGGCGCGCACCTGCCCGGCCTCGGCCTCCACGCTCTGCGGACCAAAGGCGCGCAGCAGGCCGCGCAGGCTGCGGGCCGCCTCGCGCCCGCGCTGGTCGAAATATCTGCCGCCCGCGCCCAGCAGCCGCTGCGAGGCCTCGCGCCAGCCCTGGTCCAGCCGCTCCAGCCGCTGCGCCGGGGAAAGCCAGGCCAGCGCGCGCGAAAGCTCGGCCACCTTGCCCCCGGCCCGGTCTAGGTGCGCGGCCAGCGCGCGCGAAAGGCCCGTCTCCAGGGCGTCCACGGCCTGCATCAGGTCCGCGCGCAGGGGCCACAGGCCCACGGCCACAGCGGTCGGCGTGGGAAAACGCCTGTCGGCCACGTAGTCGGCAATGGAAACGTCCGGCTCGTGGCCCACGCCCGTCACCACGGGGATGACGGAACGGGCCATGGCCTCGGCCACCTGCTCGGTGTTGAAGGCCCACAGGTCCTCCAGGCTGCCGCCGCCGCGAAGAAGCGCCACCACCTCGGCCCAGCCGTCCGCGTTCACGGCGTCCAGCTGCGCGGCTATCTGCGCCGGGGCCAGGTCGCCCTGCACCAGGGCAGGGTGGATGCGTATCTGCGCGCCGGTGCCCCGCGTCTCGGCCAGGCGCAAAAAGTCGCGCACGGCCGCGCCCTGGGGCGAGGTGATGAGCGCCACGCGGGCCGGATTGCGCGGCACGGCCATTTTACGCGCCTCATCAAAAAGCCCCTTGTCCGCCAGCTTGCGCTTCAGGGCCTCAAAGGCCGCCGCAAGGCCGCTTATGCCTGCGGGCTGCACCAGCTCGGCAATGAGCTGGTAATTGCCGCGCGGGGCGTAGACCGAGATGCGCCCGGCCACCAGCACTTCCTGGCTGTCGGCGATGCTTTGGGCGGCGTCGGTTCCGGGCTCCAGCACCTCGCCGGTGAGCGGATCGATCGTCTCCGCCCCGGTTCCGGCCTTGCCGCGCCCCTGGCTGCCGCGAAACCACACCACGGCCAGCTGGGCCTCGGCGTCGGAGAGGGTAAAATACAGGTGCCCGGAGGCCGGGCGGGAAAGGTTCGTCACCTGGCCGCGCACCCAGACAAAGGGAAACTCGGCCTCCAGCACGTCCTTCAGGGCGCGGGTAAGGTCGGAAACGGCGAGAATGTGCGACACGTGCGGCGTCCTTCCCGGTTCCCCTGCACTCACTCGGCGGCCACGGCCACGCCCGCGCCGATCATCACCATGCCCGCGCCCCGGTGGGCCAGCTTCCACACCCGCGCCGAACCCGCCGTGCCGGAGCGCAGCAAGTCCCCCCCGCGCGAGGCCAGCCAGGCGTACGAGGCCACCACGGCGTAGCAGGTAGGCAGAATGCAGGCGGCCACCAGGAACATGTCCAGGCCGGAAAGGGCGCGCATGTCCACAAAGCCGGGCAAAAAGCCGCAGTAGAAGGCGATGACCTTGGGATTGCCGAGGGACACGCAAAAGCCGCCCAGAAAGGTGCGCGTAAGGGAGGCGGCGGGAGGCGCGGGCATGCCGGGCTGGCCCGCCTGGGCCTGAACCGCTGCCGGAGCCTTGGCCAGCAGGCAGCGCAGGCCCAAATACACCAGATACGCCGCGCCCGCCCACTTGAGGACCACAAAGGCCCAGCCCAGCTGCTGCGCCACAAGGGAAAGGCCAAGCATGGCCAGCAGCAGGTAGGCCGTATCGCCCAGCACAATGCCCGCAGCCCACAGCAGGGCGGGCTTGAGGCCGCGCGCCAGGGCCTGGCTGACCACGGCGGTGACGCCGGGGCCGGGGATGGCCGCGAAAATCGCGGTGGCCAACACCAGTCCGGCCATGCCTTCAAGAGTCAAAGCCCCTGTCATGCCTCCCCCTTTTGCGTCCAAACAACGTGCGCAGGTCCTGTGCCCGGCGCTTTGAGACTGTATATCCCGATTTTTTTGCCCTGTCCAAGCCCGGCAGGCGTTTAAAACCGTGTGTAGCCTAGCAGAAACAAGCCGCCTCGCCACGGTTGCGTTCCGCCGCCCCGGATGCGCAGCGCCCACGGGCAGGGCCGCGCGCCTGGGGCGCACCAGACGGGCCGAGACTTGAAGCGGGCACGGCGCAAAGGCGGTTCTGTCGGCGGCATGCCGTTCGACAAGAACAACAGCGCGCAGACCGGTGCGGCGTTCAGCGCGCCGTTCCACGCACCGGCCAACGCAAAAGGCGTTGCGGCGGGCACTGCGGCGCGATCCGGCTGACGGCACCTTCGCCCTGGCCGCGCCCTTGGAAAGCGCCCGCCTGCGGCGCACGTCAGGGGGGGGAAGGCCTGGCCCGCAGCGTCCAGACCCCTTCTCAATGCAGGCAGCCCCCGCCTGGACCGCCTTCGAGGCCAAGAAACAGGGCGTATTTGCGCTGGCGGGTGGGGGGGCACTTCCGCTATGCTTCTTTTCATGCGACCCCTGCGCCCCTTTGCCCGGCCCCGGCGGCCCACAAACGCCAACAGCGCCGCGCCCCAAAACGCCCCGCCCGCCACGGCCCGCCCCGGCGTTGCGGAGGCCGCGCAGCCAACGCCCCGCGCCCCCTGGCCCGACCTGGCCCCGCTGGTGGACGGCAGCCCGGCCGGACGCCTGCCGCAGAAGCAGGCCAAGCTCTGGAGCCTGGTGCTACGCGCGCGCCGCGTGCCGCACCGGGTGCGCAGCATGCCCGGCGGCTACAGCATCCAGGTGCCGGGACGCTTCGCCCGGCAGGCCACGGAAGAAATCCTGCTCTACCATAAAGAAAACATCAGCCCGCACCCGTCCATCCCCCTGGCCGACCCGCAGGAACGCGCCCGGCCCACGGTGGCGGGCATGCTGGCCCTGTGCGCCTTCTTTGTGCTCACCCAGCGGCCCTGGCCGCTTCTCGGCTCGTACCCGCAGTATTGGCACAGCGTTGGCGTGGCCGATGCCTCGGCCATGCTCTCCGGCCAGTTGTGGCGGGCGGCCACGGCCCTGACCCTGCACGCAGACCCGGCCCACGTGGCCAGCAACGCCGTGCTGGGCGGCGTGTTCCTAATTCTCCTGGCGCGGCGGGTGGGCTCGGGCACGGCCTGGCTGCTGGCGATGCTGGCGGGCATCCTGGGCAACCTGCTCAACGCCGGGGTCCACGCCCTGCTGGGCGGACCGGGGCATTTGTCCGTGGGCTTCTCCACGGCGGTGTTCGGCGCGGCCGGAGTGCTGGCCGGGCTCAAGGCCTTAAGCGGCGAAGGAGACTTCCGCGCCGGGATGCACGCAGTGCGGGCGGGCATGGCCAATCAGGCGGGCGCGGCGGTTTCGCCCCGCAACTGGCTGCCGTCCGTGGCGGCTGGCCTGGCCCTCCTGGCCAGCCTGGGCACCGCCGGGGAAAACACGGACATCGGCGCGCATTTCTTCGGCCTGCTGGCCGGGCTTGGCCTGGGCGGGCTTGCGGGCAGCCTGGCCCTGCGCCTGGGCAGGCCGGACGAATGGGCGGGCGGGCGCTGCAACGTGCTGTGTGGCGTGCTTGCGGGGCTGCTGCCGGTTCTGGCCTGGGCCTGGGGCTGGCTGTGCGGCTGGCCCGGCCCCCTGCGCTGAGCGCCGCCTTCGGCCTTTCGATCCACCACACTCAGCGCGCCCAGCCGCTTCTGCCCTTCCGCGCGGTTTTGCTCCGCCGCGTTCAAACGCCTGTGGCAGGCTCTTGCGAAGTGACGCAGCGCACGTGGAACTCGCAGGTCGCGTCCTGCCACCACACGAAGCCGTGCTCCGCATCCACGTACCACGCGGCCACGAAGGACTTGGCGTCCGCGCTCCACAAGCGGCGCTGCACCGGCGAAAACAGGCCCGGCAAACAAAGCTGGCGCAGATCCGGTTCGGGCAAAAGCAGGGTCGCCAGCTCGTCCACCGTGGGCAGCCGCCAGCCGCGCCGCCCGGCGAAGCCTTCCGCGTTCAGCCTGTCCGCGTAGGCCCGCGCCCCGGCCAGGGTCAGGGCGTAGGGACTGCCGCCGCGCTCCCACACGCGCCCGCTTTGGGTATCGCGCAGGACCGCGCCGCCCAGGGGGACAAAGCGCTCCGGCAGGCAGGCCACGGGCCGCCACAGGGCATCCAGCCCGAAACGCTCCCGCGCGCCGCGCAATGGTTGGCGCAAGGGACGCGAACGCAGGGCGGCGGCTTGCGCCCAGACCGCAGGGGCTGGCCCGTGCGGCTCCGGTGACATGCCTTCCAACGGCAGGGAGCAGGCGGCCTGGCGCAGGCGGGCCCAGTGCGCGGCCAGCTCGTCCAGTTCGGCCAGCAGGGACCGGGCCGAGGCTGGGCGCCGCGCCGGGTCCACATGGCAGCAGCGCTCGAAAAAGGCGTCGAAGGATGCGTCGAGCCCCGTGCGCAGGCTGCTGGCGCTCCGCCCTTCCTGGGGCAGGCGGCCGGTAAGGCAGCGGAACAGCGTCACCCCGGCGGAGAACACATCGGCGCGCTCGTCGGCGCGGCCGGGGTCGGCCTCCTGCTCCGGCGCGGCGTAATAGGGCGAGCCCACCACGGCCCCGCGCGGCCGCCCGGCCTCGCGCTCGCCGCGCAGGCGCGAAAGCCCGAAGTCGATGAGCTTGACCTCGTCCAAAGGGCAGCCGCCCCCGAAATCCGCCCCTGTCCCCAGGCCGGGCCGCTCGGCCAGCATGAGGTTGAAGGGCTTCACGTCGCGGTGCAGTATGCCTTCGTGGTGCAGGCGGGCCAGCGCTGCGGCCAGCTGGCGCGCCACCAGAAGGGCCTGCTCCACCCCCAGCCTGCGGCAGGGCTCCTCCACGCGCGGACCCTCGCCCAGCTGCGCGCCCAGGTTGTTGCAGTAATATTCCATGACGAAAAACGGACGGCCCGAGGCGTCCTCGTCCACATCGAGCACCTGGGCCACGCCAGGGTGGCGGATGCTGGCCATGAGCCGGGCCTCGCGGTAGAAGCCCCGTCGCAGTTCGGCCATGTCCGCCGTGGCTGCCAACTGTTCTGCGGGCAGCAGCAGCTTCACGGCCACAACCCGGCCCGTGCGCGGCATGGCGGCCTTGAACACCGCGCCCATGCCCCCGCGACCCAACAGGCCCAGCACGGCGTAGCGCCCTATGGTGCGCATGGCCGCTCCGCGCCGCTGGCGTCGTGTTCCGTCATGAGGGTTCTCCTTGGCTTCGGCAGGCTGCTGGCCATGCTACACGCTCAGGGCGCGCCCCGCCAGGGGGCAGAGGTCTGGCCCGCCCGCTCCCGGCGGCTGGGCCGCGCTGCGGCAAACCGGCGCTTCGGTCTTTCGGGCGTTGCGGGCTCCGACGCCTGGATTTCCTTGCTTCGTCCAGGGCCTGCGCCTGGCGAGCCTGCAAAAAAAAGGCCGCGCCCCGGCAAAGGGGAACGGCCTGGAAAGCTCGACCTGCGGCCCACGCAAAGGTGCGCCGACCCCGTTGCGCGGGGGCTAGAAGCGGTGCTCCAGCAGTTCCACCAGGGAATGCTCCAGCGCCGTGCGGCACACATCGGCCACGCAGCCGGAGGCGCTGCGGCAGTCCTCGGTGGCGGCGCGGGTGACGAAAACCTCACGCGCGGGACCAGCGGCGGCGGGGCTGACGGCCACCAGCACCCGGCCCTGGCAGTACTCCTGGGCCACGCGGCCCGGAGCGATGCTGCTCACCGCGCTGTCCGGGCGGGAGGAGCCCCCGGCCTGACGGGTGCGCTGCATGGCGTCGTGCCGGTCCTCAAACTCGCGTCCGCTGGAGCTTTGGTTCGTATCGGGCAGCCAGTAGTAAACCGCGCTGCTGTAGCCGGGGCCCACGGCCTGGGCGGGCACGGGCAGCTCCTCGCTCATCAGGCCCATGTCGGCCATGCGCATGTTGCCGCACAGCAGGTGCACCTGCACATCGTAGCGGGCCGGGCCAGCGGGCTTGAGCACATAGCCGCGCGCGGCCAGGGTGCGCGAGACGAAGCCGCGCAGGGAGGCGTCGTCCTGCGAGGCCAAGTGGGGCTTGCCCTCGGCGTCCAGGTCGTACAGGTTCACGCGCAGGGTATAATCGCCCGGCGCACGGCCAAATTCGTTCATGCCCTTCACGGCCAGGTTCGGGTCGCGCCCGGCGCAGCCCGCAAGGGTCAAAAGCGCGGCCACGGCCACCCAACGAAACGTCCGCTGCATGTAATGCTCCTTTCAGGAAAAACGCGCGGCAGTACGCCGCATCCGCCTCATATCCCATAGGCCCGGCCCCGGCAAGCCCCCTGCGGCCTTGCCAGTTTGGCCCGCCGCAGGTAGTACTGCGCCTGCGGAGGATGCATGGCCCGATTCGCCATACGCGCCAAAGGCCCCCTGGAGGCGCTGTTGCGCCTGGCCGCGCTCGTGCTCGTCATGGGCCTGGTGGTGCTTGGCTTTTGGAAAAACAGCGAGCGCAACCTGGAGCGCCTGAACGCCCGTTTCGGCCTGTCCGATGAAATCCACGGGCTTTCCGCCGACGAACGGGCGCACGTGCAGGCCTTCATCGCCTCCATGCGCAAGGACTATGGCATAGAGGCCCGCGTGCAGCTGACACCCGAGCGCCCGGCCCCGCCCGAGGCCGACGGCAAGACCCTGTATCTGGGCCTGTGCCCGGCGCAAAAGCTCGCCGTGGCGCAGTTGCCGCCGCTCATGGCCCAGGCCCTGGGGGCGAACTTCGCCCGGACCCTGGTGGACGAACACTTTCCCTTTCACTACGCGCCCGGCAAAAGCTGGCAAAAGGGCCTGCTGCTGGCCCTGGACCTGATGCAGGCCCGCCTGGCCGGGCTGGGCGCGGCGCACACACAAGAGCCCCCGACCAGTACCGGCGGCGACAAGGACACGAAATGACGGAACTTCCCCGCGTGACGATCTACACCGACGGCTCCTGCCTGGGCAANNGCACCACCAACAACCGCATGGAGCTCATGGCGGTCATCGCCGCCCTGGAAAGCCTCAAGACCAAGAGCGCGGTAGAGCTCATAACCGACTCGCAATACGTGAAAAAGGCCTTCACCGACCGCTGGCTCATCGGCTGGCAGAAAAACGGCTGGAAGACCGCCGCCAAGCAGCCGGTCAAGAATCAGGATTTGTGGAAGCGGCTGGTGCCGCTCATCGACGCCCATGAGGTGAAGTGGCGCTGGGTGCGCGGCCACAGCGGCGACCCGGAGAACGAGCGCTGCGACGTGCTGGCGCGCGGCGCGGCCAGCGGCCGCAACCTGCCGCCGGATGTGCAGCAGCCATAGAAATCTTCTGGTCTGACCTTAAGCCACCAGCATTCAGGCCATATAGCCCCGCAACAATTGAAGGCAACAATGGAGAACAAGGCCAAGACCAACCCCAGGGACTGCCACGTCTGCCCAGCTGAACGGGCCGGCTGGCTCTCCACTTCACTGCGTCGGCTGATCCACAATCCCGAAGCCATCCTCCGGGGGCTTGTCCGCAAAGGCGAGACCGTTATGGATATTGGCTGCGGGCCTGGTTTCTTCACGCTGCCCATGGCCCGCATGGTTGGCAAGGATGGTACCGTCGCAGCCATTGACCTTCAGCAGGCAATGCTCAACAACATGCTTCAACGCGCCGAGCGAGCGGGCCTCCGGCCCCGCATCCAGCCAATCTTATGCTCTGAAGCATCACTAGTTTACAGCGGCCCGGCGGACTTCGCCTTGGCCTTTTACATGGCGCACGAGGTTCCAGACGTCGCTCGGTTCCTGGACGAAATCCACGGACGGCTCAAACCACAGGGGAAGTTGCTGCTGGTGGAGCCCAAATTCCATGTCCGGGCCGAAGCATTCAATAAAACGGTTAGGAGCGCCTGCGAGGCCGGATTCCACATCGTGTCCGAACCCCAAGTCGGTCTCAGCAGGGCAGCAGTTTTCTCCCGCAACTAGCCCAGCACCTCGGCCCCCCATTCCCAGCGCTTGGGCAACAGCAGCTTGAACGAGCGCCTGCCGTGGACCATTTGCGCCAGGGCCGCCGGGGCGCAATGCACAAAGCCCTTGAGCGGCGCGGGCCCGAAGTGCTGCAAGGCCGCAAAGAGCAGCCAGCGCAAGCGGTTGGACCACACAAGCTCCGGCCGCACGCTGCGCGAGAGCAGGCCCTCGTACTCCCGGCCCGCATCGGCCCCGGTTTCCAGCGCGCGGCACAGGGCCGCGCCCGCGTGGGCCCCGGTGGCCAGGGCGTAGAAAATGCCCTCGCCGAAAAGCGGCTCCACAAAGCCCCCGGCATCGCCCGCCAGCAAAAGCCGCCCGCCGCTGGGCCGGGCCAGGGCGTTGCCGTAGGGCAGCGGGTGTCCGCGCAGGGGCACGCTTTCCGGCTGGCGCACGCCCAGCAGGCGCAAATAGTCGAGAAAGATTGCGCCGAAGTCGCGCTCGCTGCGCCGCAGGCCGCAAATGCCCACCTTGGGCCCGCGCGGGCCGGGAAACACCCAGCCATAGCCCGCCCCCGGCACGCAGGGTCCGCCCACGTGCAGTTCCGGCACGTCCACGCCGCGCGGAAACTGGCCTGGGCCAGCGCCCACGGGCAACTCCACTTCTATGGCCGCGGCCAGGTTGCGCTTCCAGGCGGCGCGGTCCACGCCAAGGGCCCGCCGGGTGACGGAGTTCGCGCCGTCGGCCCCGATGACGAAGCGCGCGCGCAGGGTCTCGCCGTCGCGAAAGGTCAGCGCGCCCGCCTGGGCGTCGCAGGCGGAGACTTCGCGTTCGGGCAGCAGCACGGCCCCGCGCGCCAGGGCCAGGTCCAGCAGCAGCGCGTCAAAGGCCGGGCGGTCGATAAACCGGAAAGGTTCCGCCGCCGCCCCGCGCGCCAGCTCGCCCCCCTGGTGCAGGAAGCGGTAGCAGGCCGAACGGTGGAACAGCCCGCCGCGCAGGGCAAGCGCCGCCTCGTCCAGGCCGAAGATCCGCGCCAGGGCGTCCATGCTCTTGCCCGTAAGCAGACCGCCGCAAAGCTTGTGCCGGGGATGGGCGGCGCGTTCCGCCAGGCCGACGCGATGCCCGCGCCCGGCCAGCACCATGGCGGCGGCGCAGCCTGCGGGCCCTGCTCCGGCCACCAGCACGTCAAACTCCTTGACCACGGCTCCCTCCAACCGTACAAATTTCTGCGACCATCAAGGCGTGCGCACCGTGTAGCGCGCCCCTGCCGCGCAAGCAAGACCCCCCTGCCCCCTCAAGAGGTGACGATGACCAGCCCCAGAGCCCCGTTTGACGCCCTGCTTTTCGACTTCGACGGCACCCTTTCGAGGCTGACCATCGACTTCACCCGGCTGCGCCGCAAGGTCTCCGCCCTGGCCGAGGCCTTCCTGGGCGAAGAACCGGAGCCCTCCGAACTGCCCGTGCTGGAGTGGCTCGACGTCATCGCCGAAGAGATTGCCCACATGGACGAGGACCTGGCCAAGCAGTTCCACACGCGCGGGCGCTTCATCGTGCAGGCCACGGAGCTGGACGCCGCCCGCGACGCCGAGCTGTTCGACTTCACCCGGCCCATGCTGCTTTCCCTGCGCGCGGCGGGCGTCAAAACAGGCGTGCTTACGCGCAACTCCACCGCTGCGGTCAAATCCGTGTTCCCAGACATATCCTCCTGCTGCGACGCCTTCATGGCCCGGGAGGACACGCCCAACGTAAAGCCCCACCCGGACCACGCCCTGGGCCTTTTGGAGCGCCTGGCCGTTGCACCGGGCAGCGCCCTGCTGGTGGGCGATCATCCCCTGGACATGGAAACCGCGCGCCGCGCCGGGCTGGCCAGCGCCGCCGTAACCAGCGGGCACTGCGAGCGCCAGGCCCTGCAAGAGGCCCGGCCCGACTATCTGGTCCAGGACTGCCGCGAGCTGCTTTCGGTCCTCTCCGGCCTTTCCCTGCTGCCGAAACTTTCATAGCCCCGAAGCGCACAGGGGGAGGACCAGCACCATGGAACAGCGGATCAAGCGCACGGCGCTCAAACCCGGCATGTACGTGGTGGGGCACGGCCAAGGCAGCTTCGGCCAGCCGCTGGTGCGCGTGGGCAAGCCCATTTTGACCCTGGCCGACATTGACGCCCTGGTGCCGCCGGAGGTGGAGGACGTGGTCATAGAGACCAGCGTCAACATCTCCCTCTTGGGCCAGCAGCGCCCTGTGGGCGTGCCCATCACCACCGGCATGGGCGACGAACTGCCCATAGCCCGCAAGCTTTACGCCAACGCGCTGAACCATGTGAAGAGCTTTGTGGACGACGTGCGCCGCGGCACGGACATCGACTGCAGCAAGGCCAGACCCCTTGTGGAGAACTTCATCGAGAGCGTGTTCCGCAACGAGAACGCCGCCGTCACCCTGTTCAAGCTGCGCGGCTTCGACGAATACACCTACACCCACTCCATCAACGTAAGCCTCTTGGGCATTCTGCTGGGCAAGCACCTGGGCCTGGAGAAAGACGCGCTGCTCAAGCTCGGCATGGCGGGCATGTACCACGATGTAGGCAAGGCGCGCATTCCAGAGGCCGTGCTGAACAAGCCCGGCAAGCTCACCGAGGCCGAGTTCCAGCTCATGAAAACCCACCCCCTGGAAGGCTACAAAATTCTCATGGGCCAGAAGGACCTGGACCAGGAGATTCTGCGCGCCGTGCTGGAGCACCACGAACGCTACGACGGCACCGGCTACCCGCGCGCCCTGACCGGGGAGGGCATTGGCCGCTTCTCGCGCATCATCGCCGTGGTGGACGTATACGACGCCCTCACCAGCAGGCGCGTGTACAAAGACGCCATGGCCCCGGCCAAGGCCCTGGGCATGATGTACCAGTGGCGCGACAAGGACTTCACCCCCCAGGCCATAGAGAGCTTCATCCGCTGCATCGGGGTGTTTCCCGTGGGCAGTTTTGTGCGGCTTTCCGGCGGGGAGTATGGCATTGTGGCCAGCGTGAACCCCCAGCGCCCCACCAAGCCGGAGGTGAAAGTGGTGCTGGACGCCAAGATGCGCCCGCAGATTCCCCGCGTGCTGGACCTGTGGCAACTGGAGCAGACGCCCCAGGCGCAAGACATCGCCCAGGTGCTCAATCCTGCCGAGTACAAGATCGACCTGGAATCTTTTTTCCTCTCCTAGGGCCGGGCGGCAGCTTTTGCCGCTCCCGTCCTAAGCCAAACCGCTGATATTACTGCATCGCACCTTTGGAACGGCTTTTGTACGTATGCCGGTCAAAGGAGCATTCCATGCAGGAAGTCACCTCAGCCGAGACCAAGACCAGCACCATCTTCGACCAGCTGCGCTCAAGCGTCCTGGTCGACACCTCTTCCAAGTCGCGCGCCTTTTCGGACTTTCTGGGCCTTATGTCCCAGCCCGCAGCGACCACCGGAACGCAGAGCCAGGGTGCTGTCACTCAAATAAATTCCACCCTGGAAACCAGCACCGGCGTCTGCCTTCCCGTGGCGGCGGCGCTCAGCGTACCCCTGGCCCAAGCCCTTGAAGAGAATTCCCCGGTCCAGAGCGCAGCCGACACCCTGGCCGCCACCAACGGCACCGCCGCAACCAATACCGCCAGCGCCAGCATTGCCGCCGCCAGCGCCAGCGCGGGAACCAGCGCCGTCGCCAGCGCAGCCAGCGCAGCCAGCGCAACAGTGGCCAGCACGTCAGCAGCCAGCACAGCCAGCGCAGCAGCAGGCGCTACCGCCTCCGCAGCCAAGAAGGCCCTCAGCTCGCAAAGCCGCAACGCCGCAAGCGAGACCCTGTCCAGCACGGCCAAGAACGCGCCCGTCTCGCGCGAGGCCTTTGAGAAGGCCAAGCCCCTGCTCGCCAAGGCCGGCGTAAGCGATACCGAAATGGCCGACCTGGCCGCGCGTGTGCAGGCGGGCTCCCTCACCTGGGGGCAGCTGGTGCAAAGCGTGGGCAACCACATGACCGGCGCGAAGAAGACAGTGGCGCTCTCCGCCAGCGAAACCACAGAATTGCAGACCACGTTCCAGAAGCTCGGCTTCGCCACGGACGTTTCCAGCCAGATGGCCAAGTCCACCGCCAGCGGCGACGGGCTCAAGGCCCTTTCAAGCCTGCAGAACAAGCTTGAAACCCTGCAGGATGACAGCACGCTTGGCATCAGCAAGGAGCAGTTCAGCACCTTCTTCAAGGCCATGAACGTGCCCGGCGAAACCGCCGCCAAGCTCACCCAGCTGCTGGGGCCGGAAAGCACCGTGGCCGACATGAAGAACGCCCTGGCGCAGATAAGCCAGGCCATGCAGGACCAGCGCGCCAAGACCACGGCGAGCGATACCGAACTGGCCAAGAGCCTGGGCAAGCTCATGAAGGACGACACGGCCAAGGCCGCCCGCGACACCAAGCAGACCGCCGAGGCCACTTCCAGCTCTTCCGACGCCAAGGTGGGCTTTGAGCTCAAGACCAAGGACACCAACGACACCGCCTGGTTCGACCAGCGCGAGAAGACCTCACAGCAGAAGTCCGGCGAGAAGGCCAACGACGACGCCTGGCGCAGCTTCACCTCCAAGGTGCGCGCCGATGATACGACCCAGGCCAACGCCGCCGCAGGCGCCCAGCAGTCCGCCCAGGCCACGGCAACGGCCTTTGCCGCTGGCAAGGAATCGTCCCTTGAGGCCATGGCGCGCTCCGCCCAGAGCGTGAACGCCCAGCAGGGCAAGGCCGAGCTGGCCCAGCAGGCCAAGACCGTGGACAAGCCCCTGGCCCCCAAGGTGCTCGACCAGGTTTCCGAGGCCATGCTGAAGGACCTGGGCCAGGGCCGCAAGCAAATGACCATCCAGCTCGACCCGGAGAACCTCGGCAAGGCCCAGGTGGTGCTCCAGGTCAAGGGCAAAGAGATCAGCGCCCTCATCCAGGTGGAGGATTCCCAGACGGCGGCCATGCTTTCCTCCAACATGGAGAGCCTGAAGAAGACCCTGGAGGACCAGGGCCTCACCGTGCAGAACCTGGAAGTGCAGGCCGGGCTCACCTCCAATCAGGAAAAGCAAACCGCCTTCAGCGCCGACCAGCACAACCAGGCCCAGGAACGGCAGGAACTTTCGCGCCTGTTCTCGCAACTGCGCATGATGCGCGACGATGGCGGCGACATGGCCCCGGATATGCAGAATATGCATATGCAGGCAATTCTTGCCGACCAGGGCCTGCACATAGTGGCCTAGGCCTAATCCAGGAGAACGATCATGAGCACCGTCAGCGGCACAAGCAGCACCAGCAGCACAACAGAAGAAACGACAACCCACAAGACGTCGCTGGATCAGACGGACTTCATGACCATTCTGCTGGCGCAGCTCAAGTATCAGGACCCGAACAACCCGATGGACGACACCGAGATGGCCGCACAGCTTGTGCAGTACTCGAACCTTGAGGCACTGAACAACATCAACGACGGCGTGCAGACTCTTGTGGACGCCAGCAGCAACGAGAGCATTCTCGCGGGCGTCAATTACATCGGCAAGAGCATCAAGAGTTCCGGCTACAACCTCACCAAGGAAGACGGAACAGTCAGCACGCTTTACTACAGCCTGGGCGAGGCGGTCACCAACGTTACGGCCAACGTGTACGACACCGATGGCGACCTTATCCGCACCGAATCTCTCGGCTCCAAGGCCATTGGCGACTACTCCTACGTTTGGGACGGTTTAGATACCGACGGCAACGAAATGACCGACGGCACCTACGGTATCATCGTCCGCGCGGAAAATTCCGAGGGCGAGACGGTGCTGGTGCAGTCCCAGATCAGCGGCAAGGTCTCCGGAGTCAAGACCAGCGACGGCACAGTGTACCTGGAGCTGGCCGACGGCCGCACAGTGGAGCTGGCGAACGTCACCGAGGTGCTCGAAACCGCCACCACATCGACGACAGACTAAGATTGGCACTGCGCGAACGAACGTAAACGGTCGATCACATCAGAATATAAGACAGGGGTTCAAGGAGGTCAGGCATGTCTCTCACTTCTTCACTGTACCAGGGAATCACGGGCTTGAACGCCCACTCTCAGGCCATCTCGGTCATTGGCAACAACCTGGCGAACGTAAGCACCACGGGCTACAAGGGCGCAAACATCTATTTCCAGGATCTCATAAGCCAGGATCTGCCCACGGCGGCGGGAAACTCGCAAATGGGCCTCGGCGTGCAAATCGCGGCCATCTACGCGGACTTCTCCCAGGGCGCCATTGAAACCACCACGGAAGCCACGGACCTGGCCATTGGCGGCAAGGGCTTCTTCACAGTCAAGGACGCCAACACCGACAGCACTTACTACACCCGTGCGGGCAACTTCCGCTTCGACTCCAACGGCTACCTGGTGGATACCAACGGCTACCGCGTGCAGGGCTGGGCCATGCAAAAGGCCACCGCCACCGGCGCCAGCAGCACGGACTACTCGATTTACGGCGCGCCTACGGATGTGCTGGTTTCCAACTTCCAGTCCCCGGCCTCGGCCACCACCACGGTGAACATGGTGACCAACCTGGACCCCACCTCCGACAGCCAGTGCGACTCCTCCACGGGCAACCCCTATTTCGCCATGTTCGAGAACTGGAACGGCACCGAGGACACCCCGCTGGCCAGCACCTCTTACGGCTACAGCAACACCATCAAGGTGTACGACTCCACCGGCACCTCGCATGTGGTCACGGTCTACTACGACAAGGTCACCATGAGCTCCAACGCCGGCAGCGACACCGTGTGGGAGTACATGGTCACCTGCGAGCCCGAGGATGACGGCCGCACCATCGACGGCACGTCCCTCAAGGAAACCAGCGGCGCGGGCGTGCTGATGATCGGCACCATGACCTTCCGCTCCGGCCAGATGGTGGGGCAGAGCGCCTACACCCTCAAGAGCAACGCCGCAGGCGACCTGAAGGACCTGAGCCAGTGGACCTTGGCCGACTACTCCACCGGCGGCTACCCGACTCTCACCGCCAACTTCATCCAGGCCAGCAACGCCAGCGCCACCAACAGCGTCGATTCGCAAGACATCGCCATCGACTTCGGCATGCGCAGCAAGAACAAGTCCTGGACGCAGGCCAACGGCACCCTGGGCACCACCGCGGCCGACATCGGCAACAAGATCAGCAATGCGGGCTGGGTTCCCAGCATGGGCAACTTCACCGTCAGCGCGCTGGCCACCCAAAGCTACGATACGGGCGGCTTCTCCACCCTGTACCAGAAGCAGGACGGCTACACGGCGGGCTATCTGCAGAGCGTGTCCGTGTCTGAGGACGGAGTGCTCTCCGGCACCTTCTCCAACGGGCAGGAAATGGAGCTCTACACGCTAACGCTCACCAGCTTCACCAACCAGTGGGGCCTGCGGCGCGAGGGCGGCAACCTCTTCAGCGAAACGCGAGACTCCGGCTCCGCCCTCACCGGCACGGCCAACTCCGCAGGCAAGGGCTCCATCACCTCCAATGCGCTGGAATCCTCCAACGTAGACATGGCGGCGGAGTTCGTGGACCTGATCACCGCCCAGCGCGGCTTNNCGAAGTCATCGCCATGAAGCGCTAGGCCTGACAACAATAGCGACACGCAAGCGAATCTCCAACCCCTGTGCGACCCCGTCCGGCCTGACCAGCTGGGCGGGGTCTCCGCATTGTTCCGGGCGGGCATTTTTTTCCGCCCCGGCGCGGGCGCGTAGCAGCGCGGGCACAATGAAGATGCCGGGAGGGAGCGAACGGAGCGGCCAGGAAACAGCACCGGCACACGCGCCTTGCCCTGAAGCGCGCCCAACGCGGGAACAGGCGCAGGAACAGGCGCGAGGACAGGCGCGGGGAAAAGGCCTTTACAAGTGTTTCTGGGCGGATGAACGCAGGTAGGCGGGCAAGACGCTCTGCGGGCCCCCTGTGCGCAGCGCCAGGCCAGGCTTGCGCTCCGCGTCCGTCAAGCGGCAGCCGCAAACGGCTGCAACGCCCGGCGGGCAAGGCCGCACGCCAGGCAAAAGGACCAACGGCGCAAGAGGCGGCGCGGGCCAAGCGGTTCCTCCAAGCGTCGCTTCGGGGATGGGCTTACGCCGCTGCCTATGCACGCACGAAATAAAAGAGCCAACGAGTTGCCCCGCTGGCTCCATGAATACAAGCATTTCAGAAATCACTTGGCGTTACGTGGAAAAACACCCACGAGCAGCATCAGCGGTGCAGTGAACAAGGTCTTGCAATTGCACACCTAGCCGTGGTCCTTAAGCAGCGCGGCCAGCCCCTCCACCAATCCCAGGCTTTTGCGCGCCCAGGCGGGGGAGGCGTCGGCGTTGCGCCCGGACATTTCCAGGTACGAGGCCAGCAGCGCCCAGAAGGGCTGCACTCTCGCAGCCTCGGCAACGGCCTCGCCGCCGCCTTCGCGCGTCAGGCGCAGCACCCCCCGGCTTAAGCCCGGCAGCGACGCCTTGAGCGAACGCGCCAGCCTAGGGTAGCCCAGGGCCAGCTCGGCCCAGGCCGCGCCCACGCCCTGCTCTGGCTCCCCGGCCAAGCGCCACAAGAAGAAGCGCCGCCAGAACTCCCCGGCCAGGTCCGAGGCGCTGGCCGCCCCGCCCTGCCCAGCCCCCAGCCGCCGCAGGCCGAAGAGCCCCTCCTGCGTGCGCACGCTCTCAAAAAGATCAAGCCCCGGCAGTTTGAGCCGCTCCAGGCGCTGGCGCGGCCCCTTGAGGATTGATGCGGCCAGGGCGGCCACGGGCTTGGGGTCGAGCCCGGCGCGGCATAAAAAAGATTTCTGACGGCAGGCCCAGCAGCCGCGCGCGCAGGAAGCGCTGGAGCGCAGCACCAGGTGTCCGGGCTGATACGGCCCGGTGTCCCAGGGGTTCACGTGGCCTACGGAGAGGTTCAGGGTGGGCAGGCCGGTCCAGGCGGCCAGATGCATGGGCCCGGTGTCCGGGGTCAGCATCAGCGCCAGGGTCTTGCCGTACTCGGCCAGCTCCGCCAGGGAAAGCCGCCCCACAAGGTCCAGCAGGGGCAGGCCGCCCTGGGCGCGGATGGCGTCGGCCACGGGGCGGTCGGCCTTGCCGCCCAGAAGCGTGGGTTTGAGGCCGCGCTCCAGCAGCGCCCGCGCCAACCCGGCGTAAAAAGCCGGGTCCGGGCGCTTGCCGGGCTCGCTGGCGCCCACAAAAAGCCCAACGTTGGCATTGGCCGCATCCGGCTGGCGCGGCGGGTCGTAGTGGGTCAAGCGCGGCACCTGGAGCGACACCAGGTCCAGCCCGTTCAGGTCGGCCCAATGGAAACGGTTGTGGCGGCCCAGGCCCACCAGACTGGAGCGGTAGAGCTGCCAGGCCCCGTGGATGCGTAGCGCGCCGTCCGCCCCGCGCACCGGCCCCACCTTCACGTCCGCCTCCAGGCTCCCGGCCAGGCGGGCGGCCTCCTCGCGGATGCTTAGGTTCACGATGAGCCGGTAGCGGCGGGAGGAAAGCGCCCCGGCCTCGGCCGCGGGCCAGGTGATGTAGGTGGCGGGCGGGCTTACGGGCATGAGCGGATGGAAAAAGGTTTCCTCCGCCACCACGTGCAGCTCCCGGCCAGGATAGCTGCGCGAAAGCCACAAAAACATCGGGAACGAAAGCAGCAGGTCGCCCATGCGCTGCATTTGCAGCACCAGAATGGGATCGCCCGCCACGCTAGGCCCCCTGCCCGGAGCAATCCGGCTCTGCGCAACCAGGGGCAGGCATCTTTGGGCAGCGCTGCGGTCCGGCGGGGCGCTGGGGAAAATGCTCGTCAAAGGCCGCCAGCAGGCTGCGCAGCCGGTGCTCGTAGGTGTGCTCCGCCAGCACGCGCGCGCGCCCGGCCTGGGCCATGCGCCTGCGCTCCGGGGCATCGGCCAGATAGCGGGCCAAAAGCTCGCCCGCCTCGTCCGGGCTCTCGTACAGGGCAATCTCGCGCCCCGGCTCGAACAGGCGCTCCAACTGGGCGCGGCGGTCGGTGAGCAGGAAGGCCCCTGCGGCGGGCACATCGAACACGCGCTGGTTCACCGCGCCCTTCATCTGCACGCTGGTGCAGTTGAAGTTCACGTCGCTCTGCGGATAGAAGCCCGGCAGTTCCTCGTAATAGTTTATTTCCGGGTGCAGGCGCAGGCCGGGCGAAGGCGGCAGCAGCTCGCGCCAGCCGGGGTCCCCGGCGATGAGCGGGCCAAAGGGCAGGGTGCGGTGTATGCAATCCAGCCGGTACTGCAGGGTGGCCCGCCACACAACCGCCGTGGCGAAGGCCGTGGCACGCTCCACGCCCAGGGCGTCCAGCTCCGGCAAAAGTTCCGGGCGGCTGGCGGCCAGAAAGGTGCGCACGTTGCGCTCCCCGGTGGCGGCGAACTCCCCGGCGAGGGAGACGAAGGCCCCCAGCAGCGCCGGGCCGGGCCGGGCGGCGTCCAGGCGGCGCAGGGTCTTGGTGAGCATGGAGTTGCCCACGAAGGACACGGGCGCGCGCCACTCCGGTCGGCCAGGGCGACCAGGGCGGAAGCGCTCTGGGTCGGCCCCAAGGGGCAGCCAGGCCACTTTGGAGAAGCCCAGCGCGCGCACGGCGTCCAGGCTGTCCGCGTCCCAGGTGAGGATGAGGGTGTTTTCCGCGTCCGGCTTGGGGAACACGGGCAGGATGAACTCCGGGTTGTCCACGAACCACGACACCAGCGGCAGCTTCAGTTCGCGCGCCAGGGCCTGCAGCACGCCCTCGCGGTCCACGCCCAGGTGGTTCACGGTGACGATGGCCTCTGGCCGGAAGGTGGCGGCGGCGGCGCGCAGGGTGCGCACAAAAAGCTCCGCGTCCATTTCCTTGGTCGCCAGATCCAGCAGCAGGTGCGGCACGTTCAGGCGCTTGCAGGCGGCGGCCAGCTCCCCCAGCAAAAAGTAGGCGCTGGTGAGCAAAAGCAGGCGTGGCGGACGGCGGAGGGCTGGTGCATCCATGCGGGGAACCCTAGCCGCCCGGAGCGCGGCTGTAAAGGCGCAGGCTTTCTGGGGGTCTGTTTCCCAAAGCTGGAGTTCGCCCCCCGGTGAGAAGAAAAGCGCTTCCGCAGCCAGCGGATGGCTCAGGCGGCGCGGTCCTGGCCCGAAGGGCGACGCGCCACGCCGCACAGGGAAACAAGACGCTCCGGGAAGCAGGCCCTAGGACGAGCGATCGA
>DIVX01000114.1 GCA_002422505.1 Desulfovibrio sp. UBA6121
GTCGCGCAGGTCCACAACGCCTTCGATCTTCTTGTCGTTCACCAGCCCGGCGATCTTTTCCACCAGGCTCGACTTGTTGAGGGCAAAGGGAATCTCGGTAATGACGACGTTTTCCTTGCCGCCCTTCTTGGCTTCCTCAACGCTCACCACGCCGCGCATCTTGATGCTGCCGCGCCCGGTGAGGTAGGCGTCGGACAGGCCCCGGCCCGTGTAGACCATGCCGCCCGTGGGGAAGTCCGGCCCCTTGATCATGGGCAGCAGTTCGCGCGCGGAGCAGTTGGGGTTGTCCAGCACGTGCAGGCAGCCTTCAATAAGCTCGCCCAGGTTGTGGGGCGGAATATTGGTGGCCATGCCCACCGCAATGCCCGAGCTGCCGTTGAGCAGCAGGTTGGGCACCTTGGAAGGCAGCACGCTGGGCTCCTCAAGGGTGTTGTCGTAGTTCGGCCGGAAGTCGATGGTCTTCTTTTCGATGTCGGCCAAAAGCTCGCTGGCCAGCTTGGCCATGCGCACTTCGGTGTAACGCATGGCCGCCGCGGCGTCGCCGTCGATGGAACCGAAGTTGCCCTGCCCGTCCACAAGGGGATCGCGCATGGAGAATTCCTGCGCCATGCGCACCAGGGCGTCGTACACCGCCGTATCGCCGTGCGGGTGGTACATGCCGATGACGTTACCGACGACGCGGGCCGACTTCTTGTAGGCGCGGTTGTAGGTGTTGCCAAGCTCGTGCATGGCGTACAAGATGCGCCGGTGCACGGGTTTGAGGCCGTCGCGCACATCCGGGATGGCGCGGCCCACAATGACCGAGAGCGAGTACTCCAGGTAGGATTTCTGCATCTCGCGTTCAATGGTGACGTTCTGACTCATTAAATACTCCAACCTGTTACCGCCCCTGGCTTCAGGAGCTTTTGTTGACAACCCAGCACATCGTCATTAAAGAGGTGCTGGAGGCTTTGTTGGCGCAAGCTGGCATTGCCTTTTTTATTGCCCGTTTCGCGGCCCTAATCCGTCAATAAATGTCAGGCTCCATACGGTTTTTTCTCCGTCCTCGCCGAACTCCCTCTTAGTCATGTGTCGCAAGGGCAAGATCTTCTCGACGAATGGCCCGAGTTCGTCACGCCTGGGGCGATTCATTCGCTTAAGCCGCAAACCCCAGGAGACGACATACGCAACAATATCTGCCAGCTGAATGGCAGTCGTTAAATCGCTGTGCACAAAAAACGGTTCTGGCAGTATCCGCGAAGCCCGTGTCCTGCCATTACTTGTTTTGATGAAGTATTCCTCCATCTGGTTTAACAGCAGATGACTCTCCGCCTTATCCCGCTCATCAAAGACAATGCTCCCCATGCACCCCGGTCCACAATCTTCAAGAAAATAATAAAACTTTTCAAAAAGATAAGCATAATCTTTGCGAAGGTAATCCGCTCGTATGGCGGGTTCCGTGTCGCAATCAAGTATGCTTCCAAATACACGAACCCTATGTTGGGCGCATAGATCGAGCACGTGCTCAACAAAAGCGAGCTTTGCTTGGGCCAATGCTGTAATTCTTCCTCTGCTGACTTCGGTGCCGTTCATGATCAACGCTAAAGCCAATTCCCTGCGCTTAGCGGCTGCAAACGCAGGCATCTGCCCCGCGTGCTTAAAGGTCTTCCGTTTTAAAAGCTTCTTAGCCTTCAATTCTAAAGAGCCTTCAGATATTCTCGTTCCAAAGAATTCCAGTTCGGACTCCCGGATACGTTGAATGAGGTTCCAAAGTTCGCGGTCTTCTATGGCCACGCCCGCAAGCACTTCGTATGGAGCCTTCTTTCTGTCGTGTCCGCTTTCATCCAAGAAAAGAAACCAGCTCATGCAACTCCTTTGAGATATCCGAGCGATCTCTCCTACAAACATCAACAATAACGGGATTCCAAAGGGACTCGTCCCTTTGGCGGGGGTTTGGGGGCAGCGCCATCCAAGCGCATCCTTCCCTAAATATCCAAATCTTCCACGGTCATGGCGTTGCGTTCGATGAACTCGCGGCGCGGGGCCACGGAGTCGCCCATGAGTTCGCCGAAGATCCGGTCGGCCTCCTCGGCGTCATTGACCTTGACCTGCAGCAGGGTGCGCTTTTCCGGGTCCATGGTGGTTTCCCACAGCTGTTCCGGGTTCATTTCGCCCAGACCCTTGTAGCGCTGCACGGTGTAGCCCTTGTTGGCCTCGTCCAGCACGGCGGCCAGCAGGTTGAAGAACCCGCTTACCTTGATCTCCCCGCCCTCGCCCTTGACGATGACGAAGCTTTCGCCGCCGCAATCGGCCAGCAGGCCTTGCAGAACCTCCTGCGCCTTGCGGAAGGTCTTGGAGGCGAAGAACTCCACCCCCAGGCGCGTGCGGTGCCCGTTGGCGCTGGTGAACACCACGAACACGCGGCGCTCGTTCTCGTCCTCCTGCACATCAAGCATGGCCTTGAACCCGGCGGCCAGCACAGGGGCGATGAGCTCCTCCAGGCTGCGCAGGGGCAGTTCGGAAACCGGGGCGGGCTCTGCAATCACAACGGGAGCCAGGGGCTCGCCGTTCTCGTCCACCGCGCCGGGTTCCAGAACGGGCTGGGGCGGCATGGAGGCCAGGGCCACGGCGGTGAAGTCCTGCGGGGTGGGCTTGTCGGCCCGGGCCAGCGCCAGGAACAGCGCTTCCTCAATGCCCATGTGCTGGGCCTCGCGCACGCGGTCCTTCACGTTGCGGATGGAATCGAGCAGCTTGCGCAGCTCCTTGCCGGAGTACTCGCGCGCCGGGATTTCCGCCGTGGCGGTGCCCAGGGCGCGGGCCACCAGGATCTTTTCCGCCTGGGCCAGCAGGAAGGCGTAGAGCTCCTTCTCGTCCTTGATGTACTTTTCGAACTTGCCCTTGTGCGCGCGGAACAACGGCGGCTGGGCGATGTAGATGTTTCCGCGGTCGATGAGCTCGCGGTACTGGCGGTAGAAGAACGTGAGCAGCAGGGTGCGAATGTGGCTGCCGTCCACGTCTGCGTCGGTCATGATGACGATCTTGTGATAGCGCAGGCGGGCGAAGTCCGGCCCCTGGTCGTCGTCCAGCCCGTTGCCCGGCACGCCAACGCCCATGGCGGTGATCATGGCGCGGATTTCCTTGTTGCCCAGCATCTTGTCGTAGCGGGTCTTCTCCACATTCAGAATCTTGCCGCGCAGGGGCAAAATGGCCTGGATGCGCGGGTTTCGGCCCTGTTTGGCCGAACCGCCTGCGGAGTCGCCCTCGACGATGAAGATTTCAGACTCGGCGGGGTCCTTGCTCTGGCAGTCCGCCAACTTGCCCGGCAGGGCGTTGTCGGAAAGGGCGCCCTTGCGGCGCACCAGGTCGCGGGCCTTGCGGGCGGCCTCGCGGGCGCGGGCGGCGTCCACCACCTTTTCGATGATGGCCTTGGCCTCCTTGGGATTCTCCTCAAGGAAGGTGGTGAGCTTCTCGTACACCAGGGCCGCAACCAGGCCGGCCACCTCGGAGTTGCCGAGCTTGGTCTTGGTCTGGCCCTCGAACTGCGGCATGGGCAGCTTGACGCTGACCACGGTGGTCAGGCCTTCGCGCACATCGTCGCCGGAGAGCTTCTCCTTGATCTTCTTGGCTAGCTCGGACTTCTGGATGTAGGTGTTCAGCGCGCGGGTGAGGGCCGTTTTGAAACCCGCCAGGTGCGTGCCGCCCTCAACGGTGCGGATGTTGTTGGCGAAGGTCTGGACGTTTTCCTTGTAGCCCTGGTTGTACTGCAGGGCGAACTCGGTCACCACGGTGCCATGGCCGCCGGAATCGGCCTCGCCAATGCCGTAGATCATGTCGTGCACCAGAGTCTGGCCCTGGTTCAGATCTTCCACGAAGCTGCGCAGGCCGCCGTCGAACTTGAAGTTGTCCTTGGTGCCGCTGCGCTCGTCGATAAACTCGATCTCCATGCCCTTGTTCAGGTAAGCCAGTTCCTGAAAACGCTTCTTGAGGATGGCGTACTCGTACTGGTTGGTCTCGAAGATCTCTTCGTCGGCCTTGAAGCGCACCTTGGTGCCGGTGCCGGTGGCCTCGCCGATGTCCGTGACCGGTCCGGCGGGCACGCCGCGCTCGTAGGTTTGCTGGTAGGCGCGGCCGCCGCGCTTCACGGTGGCGATGAGGGTTTCCGACAGGGCGTTGACCACGCTGACGCCGACGCCGTGCAGGCCGCCGGAAACCTTGTAGGCGTTGTTGTCGAACTTGCCGCCCGCATGCAGAATGGTCATGACGACTTCAAGGGCGGTCTTGTGCTCCTTGGGGTGCATGTCCACCGGAATGCCGCGCCCGTTATCCGACACGGTGACGGAATTATCCATGTGCAGGGTGACTTTCACACGTGTGCAGTACCCGGCCATGGCTTCGTCGATGGCGTTGTCGACGACTTCATACACGAGGTGGTGCAGGCCGCGCGCATCGGTGGAGCCGATGTACATGGCCGGGCGTTTGCGAACGGCGGAGAGGCCCTCAAGTACAGTGATGCTGTCCGCGGTATAGGCCGCGGCGTTTTTTTCCTTGTCGGTCATTTAGGCGTTTTCCTCGGCGTAGTAGGTCTCTTCCTGAATCATCATGGGCATGATGATGACGCTGTAGTTCTGGTCCTTGTCGCCGGAAACGCCGCAGGGCGCCTCGGTGCCGGTCAAAGTCAGGGTGACTTCCTCCGAACTGTAATGCGACAAAATTTCCATCAGGTTCTTGGTGGGAAAGGCGATGCGCTGCAGATCGCCCTGGTACGTGGCGGGCAAGGGCTCCTGGGCCGTGCCCACGTCCTGACCCTGGCTGTAGAGCACCACCTCGCCGGGGCTGAACAGAAAATACGTGCAGCGGTTGCTGTCGGTGTTGAAGATCAGGATGCGTTCCAGGGTGTCGATGAGCTCGGCCCGGTTCACGGTGAGGCGCGAGGCGGCCGGGTCTTTCAGCTTGGACAAAAAGCCCTGGTAGTTGGGATACTGGTAGAACGAAAGCGGCAGGCTAAAGGTCTCGCGCTTGTCGCCCGTGCGCAGGAACATGCGCTTTTCGCCCAGGGCCAGTTCAATCTCGTCCGCGCCGAGCCATTTTTTAAGCTCCGAAAGGTACTTGCGCTGAATAAGCGCGCCGTCTCGGGGCAGCAGGCCAAAGATGTCGTCGTTGACGAAGGTAAACATGGCGAACTGGTGCCCGTTCAGGCCGCAAACCTCCACGCGCTTGCCCGCCGCGTCCTGCTCCGGCTTAAGGTACAGGCAGGCGATGGCCTCCATGCTGTCCTCCTCGCTGATGCAGAAGCCGATCTTCTCGATGACCTCGTGCAGAAAGTCGCCGCTCCAGAACACGGTCTCCCCTTCCGGGAAGGGCGCAAAAGCCTGGAACCATTCCGGCTCGTTGGCGGGCAGCTTGTACTTGCGGCGTCCCTGCTCGATGAGCACGTTCTTGCCCTCGGCGTCGGCCTTGATGGAAAGCTCGCCCTTGGGCAGGTTGCGCACCAGGTCGCAAAAGGCGCGGCCCTGCACGCCCACGCGGCCCGGGGTCATCACCTGCGCTGGGTACTCGCCGCAGAACTCCAGGCTGGAGTCCGTGGACATGATCTTGAGGCTGCCGCCTTCGGCTTCCATCCAAATGCTGCGCAAGAAAGCCGCGCCGGTTTTGGCGGGAATGATGCCGGCGGACTTCTGCAGGCCTTCGATGATTTCGTCGCGGTTTACTTTAACAAACATACATATTCTCCTTGATGGCTATTATTAGCCGCGCCGTTTTGTTCGAAACAGTGGCAAGCATTGAAATTCACATCGTTTATTTAGAACACAGGCTGTCGCTTCACAGGAACAGACTGGTGTTTCACGGGGCCTTGGAACAGCCTTACGCCGGTTGCCGACAACGAACCTTCAAATCTTTCAACAGCTGTTTCATTTCCTTGGCATCTTCTTGCAATTCATGAATTTTCTTTACGGAATAAATCACCGTAGAGTGGTCCTTGCCGCCAAAGGAGCGGCCCAGGGCCGGGTAGGAAAGGCCCAGCATGTGCCTGCACAAATACATGGCCACCTGCCGCGCCAGGGCTATGTTCTGTCTTCTGTCCTCGCCCAGCACGTCCTTCTTGCTCACCTGGTAGTGCTGGCACACGGTGTCTATAACCACGTCCACGGTGATCTGCGGCTGGTCGCGCTCCTCGGTGTTGGAAAGGATCTGCTCGAAGTCGCGGGAGGAAATGTCGCGCCGGACGAGTTCGCGGAAGGCCAGAAGTTTGATGAGGATGCCGCCCAGGGCCCGGAAGTTCTGGAAGCGCTGGGCCAGGGTCAGCACCTGCTCTTTGGACAGGGGCAGCTTCTTGGCGCGCACGCGCTCCTGGATGAGGGCCACGCGCACTTCCATGTCCGGCTGCTTAAGCCCCACCACAAGGCCGCCCTCCAGGCGCGAGCGCAGCGAAGGCAGCAGGTCTTCCCAGGCGCCGATGCGGTCCTGGCAGGTGAAGACCATCTGCCTGCGCGCGTCCTGGTACTGGTTGAAAATGACCAGCAGTTCCTGCTGCAGGCGCTCGTCTCCGGCCAGCCAGTGGATGTCGTCCACCAGCAGGAAACGGTGGCGGCACACATGCTCCCGCGCGGAAAGAGGGTCCGGGCCGGAGAGCAGCGCGCGCAGGCCCTCCCCGGTGGTGACGAGGATCTCCGCCAGGGGGTGCGTTTTGGCCATTTCGTTGGCAATGGCCTTGAGCAGGTGGCTTTTGCCGGAGCCGGACTTGCCGCAGATGACGAAGGGGTTGAACTGCGCGCCGTCGCTTCTGGCCACCTGGCGCGCCGTTTCCAGCGGGAAGTAGTTTTTGGAGTTGGTCAGAAAGCTTTCAAAGCTGTACTGCGCGTCAAAGGGGAAGGTCAGCTTGCGGGCGTGCTGGGCGGCCGGGTCCATCAAAGCGGTGCCGTTTGCGCCGCCGTTTTCCAGCGTGGCCGCGCCGCGCCGCGAGGCCGGGGCCACGTAGCGTATGTCGCAGGCCTTGCCCTGGAAGCGGAACAGCTCGGCCTCGAAACGGTCCTGCATGCGCCCGGCGAACCACTGGGCGAAGTAGCTGTGCGGAAAGGCCACGCGTACTTCGTGTCCGCCCTCGGACAGGTGGATGTCCAGAGGGTCGTACCAGCGCTTCAATTCCTGCTCGGAGCAACTGGCGGACAAATGGTCACGAAGGGCTTTCTTCACGGGTGGGAGCGCCTCGCTTGGGCAGTGCAATTTGTGGATAACCATGGATTTTTTTTGCGGTCCTTGGAGCAGGCGCGACACGCGCCCCGACCACCCCGCCTTTTACCTTAAAAGCCTTCCGATGCCAAGCGAATAGACAAGACCAGACATTCGAAAAGGATTTGCCTTCCCAAGGGATTTGGGCCATGTTGGGCAGCGCCGGAAGCTTGCATGTTTTCCACAGTTTCCTGCCGCGTTTTCCAGAGTTGTTCAAATGAACGCGCAGCGTTTCCCAAGGTCTCGCCCCGGTTGTGTTTGGGCGTTTTTTTTGATGCAATTACGTGCAGGTAAAGAATATGAGCTCCAAAAAAAGCGGTCGCACGCTCTTCACCCTGGTCATTGGCAAGGGCGAGGCGCGCCCGCGCAAGAGCATGGCCCCGGCGGCCAGACCCCACGCGGACCAGCGGCGCAAGCCGCCCCGCCGCCGCCCGGATTATCTCGCCGAATAGAACCCCTCGCCCCTAGCGGCGAAGAGCGCCCGCCACTCCCGGCAGGGCGGCAGCGGAGGAAATATGGCCGGCAAAGCCAAGACCGAAAAGACCATTGCCGAGATCAACGAGCGCATCAAAAAAGGCAAGGCCGTCGTCCTCACTGCCGAGGAAATGGTCGAAACCGTGAAGCGCCTGGGCAAGACCAAGGCCGCGAAGGAAGTCGACGTGGTCACCACGGGCACTTTCTCGCCCATGTGTTCTTCCGGCCTGCTGTTCAACTTCGGGCAGGAACCGCCGCTCATGCGCGCCTCCCAGGTGTGGCTGAACAACGTGCCCTGCTACGGCGGCCTGGCCGCAGTGGATGCCTACCTGGGCGCCACGGAGCCTAGCGCCGACGATCCGCTGAACAAGGTCTACCCCGGCCGCTTCGCCTACGGCGGCGGGCACGTCATAGAGGACCTGCTGCGCGGCAAGCCCGTGCGCCTGCGGGCCAAGAGCTATGTTACCGACTGCTACCCCCGCAAGGAGCTGGAGAAGGACGTCACCCTGGCGAGCCTGGCCTATGCCCAGCTTCTGAACCCGCGCAACTGTTATCAGAATTATAACTGCGCCGTGAACATGAGCGGTCGCACCATCTATACTTATATGGGCCCGCTCAAGCCCGGTTGCCGCAACGCCAACTACGCCACCAGCGGGCAGCTCTCGCCCCTGTTCAACGATCCCTACCTGCGCACCATCGGCCTGGGCACGCGGATCTTCCTGGGCGGCGGCGTGGGCTATGTCATTGGCGCAGGCACGCAGCACAACCCCAAGCCGGCGCGCAACGAACGCGGCCTGCCGCTTTCCGCTGCGGGCACCCTCATGCTCAAGGGCGACCTGAAGCACATGGACCCGCGCTACGTGCGCGGCCTTTCCCTGGTGGGCTACGGCTGCTCCCTGAACATGGGCGTGGGCATTCCCATTCCCATCCTGGACGAGGACATGGCCTGGTTCACCGGCGTCTCCGATGCGGACATCCAGATGCCCATCAAGGACTATGGTTTCGACTATCCCACCGGGGTCAACAGGGTCATTGCCCACGCCACCTTCGAGGAGCTCAAGAGCGGCAGCATCATCGTCAACGAGCGCGCGGCGCAAACCGTGCCCGTGACCAGCTACACCATGTCGCTGGAGATAGCCGAGGAGCTCAAGAAGTGGATTGTCGAGGGCAAGTTTTTCCTCACCGAACCACAGGACAAGATTCCATCCATGTGATGGCAGGGGGAGGCCGCAAGCCTCCCTTTTTTTGAGCGCAGGCCACAGGACAGAACACAAGCGCCGCAAGGACCCCGCCAGGCGGGGAGCGGCGCGGAACCTCAAGCGCAGGCTGGACCATGCCCGAACTGCTCCGCGCGGCCTTTGCCGCACCCATGACCCCGGACCAGCCCCCGCTGCTCCAGGACGCCGCCGTTGTCATCGAGGACGGCGAGATCCTGGCCGTGGGGTCCTACGGGCGCCTGCGCGCCCTGCACAGCGGCCCCGTGCGCGACCTGGGCGACGTCACCCTGGCCCCGGCCACCTTCAACAGCCACGTGCACCTGGAAATGACGCACCTGCTGGGCCGCACCGTGGCCGGGCAAGGCTTTGTGCCCTGGGTCACCAGCCTGGTGGCCCAGCCCCTGTACGAGCTGGACCCGGCCTCCATTCGCGGCGCGCTGCTGCGCATGGAGCAGCGCGGCGTGGCCTTCCTGGCCGACATCAGCACCCGCAACGCCGCAGCGGTGGGCGGCATCCTGGCCTCCTCCGGTCTGGGCTTCGCGTCCTTTGCAGAGGTCATCGGCGTGGAGACCCCGGCCGACCCGGACGCGCTGCTGCCCCGCGTGGGCGAGGTGGAAGGCAGCGGCCGGGGCGTGATGAGCGTTGCCGGGCATGCGCTGTACAGCACCAGCGGCGAGCGCCTGCGCGCCGCCAAGGATGTGTGCCGCAGGCGCGGCCTGCCTTTCTCCCTGCACCTGGCGGAGCACGCGGACGAGGACGAGATCCTGCTCACGGGCAGAAATGCCTTCCTGGACCTGCTCAAGGCCCGTGGCTACATCACCGGCTACACGGCCCCCAAGCAACGCCCCGTGCCCCTGGCGCACCAGCTGGGCCTGCTGGATGAGGACACCCTGCTCGTGCACTGCGTCACCGTCAGCGACGAGGACATCAGGTGCATCGCCGCCAGCAAGGCCAGCGTGTGCCTGTGCCCGCGCAGCAACGAATACATCGGCGTGGGCCAGGCCCCGGCGCTCAAGCTGCTCAAGGCCGGGGTCAACGTGTGCCTGGGAACCGACGGCCTGTGCTCCAACACCGACCTGGACCCCTACGGCGAGGTGGCCTGGCTGCTGGCCCACAATTCGGAGCTGGACCTTGTGCAGGCCCTGGCGCTCATCACCACAAACCCGGCGCGCTGCTTTTCTCGCGGCGTGCCCTTGGCCGGGCGGCTTGGCTGCCTGGCCCCGGGACGGCTGGCGCGGTTTTCCGTTGTGCCGCAAGCCGTTCTGGATGTCTGTCCGCACAGGTAACGACTGTCCGCACAGGTAACGACCCGCCCCCGCCCCCACCTCCCAGGAGGGCGCGCGGAGGAGAAGCCCGGCGTAAGGCCGGGGGAGGAAGGAAGCCGACATGCAGTGGAAACACAAAGACCTGCTGGACATCTCGCAGCTTACGGCGGACGAGGTGCGCCACATTCTGGCCACAGCCGCGTATTTTCGTGAGATCAACAGCCGACCCGTGAAAAAGGTGCCCACCCTCAAGGGCCGCAGCGTGGTGCTCTTCTTCGCCGAGCCCAGCACCCGCACCAAGACCAGCTTCGACATGGCGGGCAAGCGCCTGAGCGCAGACACCTTCGCCCTGGCCAAGAGCAGCTCCAGCCTGGTGAAGGGCGAAACCCTCAAAGACACGGCGCTGACGCTCCAGGCCATGAACCCGGACGGCATCGTCATCCGCCACGGCTCCAGCGGCGCGGCGCAGTTCCTGGCCGAGCGCCTGGAATGCAGCGTCATCAACGCGGGCGACGGACGCCACGCCCACCCCACCCAGGCCCTGCTGGACGCCCTGACCTTTTCCCGCCGCTGGAAGGGCGACTTCGCGGGCAAGACCGTGCTTATTCTGGGCGACATAGCCCACAGCCGCGTGGCGCGCTCCAACGTGCTGCTGCTTACCCTGCTGGGCGCGCGTGTGCGCCTGTGCGCCCCGCGCACCCTGCTGCCCCCCCGGCTGGATGCCTGGCCCGTGGAGGTTTTCTGCGATCTCGCCAAGGCCTGCCAGGGCGTGGACGCGGTGATGTGCCTGCGCCTGCAGCTGGAGCGCCAGCAAGCGGGCCTGCTGCCCGATTTGCGCGAATACGCGCGCACCTTCGGCCTGTGCGAAACGCACCTGCACGAGGCAGCGCCCGGCTGCTGCATCCTGCACCCCGGGCCCATCAACCGGGGCGTGGAAATCGGCTCCGCCCTGGCGGACAGCGCCGAGAGCCTGATTCTGGAGCAGGTGGAGAACGGCGTGGCCGTGCGCATGGCCCTGCTCTTTTTGTACCTTACCCGCAAATCGCCGGACGCCACAGAGTCCGGCATCCCCGCCTAGGAGGTCCTTCCCATGACGTTGCCAACCCAACAGCTTGAGGCGGGAAAGATGCCGAAGATAGACCTGGCCGTGCGCGGCGCTTTGTGGTTTGGCCCCATCAAGGGCTCTGGCAAGCCTTCCGAAAAGGGCGCCGCCGCCGCAAAATCGGCCCTCAAGGGCGGGCTTTCCGCGCGCGGGCAGCAGCTCAAGGGCCAGCTGGTGGATGTTTTTGTGGCCAAGGGCAAGATCATGGCCCTCGCCCCGGCGGGCAGCCTGGACCTGCGCGCGGCCAAGGAGATCGACGCCTCCGGCCTAGTGCTTCTGCCCAGCCTCACCGACGTGCACGTGCACCTGCGCGAGCCCGGCCAGGAATATAAGGAAGACATCGCCTCCGGCCTGGGGGCCGCAGCCCATGGCGGTTTCGCCAACCTCATGTGCATGGCCAACACCCGGCCCGTGAACGATACGGCCAGCGTGACCGAATTCATGCTGGAGCAGGCCCGCAAGGGCTGGCCCCACGGCCCGCGCCTGTTCCCCATCGGCGCGCTCACCAAGGGCTTGAAGGGCCAGGAGCTGGCTCCCATGGCCGAGCTGGCCGCTGCGGGCTGCAAGGCCATGTCCAACGACGGCCGCCCGGTGGAAAACAGCGAGCTTTTCCGCCGCGCCATGGAATACGCCAGCGACCTGGGCATGATCGTCATTGACCATTGCGAAGACCCGTACCTGGCCCCGGCTGCGGGCATGAACGAGGGCGAGGTGTCCAGCCGCCTGGGCCTGCCCGCCCAGCCGGACGTGGCCGAGGCCATCCAGGTGGCGCGCGACGTGCTCCTGGCCGAGTATCTGAACGTGCCCGTCCACCTGGCGCACATTTCCTGCGAAAAGAGCGTGGCGCTCATCCGCTTTGCCAAGGCGCGCGGCGTGGACGTTACCGCAGAGACCTGCCCCCATTACCTGACGCTTACCGAAGACGAGGCCGCAGGCTACAGCGCCGCCGCCAAGGTCAGCCCGCCCCTGCGCACCAGGGCCGATGTGGACGCGCTCATCGACGCCCTGGCCGAAGGCGTGGTGGACATGCTGGCCACCGACCACGCGCCCCATGCGGCCCACGAGAAGGAAGTGGAGTTTGACGCGGCGCCCTGCGGCATCTCCGGCCTGGATACGGCCCTGAGCGCCACCTGGGAGCTTGTGCGCGCGGGCAGGCTGCCCTTTGACGCCTTTGTGCGCGCCTGGACCACCGCCCCTTGCGGGCGCTTCGCCCTGCCGGTGAACACCTTCGCCCCCGGCGACCCGGCGGACTTTGTGCTCTTCGACCAGGACGCCGCCTGGACCGTGAGCGCGCAGACCATGCACAGCAAGAGCAAGAACACCCCGCTTTTGGGGCGCTCCCTGCGGGGACGGGTCGCGGCCCATTTCCTTGCGGGGAAAATGGTGATAGGGGGTCTCGTGTCGGGCGTTTAGCCCGCGCGAAGCACCACGAACCCCAGCCGATCCCGCAGCCTTGCGCGGGCAGGCATGCGCGTACAAGCGCTCCCAAGCGCCCAAAGTGGAGGATCAATGAGCCAGCCTTTCAAAGACGCCGTCGGACTGTGCAAGACCATCATGCGCAACGGCTACGACGCCTACGTCATCAACGCGCGGCTGCAGAAGTCCGCCCTTGCCGATGCCAACGCCGAGCTGGCCATGGACATCAGCACGGAGCTTGATTTCGACGGCCTCAAGCGCCAGTTCCCGACCATAGAAACCAGCAACGAGGAAGGCGTCACCGGGCTTTTGCGCCAGGGCGGCACCACCTTCTATTTCCATCCCGCTTCCGTGGAGGATGGCGGCCACCCCGAAGAGTGCGTGGCCCGGCTGACCCCGCGCCTGCTCAAAATTCTGCAGGAGCGCGGCGAGATTCCGCTTTCCGCCGCCTGCCCCTACCTGCCCACCGCGCACGAGCAGGACCACGGCCTGTCCTTCGACAACGGCCAGATCTCCATCAAGGGCTTCCCCGACCAGGCCTTGAAGCAGGACTACCTGCTGGCCGTGCGCGCCCTGCGCTTCGCCGCCAACTACCATCTGCCCATCGAGCCCAACTCCTGGATGGCCATCATCCGGGGCGCGCGCCGCGTGCTGGACTACTGCCCGGCCTCGGACATCATGGACGAGTGGCGCAAGGTGGAGGCCGAGAACCTGCACGCCTTTGTGCAGCTGTTGTTCGAATCGCAGATTCTGCACGGCTTTATCCCCGAAATCGCCGCCCTGGCCCGCGTGAAGCAGATCAAGACCCCGGAGGCCGGGGAAGAGACCGTCTTCGCCCACACCATCGACGTGATGCGCCACTACCCGGAGGTGCTGCCCTACGACTGGTACGGCACGCTCGCCTGCATGTTCCACGACGTGGGCAAGCTGTACACAGTGGAGTACTCCGATGGGCAGTGGAGCTTTTTGCAGCACCACCGCGTTGGCGCCAAGGTGACACGCAAGATCCTGAACCGCCTGCACTTCCCGCCGGAGGATATCGACCTTATCTGCACCCTGGTGCGCGACCACATGCGCCCGCACTTCATGCTCACCGACAAGGGCATCCGCAGGCTCATGGCCATTGACGAATACCCGCGCATCCTGGAGATGGTCCGGGCGGACATCAAGGCCCGCGGCGGCTCCTACCGCGAGTTCAACCACAATTTGAAGATGCTGGAGCGCGGCGACACGCCCGAGGAGGCCCTGGAGCCGTTCCTCAATGGCCGCGACATCATGCAGTCCACCGGACTGAACCCCGGCCCCACGGTGGGCATCATCCGCGACGCCCTGCTCAAGGCGCAGATCGCGGGCGACGTGACCAGCATCGACGAGGCCAAGGCCTTTGTGGTGCGCTATGCCAGGGAAGAAGGCATGAGCGGCAGCTAGCCGCGCTTTTGACGTAAGGCACGCTTCAGGCGGCTGCGGGGGGTCCCGTGGCCGCCTTTTTTTGTACCTATTGGTGTCTGTTGTGGTTGCGCTTGTGGTTGGCGCTTGGGCCGCTCCGCATTGGTTCGCCCTGCGCGCTTTTATGCGCTATGAAGCCCCGAGCAGCGCCAGATAGCGGCTGGCGCCCTGCTCCAGCCCGTAGCCCTGCACGATGGTCTGCCGGGCCGCCAGGCGCAGGGGGGCGAAGCCTTTGGGCCGGGTCAGGGCGTCCGTCACCCGCTGCGCCAGGGCCTCCTGGTCGAAGAAGTCAAAGAGCAGGCCATTTTCGCCGTCGCGCAGCACCTCGGCCACGGGGGGCGTGTTCGAGGCCACCAGCAGGCAGCCGCAGCTCATGGCCTCCAAAACCGACCAGGACAGCACAAAGGGATAGGTGAGGTACACGTGGGCCGAGGAGACCTGCAGCAGGCTGCGGTAGGCTGCGTAGGGCAACTGGCCGGTGAAGGCCACGCGGGAAAGGTCCAGCCGACCGCCCACCTCGGCCAGCAGCTTCTCGCGCCAGTTGGCCGCGCCCTCGGGCTTGCGGCCATAGCTTACGCCATCGCCCCCGACGATGACCGTGACCGCCTGCGGGTTGCGGCGCTGGATTTCCGGCAGGGCGCGCAGAAACACGTGGATGCCGCGGTAGGGCTCCAGGTTGCGCGCCACGTAGGTCAGCACCGTGTCGGCGCGTGTCAGCCTGCGACCGTCCGCCAGGGTGAAGGCCGCGCTGGCGTCCGGGACCATCAGCTCTGTGTCCACGCCTTCGTGGACCACGCTGATTTTGTTTTGATAAGCCGCAGGGTGCAGGGAGCGCTGCCACAGGGTGGGTGAAATGCCCGCATCGCAGCGTTCCAGGTTCATAAGATGCAGCAGGTTACGCGAGGTGAGCAGGGCCGCCTGGTCCAGACCCACCTCTGCGCCGGGCTCGAAGCCGACGTCCGCGCCGTGGGCATGGTAGTAGAACTCGAACAGCGAAACCAGGCGCACATCCGGCAAAACGTCTTTCATGTAGAGCGCTTCGCCCCAGCCGGGGTGGGCCAGGATGACGTCTGGCGCCTGGCCCTGTTTCTTTAGTTTGTGCAGCAGCTTGGCCACCAGCTCGCCGTTCTGCACGCCCGCCTGCAGGGTGCTCAGGTACGGATGCGAGGGCTTGGGGCGGCTTTTCAGCTCGTAGCGCAGCAGTTTTATGCCCGGCAGGCCAGGGGCCTGCGCGCCGCCAAGGCCCAGCACTCCGTGACCGTTGGAGGCCAAACGCCGTGCAATATGCCGGAATTGGCCTGGAAAGTTCTGGTGCGCTATGAGCACGTTCATGGATGTTGCTGTTGCCTTAGTTCGTGCACAAGCGCAACCGGGCGGGCGCTTCTGCTTTGTTTGGTGCGCCTGTGCCGCCCTTGCCATTGTTGCGCGTTAATGACTATATCTTTTCACCATGCAGCCGATATGATTCTTGCGGCAATGGCGTTTGGTGCCGGGCCCTCCGGCTGCAGCGAAGAAGGTGGTGTGCATCGTGGCAAAGAAACCAGCGAAGGAACCGGTTGCGGAAGTCGCCCTTGATGGCGAGGCTCCCAAGAAGTCCAAGAAGAAACTGATCATAATCATACTGAGCGTTGTGCTGCTTGGCGTGCTGGGCGGCGGCGGGTTCTTCGGCTACAAGTGGTGGATGGGCAAAAAGGCCGCCCCGGCCGATGACAATGCCACAGAACAGAAGGCCGACGAGGGCCACGGCGAGAAGAAGGCCGAGGGCGAGCATGGCGACAAGCCGGCTGACGGAGCTCCCTTGCCGGAAGGCGTGGGCGAGCTTGTGAGCATTCCGCCGCTGCTGGTCAACCTGGCCGAGCCGCAAGGCAGGCGCTATCTCAAGCTGGCCCTGGACATCGAGGTCAAGGACAAGCTTGCCGCCGACGAGCTGAACAAGAACATGGCCAAGGTCAAGGACTCGCTTTTGCTGCTGCTTTCCAGCAAGACTTACGAGGACCTGGGCAGCCTGGAGAACAAGATCCTGCTCAAGAAAGAGATTGTGGAGCGCCTTACCCTCGTCCTTGGCGAGCAGAAGGTGCTGCGCGTGTATATTACCGAGATCGTCATTCAGTAGGCGTGCCAGGGCGGGCCTTTGCGTTGTTGCGTCTGCACGGGTTTTGCAGTAGATGCATGAAAGACCCGCTACGCCAGAATCTGTGACGGCGCGGGCCGAACCTTCAGCCCAAGAGAGAGGTCTGCATGGCCGACGACAAGGACCAGGACAAACTCGCCGAGGAGTGGGCCAACGCCCTGCTGGAGCAGGAGCCCGCACCCGCCGCAGGCGGCGCGGCAGCTTCGTCCGCAGCGCCCGCAGCGCCCGCAGCGCCCGCTTCGTCGGACGAGGCCCTGGCGGACGAGTGGGCCAAGGCCCTGGCCACGCAAGAGGCCGACGACGTCAAGAAGGACAAGGAACAGTCCTTCCTGCGCACACAGACCCACGAGCCGCAGTTCCGGGACATGACCGACGAGCACAAGGCCCAGCGTCAGAATCCCGGCACCAAGCGCGACCTGGACTTCATTCTGGACATTCCGCTTGAGGTTTCCGCAGAGCTGGGGCGCACGCGGCTGTTGATCAACGAGCTGCTCCAGCTGGGCCAGGGCTCCGTGGTGGAGCTGAACAAGCTTGCGGGCGAACCCATGGAAATTTATGTGAACGGCAAGTTGGTGGCGCGCGGTGAGGCGGTGGTCATCAATGAGAAGTTCGGCATCCGCCTGACCGACATCATCAGCCCCATCGAGAGGGTGAAGCAGCTTGCCTGATCAGCTGTTTTTTGACATCGTGAAGATGGTTGTGGCCCTGGCGTGCATTGTGGGGCTTATTTACGGCGTGGTGTATGTTTTGAAGCGCCTGCTGCCCGGGGCCATGCGCTCTGGAGGCGTGGAGCGTGTCGATTTGCAGGTGCTCGGCCAGCTGGGCATGGGCTCGCGCCAGCGCGTGGCCGTCATCCGCGTGCAGGACAAGACCCTCGTCATCGGCATCACCGAGGGGTCGATAAACACCTTGGCGGAGCTGGCGCCGCCTGCGCCCGCCGCCCGGAAGGAAGCCGATGATCCCAAAATTTTTGAAGATCTCCTCAGCTGGCGCAAGGACGGCGCAGCCCCTGCCCCCCGCCAGGGGGAGAGCAACGACGCTGGCGTTCGCAACGCCGAGGCCCGCAATGACAATCCCCTTGCTTTCCGCCCCTTTCTGGCAGACGACCGCGCCGCTGCCGAGCGCGACGACAGGGGAGACGGACCGCCGCTCTTCGCCCCGCGGGAGCAGCCTCCGCGTTAGCCTGGCCCTGTTGCTGCTCTTTTCTTTCCTCGTCCTCCTGCCCGCCTTGGGGCAGGCCGCAGCCCCCAACCCTGTCTCCTCACCCTCACGCGCCACGGTTACCCAGGCGCCCTCGCTAACCATGCAGCTTTCCGCCGGGCAGTCCGAGCCCGGCAAGGTCGCCGTGGCCCTGGAGCTGATGTTTCTGTTCACGGTGCTGTCCATCGCCCCAAGCATCGTGCTTACCATGACCTCGTACACGCGCATCATCATCGTGTTCCACTTTCTGCGGCAGGCCATGGGCACGCCGCAAATGCCGCCCGCGCAAATCATGGCCTCCCTGGCCCTGTTCATGACCATCATCATCATGGGGCCGGTCATCAAGAGCGTCAACGAGCAGGCCCTTGAGCCCTACATGGAGGAGAAGATCGGCTTCAAAGAGGCCCTGGACAACGCCCAGGTGCCCATCCGGGAGTTCCTCTTCAAACACACGCGCGAAAAAGACCTTTCCATCTTCTACTCCATTTCCAAAGAAGAGCGGCCCACGAACAAGGAGCAGGTGTCCACCATCATGCTTGTGGCCGCCTATACCATCAGCGAGCTCAAAACAGGCTTCTCCATCGGCTTTCTCATCTACATTCCGTTTTTGATTCTGGACATGGTGGTGGCCAGCATTCTGCTTTCCATGGGCATGATGATGCTGCCCCCGGCCACGGTGGCCCTGCCCTTCAAAATTCTCTTGTTCATCCTGGTTGACGGCTGGAGCCTGCTCATCGGCTCGCTGGTCAACTCCTTCGGTTGACGGGGCTCGCATGGCCATAACCCCCGAATTCGTCGTCGGTTTTGCGCGCGAGGCCATGGAGCTGACCCTGGTCATCTGCCTGCCCATGATGGGCGTTGGTCTGGTGGTCGGCGTGCTTATCAGCATTTTCCAGGCCGCCACGCAGATTCAGGACGCCACCCTCTCGCTGGTGCCCAAGCTGGTGGCCATGTTCATTGCACTCATCCTGGCCTTTCCCTGGATCATGGACAAGATGATCACCTACACCACGAATCTATTGCTTAACCTGCCAACATATATCCGCTAATTGCGCCTTTTGCGCGCACGCTGCCGTCGTGCTTCCGCGCGTCCTTGCCAAACCTTTTGGGGCACGCTAGAACCTTGCGCACGCGCAACAGCGCCTAAAGGTTTTTATCATGAGCACATTCCCGGCACGCCCGGTTCCGATTTTTGGCAAGGACGTCTGCACCGTCGCCGCCCGTCATGAGGGCCGCGTCGCGCTCTTCACGCTCTCCAGCAGTTTCTGAGGCACCCAATGCGTCATAACGGGCTTATAGGCAGCCTTTCCGCCCGTCCCGGGCTCTGGGCTTTTCTCATCGCCGCCAGCGCCCTGGCCTTGCGGCTGTGGTTTGTGGCCACCGGGCAGCTTGGCCTGGTGCAGGACGAGGCCCAGTACTGGGACTGGACCCGCACCATGCAGCTTACCTACTACTCCAAGGGTCCGCTCATCGCCTGGATAATAGCGAGCTGTACAACGTTCTTTGGCGATACCGAGCTCGGCGTGCGCCTGGGGTCTATCCTGGGCGCTGCGTTGTTCCCGGCCCTGGTTTGGCTGCTTGTGGCCAAGCTGTGGCGCAGCCCGCTCATGGCTGTGCTGGCGGTCTTCGTCATCACGGTTTCGCCGCTGTTCCAGGCCCTGGGCATCCTCATGACCACGGACAACCCCTTTGTCATCTGCTGGACCCTGTGCATGCTGGCGCTTTATGCCGCCACCACGCAGGACGAGCAGGGCCAGGACCGGGGCTTGTGGCCTTACGCCTTGCTGGCCTTGGCCTATGGCGTGGGCATTCTGGCCAAGTACACCATGCTCGGCTTGGCTGGCTTGGCTTTTGCCTATGCGCTTTTGCTGCACCGGCAGGGAGCTTTGCCCCGTCGCTTTTGGCCCAGGCTGGTGCTGGCTTTGGGGCTTGGGGCCTGCCTCGGGTTCCTGCCTACGCTTATTTGGAACATGCAGAACGACTTTGTGGGCTACAAGCACGTGCTGCACCTCATTGGCGTTACCGGCAAAGCCTCCCACGCCAGTTTTCGAATTTCCCGCGTGTTTGAATACGTGGGCGCTCAGCTGGGCTTTGCCTTGCCTTGGTGGTATGTGCTGGCGCTTCTTGCCGGGTGGCGCGCCGCGCTCCAGGCTTGGCGGCCAAACGCGGCATACAGCGCCTCACCAGGCGCGCTTAACCTGCAACAATCCACGCTGCTGGCCGTGTTCTTCTGGCCCATGACGCTCTTTTTCCTGGCCTGGAGCTTTCACACCAAGGTGTTGGCCAACTGGAACGCCGTCAGTTTCGTCGCGGGCAGCCTGCTGTGCGCTGCGGAACTGCACCGTTTGCTGGTTGCGGGCCCCAGCCAGCGCGCCTGGAAGTGGCTTAAGACCGGAGCCTGGGCCAGCCTGGCGCTGCTGCTGTTTGTGCACCTGCACCAGTTTCTGCCCGTGCCGCAAAGCCTCAACCCGGCGCACCGCCTCAAGGGCTGGCAGGACCTTGGCCAGCACATGCGCAGCGTGGCCGATACGCGCTTCCCGGACCCCTCGCGCGTGTTTTTCATGAGCGACGTGTACGACATTACGGCGGAGCTGGCCTTTTATGTGCCGGGCCAGCCGCGCGCCTATTGCCTGTGGTGGGACGGCCGCCGCATGAATCAGTATGATCTTTGGGGCGGCCCCAAGGGCAAGGAAGGTTGGGACGCCATTCTTGTGTTGCGCGGCGATTCGCCCAGCGTGCCCCCCGTGGCCACGGAAATGTTCGCCAGCGTTTCCGGCCCGTATCGTTATGTGGCCTCCTTCCGGGGGCAGCCGGTGCGCCCCTTCTATTATTATCTCTGCATGGGCTACAACGGCTCTTGGCCCCGGCAGGACACGGGAGCCTTCTAAGCCTGTTTTCGTTCCGTAAAAGCCATTCTGGCGAGGCGTTTTTTGGCGTCGATGCATTCGAATGACATCCGTTGACATTCTTTGACAACGGGTGCATACAGCTGTACATCGGTGTCTTATGATAGACATGGATGTGCCTGTGCAGGATGGGGGAGGGGTTCTCCCCAAGTTGCTGACCATACGGGAAGTGGCCGACATCTTGCGCATTCACCCCCGCACCGCCTACCGGCTGGTGAAGGACGGCAACATTGCCGCCTTGCGGGTGGGCACGCAGTGGCGCGTTACCGAAGACGCCCTGCACGAATATGTGGCGCGCGGCTGGAGGCACTGGAAGCCCGAACCGGCCCGCAACAGGCCCAGGCAGTGCAAGCTGCCCCTCTGACGTTCACGACCCAGGAGAGCGCATGAACCGCACGCCGCAGAACATGGAACAGAATCTTGGCCCCCGCGCCGTAACGCTGCCGAATGACTTTGGCGCCCCCATCGGCCTTACCGGCACCCTGGTGGCCGAGGACATCCACTTCAGCACCGCCACGGGCCTGCTGACGGTGGAGAAGGTGTACCGCAGCGCAGAGGGCAAGGTTGCCTACGGCATCATCGCCGCCTCCGGCGAGGGACGCGAGCGCCGCGCCTATACCCTGGACGAGCAGGGCGAGACCGTCATTGCCGATAACGGCGGCTGCGCGCTGGAACTGCCTGTGAACGACATGTTCGAGCTTTTGGCCATGGCCCTGCAGGCCGAGGACGCCCGCAAGACCATTGGCGAGCACATGCTGTTGCGCCAGGCCGTGAACGAAGACTAAATCCCGCAGCTTCTCCTGCCTGCAAACGAAGACGCCCGGCGAACCGGGCGTCTTTTTTTGCGTCTGCGCCGCGTGTGCCGTTGCGGGCCTAGGCGGCGGGGGAGGGCTCGGCGTCGCCGGGAAGCGGCGTCATGGATTCCTGCCCGGTGGATTCGAGCACTGCGCGCCAGTAGTCGGACTCGATGTTCAGCTTCTTGCGCTTGGAGGTAACCAGCTCCAGCGGCACATGCACGAAGCGCGATTGCAGGCGGCTGACCACCATGCCCGTTTTGCCCGCCATGGCCGCATGCACGGCGTTTTGCCCCAGGAAGCCGCAGTAGACGCGGTCGTNNCCGGCACGGAGCGGATGATGTAGCTGGGGTCGATGAACTTGATGGTGGCCTCCATGTTGCGCTGCTTGAAGTGCTCCTTGATGCGGCCGATGAGCAGGGAGCTGATGTCGCACAGCACGGGATTGCCGGAGGCGTCGGTGCGGCCGCTGGCCTCGCAGAGGTGCTGGCCTGCGCCCTCGGCCACCACGATGACCGCGTGATGACGGGTGCGCAGGCGGTCTTCCAGCTGCTCCAGCAGGCCGCCAGGACCCTCCAGGGAGAAGGGGCACTCCGGCACCAGCACGAAGTTCACTTCCTTGAGCGCCAGGGTGGCCTGGGCGGCTATGAAGCCGGATTCCCGGCCCATGAGCTTGACGATGCCGATGCCGTTGTACGCGCCCACAGCTTCCACATGGGCGCAGGCAATGGCCTCGGTGGCCTTTTCCACGGCTGTGTCGAAGCCGAAGCTTTGGCCCACGAAGTTGATGTCGTTGTCTATGGTCTTGGGCACGCCGATGACGCTGATGCGTGAGTTGCGCGCCTTGATCTCTTTCACGATGTTGGCGGCGGCCTTCATGGTGCCGTCGCCTCCAACCATGAACAACACGCCCACGTTCATGCGTTCCAGCGCGTCCACAATTTCATCGGCAGCCTGGGGCCCGCGCGAACTGCCAAGCTCCGTTCCGCCGAACACGTGGAAATTGCTGACGTTTCTTGGCGTCAGCTCCACGATGTCGTGCCCGTACTTGGGGATGAAGCCCTGCAGCCCGTAGCGAATGCCGATGACCGAGGCCACGTGGTAGTGGTGGTAGGCGTCCATGACGATGGCGCGGATGACGTCGTTGATGCCGGGGCACAGGCCGCCGCAGGTCACGATGGCGCACTTGACCTTGGACGAGTCGAAATAGAGCTTGCCGCGCGGCCCGGCCTTTTCAAAAACCAGCGCCTGCCCGGCCTGGCTGCCCAGGTCGGCCTCTTCCTCGGTCAGCCGCAACTCCAGGGTCTCGTCCTGCTCGATGAAGCGGAAGGCCTTGAGGGGCGAGGGGATCTTGGCCTGGCCCAAAGTCTGGATTGTTGTGTCCATCTTTGCGCTTTTCGCTGCTTGTGCCTTGGGCATTGCGCTGCCTCCTGTTGTTGTCGTTGCTTGCTGCGTTTGCGGCCCTGGCTGAGCTTGTGCTGCAATGCCGGGCCTGTGCCTTCATGTTTTGAGGAAGCCTTCAAGCGGCGCGATGGGCGGAGCAGGGCGATCTTCAACAGCCTTCTGCAACGCCTCTGGCGTGGGCGTGGCCGCGCCCACCTGCGCCACCACAATGCCTGCGGCGTGGTTGGCCAGCACGGCGGCGTCGAGCAGGGTGGCTCCTGCCGCCATGGCCAGGGCCAGGGTGGCGATGACCGTATCGCCCGCGCCGGTGACATCAAAAACCTTGCGCGCAAAGGTGGGGATGTGGCTGGCCTTTGCGCCGCCCTCGAACAAGGCCATGCCCTGGGGGCCAAGGGTGATGAGCAGGTCGCGGCAGTGCAGGCGTTCAAAGAGCGCCCGGCCCACACGCGCTGGGCCGCCGGGGCCGGAGCAGGGCAGGCCTGCGCCTTCGCCCGCCTCCTTGGCGTTGGGGGTCAAAATGTCCACGTCGTGGTACAGGTCGTAGTTCTGCGGCTTGGGGTCCACCAGAATGCGCGGCCGCGCGCCGCCAGGGCCGATGAGCGCGCGGAGAGCGTTCATGACCGGCGTGATGATCACCCCTTTGCCGTAGTCTGAAACAATAATGATGTCGTGCTCTTGCCCGTGTTTCTGGAGTATCTCCAGCAGCTCTGCAACCACGGACTGCGACAGCGGATCAGAGGTTTCCCTATCGACCCTGACGACCTGCTGATTGTTGGCGATGATCCTGGTCTTACGCGTTGTGCGCCGGTGATCATCGTGGAGCAGCACGCAGTCCACGCCATGGGCTTCGAGCAGTCCGCTCAGGGTCTCGCCATCACGATCACGGCCGATCACGCCCAGGATGGTGGCTTTGCCGCCCAGCGCCGTGATGTTTCGCGCCACGTTGCCCGCGCCGCCAAGCAGGTAGTCCTCGCTGATCACCTCAACCACGGGCACTGGCGCCTCGGGCGAGATCCTGCTCACGCCGCCGAAGGTGTAGTGATCGAGCATGACATCGCCGATTATCATCACGCGCTTGTCTGCCAGGGCGTTGACCAAGGTATGCTGTCCGGGTGTGATCATGTGTCCTCGAAATGATGCGTCATCACGGAAAGGTCCTGTAAGTTCCGTTGTATCGCCTTGATGATGATCTGGTGATTGCCGTGATTATTGCACGGCGAGGCCAAGCTTGTCCGCCAGGGCGGTAAGCTGCTCCGACGACTGGTAGTGAACGGAGAGCACCCCGCGTTCCAGGCTGCCGGTGATTTTGACCGTTTCGCCCAGCAGTGAGGCCAGCTGGCCCTGCAACTGCGCCAGGGCTTCGTCCTGCACCTTGGCCCCGCGTACGCCGCGCGGCGATTTGCCCCGGGGCTTCTCGCTGCCGTAGAGTTCCTCCGGCGCGGCCAGCCTGCCGTTTTCCTTGCAGAAGCTGGCCTCGGCCTCGGCCTGGCGCACGGAGAGGTTGAAGCCCTTGATGCGCTCGTACAGCTCGTGGCTGGTTTGCGCGTCTACGGACATGATGGCCCGGCCATGCCCAGCGGTGAGCACCCCGGTCTGGATGTCGGCCTGGATGTCCTCCGGCAGGTTGAGCAGGCGCAAGGAGTTGGCCAGGGCGGAGCGGCTCTTGCCCACCTGGCGCGCCAGTTCCTCCTGGCTTAGGCCGAAGTCCTTAAGCAGCTGCTGGAAGCCGCGCGCTTCTTCAATGGCGTTCAGGTCGGAGCGTTGCAGGTTCTCGATGAGCGCAATGGCCAGGGTCTCCATGTCGGAGAGTGTGCGCACCAGGGCGGGAATTTCGGTCAGCCCGGCCATTTTGGAAGCGCGCAGCCTGCGCTCGCCCGCCACCAGCTCGTAGGGCGTGGGGCCGTTGGCCATGGGCCGCACCAGCACGGGCTGCAGCACTCCCTGGCTCTTGATGGAGTTGCAGAGATCCTCCAGCGCCTCGGGGTCGAATTCCTTGCGCGGCTGGTGCGGGTTCGGCGTTATGGAGGCGATGGGCAGGTGCTTGACCTCCGCCGTGTTCACCGACTCCGGTTTGATGCTGCCGAGCAGCGCGTCCAGTCCGCGACCCAATCCACGTTGACCTATGGCCATGTAAGTCCTCCGAATCGTCTCAACCCCTGTGCGTGAGTGCGTCCTTGCCAGGTTCGCCCCTGGGCACTATAAGACGCCATACCATTTACATTGGAGCTGCGCATGATTTCAAATTTGCCTGAAGTTCAGGAATTGTTCGACGCCGAGGGGCAACCCCTGGGCGCCTTGCTTGGCCCAGAAGCCTGGGCGCTTTTCCGCGATGCCGTGCTTGCCCGTTTTGCCCCTACTCTGGCCGCGCCCCAGGAAGTTGAGGAGCCTATGCAGGACTGGCGCGAACTGGTTCAGTTCTGGGACTTCCAATACCCCGTGGACCACGATGTGCTTTGCGGCGTTTGCGGCAACGAAACCAGCGCCTGGGAGCTCGACGAGCCCCGGAAGTTTCGGCTTACCGCCGCCAATCTGGGCGGGTTGGTAACCTTCCGCTGCCAAGCCTGCCAGGCCAAGGTGCTCAAACGCCATTTCAAAGATTGCATCAAGGTCGAAACCAAGCCCTTTCAGCCTGAAAAATCCATCCGCAACCTCGGCCGGGGCAAGTAACGCCGGGGCCGTGCCGCTGCGGTTCCTCCAGCAGGGGGCGCGCTAGTCGCGCACCTTGCTGCGCACAACCTCTTGCGCCAGCGCCATGTACGCCTCGGCCCCGCTGGAGCGTATGTCGTAGGTGATGACCGGCTTGCCGAAGCTTGGCGCCTCCGAAAGGCGCACATTGCGCGGAATGATGACCTCGAAGAGATGCTGGGGCAACGCCTTGCGCACCTCGTTCTTTACCTGCCACGAGAGCTTGTTGCGCTGATCGTACATGGTGAGCACCACGCCCAGGACCTTGAGCTCCGGGTTCAGGCGCTTCTTCACCAGCTCATAGGTCATGAGCAGTTGCGACAGCCCTTCCAGCGCGTAATACTCGCACTGCAACGGCACCAGCAGCTCCCTGGCCGCGCACAGGGCGTTCACCGTCAAGATTCCCAGGGAAGGCGGGCAGTCGATGAGGATGAAGTCGTATTCGTCCTCCACTGCGGCCAGCAGATCGCGCACGTAATATTCGCGGCCCAGCTTGTCCGCCAGCTCTATTTCCGCGCCGACGAGATCTTGCGTGCCCGGCAACAGCGAGAGAAACGGGATGGCCGTGCTGACGATGGACTTGCGCACATTGTCGGGGTCAAACAGCGCTGTATAGATGTTCGCGCGGTCATCGCCGGGGTAGAAACCCAGGCCGCTTGAGGCGTTGCCCTGCGGATCGCAATCCACCAGAAGCACGCGCTTTTCCATCACCGCCAGGGAAGCGCCCAAATTCACAGCGGTTGTGGTTTTGCCCACTCCGCCTTTTTGGTTCGCAACAACGATTCGACGTGCCACAAAACCTCCAGTTCGGTTGAATCCCCCGGCGTTTCACGTGAAACATTTGCCTGTTGGTGCCTGTTTCACGTGAAACACGCGGGGATAATTCACAGCCTAAGGCTTGGGCTGGGCAAAATCAAGAAGTTCGCGGCAGGGAGGCGTAAAAAACTACACCTTGAAGTAGTCGCGGTACCAGCCGACAAACTTGGCGATGCCGTCCTCAATGCTGGTGGCGGGCTTGAAACCGACGTCCCGCACAAGGTCGTCGACATTGGCTTCGGTGCAGGGCACGTCGCCCATCTGCATGGGCAGGTATTCCTTGATGGCCTTCTTACCCAGGCATTCTTCCAGAACTTCGATGTAGCGGGAGAGTTCGACAACGTTGTTGTTGCCGATGTTGTAGAGGCGGTACGGGCTGGGGCTGGTGGCCGGGTCGGGGTGAGCGCCGCTCCAGTCCGGGTTGGGCGTGGCCGTGTGCATAACCACCCGCACAACGCCTTCCACGATGTCGTCGATGTAGGTGAAGTCGCGNNCCCCAGGGGCCGTACACGGTGAAGAAGCGCAGGCCCGTGGTGGGCAGGCCGTACAGGTGGCTGTACGTGTGGGCCATGAGCTCGTTGGACTTTTTCGTGGCTGCGTACAGGCTCATGGGGTGGTCCACGTTGTCGTGCACGCTAAGCGGCATAGTGGTGTTCAGGCCGTACACGGAGCTGGACGAGGCGTAGGCCAGGTGGCCCACCTTGTTGTGGCGGCAGCCCTCAAGGATGTTCAGAAAGCCCACGACGTTGGAGTCGATGTACGCGCGCGGGTTCTCTATGCTGTAGCGCACGCCAGCCTGCGCCGCCAGGTTGACCACGTGGGTGAAGCCCTGCTCGGCAAAGAGCTTGGCCATGCCGTCGTTGTCGGCCATGTCCAAGCGCACGAAGGTGAACTTCGGCTCCGGCTTCAGAATCTCCAGGCGAGAGAGCTTGACCTCGACGGAGTAGTAGTCGTTCAGGTTGTCCAGGCCCACAACCTCGTGCCCCATGGCAAGCAGGCGGCGGGACAGATGAAACCCGATGAAACCGGCAGCGCCGGTAACAAGTACCTTCATTGCGTCAATCCTTTGTTGCGTGTTGCGTGGATGATTGGTGTAACTGTGCGGGTGTTTGAAGGCAAGCCTAGCCGAAGGCGAGGGCCTTCAGGTGGGCCAGGGCTTGGTGCAGCTCATGGGGCAGCAGGCCGACGAGAGCCTCCGGCGCGGGCGCGGCGTGGACAAGCACGGCCTTCTCATCCTGCGGGTACAGGGTGCGCGCACGCTCTGCCGTGCGGGCACCAAAGCACAAAACGTGCTTGATGCCAAAGTGGCGCACGCCTGCGGCGAAGATGTCCGACGCGAAGGCCGCGCCAGGGTCTACGCCAGCCGGGAAGGAAATGGGCCAGAAGAGCGTGGTGCCCTGCGGCCAGGCCAGGAACGAAAGCACGGAGACGAAAAGCTTGCGCCGGGCAGGATCAGCGGCTCCGCTCATGTCGTCGGCCAGTGCTGCGTAGGTGATGATCACGCGCGGCTTGGTGCGCACGCGCCCGGCCAGGGTGCGCCAGGGTTCCGGCCACTCCTGCGTGTTGGCTGGGGCGTCGTCGTCGCGGGTATCGCGCGCCGGGGCCTGTGCAACAGCCTGAGCTGCGGCCCGACTTGCGGGATGGCCTGCGGCCTGACCAGTGGGTTGGCCTGCGTGCTGTTCGGCTGCCTCCGGGCCATGCGCGGCCGCTTCGGCAGGTTCTGTGGCAAGCAGTTCAACGCCCTCTGGCAGGTACAGGTGCGAAACCCCGGCCAAGGCCCAGGGGCGCAGCTGCTCCGGCAGGTCTACAGATGCTGCAAATGATCCCATATGCGCCAGGCCACTTCGGTTTTGGGGAGTTCGGGCCATTGCTCCACGCGGCCCAGGCGGTCCAGCAGGGTAACGGCGTTGGTGGCGCTGTCAAACCCGCTGCCGGGCTGGCCCACGCGGTTGGCCACGATGATGTCCAGCCGTTTCTCTGCGAGCTTAAGCCGCGCCTGGCCCAGCAGGTCGTCGGTCTCGGCGGCGAAGCCCACCAACACCTGACCCTCGCGCTTGGTCGCGCCCAGGGTGCGCAAAATGTCCGGGTTGGCCTCCAGGCGGATGACAAGCTCTCCGCCAGCCGTGTCTGCGGTCAGGTCGCGCTTTTTTAGCTTGTGCGCGGTACCCGTGGCCGGGGGGATGGGGCGGAAGTCGCACACGGCCGCCGTGCAGCAGGCCATGTCCATGCCTGGCCACAGGCCGGTGGCGGCGGCAAGCATTTCGCACGCGGTGCTGACGCGCGCGACGCTGATGCCAGGAGGAAAGTCGAAGGCTGTGGGGCCTGCCACCACGTGGACCTCGGCCCCGCGCATCCAGGCGGAAACAGCTAGGCACGCGCCCATGAGCCCGCTGGAGGGGTTTGAGAGGTAGCGCACCGCGTCCCAGGCCTCGCGCGTGGGGCCAAGGGTGATGAGCACGCGCTTGCCCGCCAGGTCCTTGGGCGAAAGAGCGCGCAGGGTCTCGGCAAAAATATGCTCCACCGGGGCCAAGCGGCCATGGCCGGTATCGCCACAGGCAACCGGGCCGGGCGCCGGGCCAACGCCAAGCGCCCCGCGCGCCAGCAGGGTGCTCCAGTTGGCCTGGGTGGCCGGGGCCGCCCACATGGCCGGGTTCATGGCCGGGGCCAGCACCAGCGGGCCGCCAAAGGCCAGGGCCTGGGTGGAAAGCATGTCGTCTGCCAGACCGTGGGCCAGCTTGGCCAGAATGTTCGCCGTGGCCGGGGCGATGACCAATGCGGCGGCGGAGCGCCCAGGCGTCAGGTGGGCAAAGGGATCGTCTGGAACCTCTGCGCCGAACATGGCCGTGTCGATGACATCCGCGCCCAGGGCGCGATAGCTTTCCGCGCCGATGAAGCGCTGGGCCGAGGCGGTGAGGGTGACGCCAACGCCGATCTGGGCGTCCACCAGCAGGCGCAAAAGCTCAAGGCTCTTGTACGCGGCGATGCTGCCGGTAACGCCCAGGTGCACGCGCCTGCCCAAGAAGCAGGGAAAGCGCAGGTGGGCGGTGCTCAATTGCTGATGTCCTTCTCGGAGAAGTTGCTTTGCGCTGGGGCAGAGGGACCGGGCACACCGCGCGGCGTGCTGGTGCGGGCGCTGGTGCTGCGCGTGGTGGCGCTGCGGCTGGAGCTGGAGGAACCGGTCTTGTATTCGAGGGCGAACACGGTGGCCTTGGCCTTGAAGCCGTCCACCAGCTCGATGATGGCCGCCTTGTTGGGCTTTTCGAAGATCAGAATGCTTTTCTTGGAGCGCACGGCGGAAACCTTGCGCCAGCCGTCCTTGACCATGTTGTTCTGGAAGAAATTGATCAGGTCGTCGAAAACCACGCGGCCTTCAAAATTCTGAATGCCGGCCTTGAACTGCTGCGTGTCGAAGGAGAAATCGTCGCCAGCGGTGTGTTCCATGCCGTTGGGCACCAGGATGTCGTCGAAGAGATAATAATAGTTGGGATTTTCGTAGGTTTCGGCCTGGTTGCCCGTGGCGGCGGGACCGGTGTCGGCAGTGGCGCGGGTGTTCATGCCGGAGCAGGCCACCAGGCTCAAGGTCAGGGCCAGCCCAAGCAGGAAGCGGATAAGTGCGGATTTCATAATAATATTCCTCATGGGTTACAGCAGGGCGCCTGTGGTCAGGGCATATTTCGTTGTTGCTTATCCGATGCGGAAAAAAATCTCAACGCGCGCGCAGGTCCTCTGGCGGCGGGAAACGATGGGCGGCAGTCGGCCCGTGCGCGAAGCTCTCAGCCCTGGAGCGCGCCCGTGCGGCGCAGCTGGGCCACAAGGAGTTCGCGCTCCTCGCGTAGGCGGCGCAGCTCAACCTCTTGCGCGGCCAGGCGGGCCTTCAGGTCGGCGTTGTCGCTGGTCAAGGTCAGGCTTATCTCCTCCATCACCGCCAGCTTGGGCTCCATGGCCCGCAGCTTTTCGGACAGTCTGGTCACCTGGGAGGAAACGTCGGCCTGCTCGCGCTTGGCCACGCGCTTGAGGTTGCGCGCCAAAAGCACAAAGCCGTTTTTGAGCTTGGTGATGTCGCCCTGGTGCGTGTCCAGGCTGGTCTTCTGCTCGGCCAGCTTGTCCAGCGCCTCGCTGAAGTGCTCAATGGATTCGGACAGCGCGTGGGACAGCGCGTCGGAGAGCACCTCGGCCAAATTGCCCGGCAAATTGCCGGTAAGCTCGTTGACCATGGCGGGCAGGGCGATGGGTTCCGGTGCGGGGCCGACCTCGATGGTGCGGGGAAACTCGCGGCGCAGAATATCCTCGATCTCTGAAGTGATGCGGCCATCGGCGTAGAGCTCGCCAATGCGCTGGAACACGGCCAGCGATTGCTCCGGGTAGCGCGTCATGCGGCCCAGCCTGCGGCCGGAAAGATAGTCCTTGAAAAGCGAGGCGTAGCGCCGGGCTGTGGGCGCAGGAATGCCCGTGTGTTTGGCTATGTCGCTGAGAGCCATCAGTTCCATACCCGGTGCATATCAGGATCAGGCCGAAGATCAAGGAAAAACTGGCGCGATTCGGGACTTTGCGGGGCAGATCGCCGCGCCGCCATCAGATCGTCATCACGCGCGGGGCAGGGGCAAGCGCTGAAAGAACGTCGAACGCGGGCAAAGCTGCGGCCAGCGCTGCCCGGAAGGCCGGGCGCATCCGCCACCCTGGCCGGGGCTTGCCATTGCCGCAAGATCGGATACCATCCCGAAACAATGCACCACAACGACACCCGACCCGACGACAGCGCCGTACCGGAGCCCTATCGCCTGGGCAGCTACGTGTATGAGCTGCCGGAAGAACGCATCGCCCGCCGCCCGGCGGCGCAGCGCGACGCCTCGCGCCTGCTGCTGGTGGACAGGGAGGCCGAGGCGGCGGAACCCAAGGCCTTTGCCGACCTGCCGGAGCTTTTGGCCGCGCGTTTTCCCCGGGGCGGGCTCATCATCGCCAACAATTCCCGCGTGTTCCCGGCGCGCATTTATGGCCGCAGGGCCACGGGCGGGCGGGTGGAGCTGTTGCTGCTTACCCCCTTGCCCCTGCTTCACGTGAAACCTTTGCCCGGAAGCGGCCATAGTGCGGAGGCCGAGGGCCTGGTGCGCACGGCCAAACGCATGAAAGAGGGCGAAACGGGCATCTTCGATGCTCCAGAGGGGATGGCGCTCAGTGTCACGCTGCTGGAGCGCGGGGACTATGGCCGCTGCCGCCTGCGCCTGGAATGGCAGGGCGACCTTGAAACGATTTTGAACGAAATCGGGCATATGCCCTTGCCGCCCTATCTGGAGCGGGAGGACGACGCCAGCGACCGCGAGCGCTACCAGACCACCTACGCCGACGCGGCCAAGGCGGGCAGCGTGGCCGCGCCCACGGCCGGGCTGCACTTTACGCCCCAGGTGCGCCAGGCCCTTGCGGCCAAGGGCTTTCAGTGGGCGGAGGTGACGCTCTACGTGGGCTACGGCACCTTCAGCCCCGTGCGCGAGGCCGACATCCGCCAGCACCGCATGCACGCCGAGTATGTGGAGGTGCCGGGGGCCACCGCCGAAGCCGTGCGCCGGGCCAAGGCGGAAGGGCTGCCGGTCGTCGCCGTGGGCACCACAAGCGCCCGCAGCCTGGAGGGCATGCACGCGGCCCTGGGGCAGGTGGGCCCCTTTGCCGGGGAAACGGGCATCTACCTGTACCCCGGCTGCGCGTTCCACGTGGTGGACGCGCTGTTGACCAATTTCCATTTGCCAGAGTCGAGTCTGCTGATTATGGTTTCGGCCCTGGCAGGCCGGGAACGCATCCGGGCCGCGTACGATGTTGCGCTGGCCCAGGGTTTTCGTTTTTTCTCCTATGGCGACGCCATGCTCATTGTGTGACGCAAAAGAATTCTGACAAGGCCGCGAGCGCATTTCGCCGCGCGGCGAAGGGGTGTTCAATGTCCCGCATCACCGTATCGGAAGAGCGCTGCAAAGGATGCCTGCTGTGCACCCAGGTGTGCCCGGTGACGATCATCCGGCAGAGCGAGCGCATCAACCAGAACGGCTACAAGGTTGCCGAGGTTCCGGCCGAGGACATGGCCAAATGCACCGGCTGCGCATCCTGCGCCACCATCTGCCCAGACGTGGCCATTGAAGTCTGGCGCGGCAAGAAGCCTAAACCCGGCAGCAAGGCCGCATAGGAGAGGGCGCATGGCAGGCAAAAAAGAACGTCTTTTCGTCAAGGGAAACGAGGCTATAGCCATGGGCGCGCTGGCCGCTGGCTGCCGCTGTTTCTTCGGCTATCCCATCACCCCGCAAAACGACATCCCGGAATTCATGAGCAAGGCCATCATCGAGGCCGGGGGCGAGTTCGTCCAGGCCGAGAGCGAAGTGGCCGCAGCCAACATGCTGCTGGGCGCGTGCGCGTGCGGCATCCGCGCCATGACCAGCTCGTCCAGCCCCGGCATGAGCCTCAAGCAGGAGGCCATCAGCTACATGGCCGGAAGCGAGATCCCGGCGGTCATCGTGAACATGAACCGCGGCGGCCCGGGCCTGGGCGACATCGGCCCCAGCCAGGGCGACTATTTCCAGTCCACGCGCGGCGGCGGCCACGGCGACTNNCCATCATCGGCCAGATGAAGGAGCCCATCACCCCGCGCGAGCCCAAGAAGGTGGACCCGGAGGAGGGGGCTGGCTGGCGGCTCATCGGCGCGCCAAGCACCGGCAAGGGCAAGCGCGACCACCGCATCATCAAGTCACTGTTCCTTATGGATGGCGAGCTGGCCGGGCAGAACAAGAAGCTGCAGGCCAAGTACGACGCCTGGAAGAAGCTGGCGGACTTCGAAACCTACGAGGTCAAGGACGCCGAACTGGTGGTGGTGGCCTTCGGGTCCATCGGCCGCATCGCCAAGAATGCGGTGCGCTCCTTGCGGGCCAAGGGCAAGAAGGTGGGTCTGTTCCGGCCCAAGACCCTGTACCCCTTTCCGGAAAAGGCGCTGGAAAAGCTGGCCAAAGAGGGCAAGCGCTTTTTGACCATTGAGCACAACCTGGGCCAGATGGTGGAGGACGTGCGCTTGTCCGTGCGCAAGCATGCCGATTCGGACCTGTTCTGCGTGTACCCCGGCAACATGCCCAGCCCCGATGACTTTGAAGCGCCCATTCTGCGCGCCCTGGGGAGGAAATAACCATGCCCAAGACCCAAGGCGCGGCAAGCGCGCCCAAGACCAATCAGACGGGCGAGGAGCTGGTGTTCACCCGCCCGGCCTCCATGGTGGACCGCGCCACCCACTACTGCCCCGGCTGCCACCACGGCATCGCCCACCGCCTCGTGGGCGAGCTCATCGACGAGCTGGGCCTGAAGGAAAACACCGTTGCGGTGTGCTCCATCGGCTGCTCGGTGTTTTTGTACAACTACATCGACGTGGACTCCGTTGAGGCCCCGCATGGCCGCGCCCCGGCCGTGGCCACCGGCGTGAAGCGCGCCCGGCCCGACAAGTTCGTGTTCACTTATCAGGGCGACGGCGACCTGGCGTCCATCGGCATGGCCGAAATTATGCACGCCGCCAACCGGGGCGAGCGCATGAGCGTGGTCTTCGTCAACAACACGGTCTACGGCATGACCGGCGGCCAAATGGCCCCGACCACGCTCATCGGCCAGAAGACCACCACCTGCCCCGGCGGCCGCTGCAAAGACCGCGAAGGCTCGCCCATCCGCATGAGCGAGATCATCGCCCATCTGGGCGGCACGGCCTTTTGCGCGCGCGGCAGCCTGGATTCGGTCAAGAACATCCGCCAGGCCAAGAAGTATATGCGCCAGGCCTTCGAGGTGCAGACCAAGGGCCTGGGCTTCGGCTTTGTGGAGCTTCTGGCGGGCTGCCCCACCAACTGGCGGCTTTCGCCCCTGGCGGCCAACAAGCGCATCACCGACGAGATGATCCCCTACTTCCCGCTGGGCGTGTTCAAGGAAGTCGAGGGCGACGGCACCTGCGGGTCCATGCTCGCGCCGGAAAGCGCCCCCGGGGCCGAGGGAGGCAAATAATGAAGCGCTACATCGACGTCATCATGGCCGGATTCGGCGGGCAGGGCGTGCTGCTCATCGGCAACCTGCTGGCCTA
>DIVX01000027.1 GCA_002422505.1 Desulfovibrio sp. UBA6121
AGCTGCGCTGCCCCGACCCGGCCGCGAACCCCTACCTCACCTTCGCCGTCATGCTTGCCGCCGGGCTCAAGGGCATGGAGCAGAATTACGTGCTGCCCGACCCCGTCGAGGCCGACATCTTCCACATGGACCAGGAGACCCTCGACCACCACGGCATCACCTCCCTGCCGGGCAGCCTGTTTGAGGCCGCGGAGGAGATGAAGAAAAGCGAGTTGGTGCGCGAGACCCTGGGCGACCACATCTTCACCAAGCTTTACGAGAACAAGATCATGGAGTGGGACCGCTACCGCACCCAGGTTACGCAGTACGAGATCGACCGCTATCTGCCCGTGCTGTAACGGCGGGCGGGCCAACCCGGCGGGCGGCGCCGCCGGTGTGGCCCATGGGCGCGCAGGGCCTGCAAGGCCTGCGCGTCTGGCGGGTGGTATTCAGAAAGAGCCAGCGGGACGCCCCGCTGGCTCTTTGCATGCGACGACTACAGGAATACGCCTGCGTTACAAGGCAGGCCGCGAATCAGCCGAAGTGAGGCGGGAGTGCACAATGTCGTGCACCTTCACAGCTAGCGGCAAGGCCGAGCGCTTCATTCAGACGGCGCTGCGCGAGTGGGCCTACGCCGCCAGCTACGCCCATTCAAACGAAAGAGCCAACGAGTTGCCCCGCTGGCTCCACGAATATAACTTCTACAGAAATCACTTAGCGTTACAAAACAAGCCGCCCATCAGCCGATTCGAACGGGTTGTGCACAACGTCGTGCACCTCCACAGCTAGCGGCCCACCCGGCGCTGCAACAGCGCAAAGTCCGCCAGGGTCAACAGGACCATGGCCTTCAACACCGGCACAATGCGCGGAATGGCGCAAATGTCGTGCCTGCCGCCGATGGTGATGCTGGCGGCCTCGCCCTTGGCGTTCACGGTCTGCTGCGGCAGGGCGATGGACGGAATGGGCTTCACCGCTGCGCGCACGATGATTTCCTGCCCGCTGGACATGCCGCCCAGAATGCCGCCTGCGTTGTTGGACAAGAAGCCGTCCGGGCTCATGGGGTCGTTGTTGGTGCTGCCGGTAAGGCGCGCGGCGGCGAAGCCAGCGCCCACCTCTACACCCTTCACCGCGCCCACGCCCATGAGGGCGTATGCCAGGCGCGCGTCGAGCTTGTCGAACACCGGTTCGCCCAGGCCTGCGGGCACGCCGGAAATGCGCAGCTCCACCACGCCGCCCAGGGTGTCGCCCGCGCTTTTCACGCTGCGCACGCGCTCTTCCCACTGGGGCACGCTGTCGGCATCGGCGCTGAAAAAGGGCCGCGCCAGCGCGCCGTCAAAGTCGCGTCCCTGCGCGGCAATGCCGCCCAACTCCACAGTGGCCGCGCAAACCTCGATGCCCTGGGTGCGCAAGAATTCCTGGGCAATGGCCCCCCCCGCCACGCGGGAAACCGTTTCCCGACCGGAGGAGCGCCCGCCGCCGCGGTAGTCGCGCCTGCCGAACTTGGCGTCGTAGCCCAGGTCCGCATGGCCGGGCCGGTACACGTTCATGATGGCCGAGTAGTCGCCGGAGCGCTGGCCTTCGTTCATGATGACGAAGCCGATGGGCGTGCCGGTGCTTTGCCCCTCGAACACGCCGGAAAGCAGCCGCACCGTGTCGGATTCCTTGCGGGCCGTGGCGGCCAGCCCGCCCTGGCCGGGCTTGCGGCGGTCCAGCTCCTGCTGGATGATTTCCTCCGACAGGGGCAGGCCAGGCGGGCAGCCTTCCACAACGCCGCCCAGGCCCGCGCCGTGGGACTCGCCAAAGGTGCACAGGCGAAACAGGGTGCCAAAGGTGTTGCCGCTCATGTTTCCGTCCTTGTTCTTACGATGATTGCAGAAAATCCAGGCAGGCCTGGGCTCCGGCCTCGAAGTCCGAGCCGCCGGAAAGCTCCAGCACGGGCACGCCCGCCAGGGCCTGCAGGTGCGCTTCCGGCGTAAGGCGGGCCGTGGCCAGGGCCTGGGGCAGGTAAAACACGCCCGGCGGCTTGCGCAGGGCCTCCAGCAGATCGGGCCGCTGGGCCAGCTCCACGCGCCGGGGCAGCGCCGCGCCGCCCCCGTGCCGCCAGTTGAGCACCACCAGCCCGGCCAGGGGCGCGGCCAGCCGAAACCTGCTGCGCGCCGGGGGTGGCGAGTGTTGCGCACCGCCAGGGCCGAAGCACTCGTCGATGCAGGCGTCGAACTTGTCCTCCACGGCGTACAGGGCGGCAGGCGGCAGGCCCGCGTAGCTCTCGCGCAGGGCGGCGGGCAGGGCGGCGGCCAAAAGCGGCGCCAGCTCCGGGTTGCCCAGGGCCGTGCCGGGGTTCAGGCGCGGGTGCTTGGGAATGCCGTGCAGCAGGGGGCAGGCCCCTGGCCGGGGCTCCACCAGCACCCGGTCGTTGCTCAAAAAGTCGCAGCCGCGCGCCACCAGGTGCAGGGCCAGGGTGCTTTTGCCCATGCCCGCAAAGCCGCACAGGGCCAGTGCCGCGCCGCCCTGTTCCGGGGGCAGGGCCACACCGGCGGCATGGCCCAGCGCCCAGCCCTGGGCCACGCGGCGCTCCATGTACCGGGCGCACAAGAAGTTCACCAGCTGGTTGCGCTGCCGCGCGCAGGGCCCCACGGCGATATTGAGCGCCCCAGCGCCGCCGAAAAGAAACAGCATGCCCGTGGCCTGCTTGCGCACCAGCCGCCCGCCACCACCGCCCGCCGCGCCGGGCAACTCGGCGGAGCGTTCCTTGTCCGGCCTTTTGCCGGGCAGATGCCGGCGCACGGCCAGCTCCACGGGTGGCTCCTCCACGGGGCCGTCTAAAAACAGAAATTCCAGGTCCGCCGGGTGGGAATCCTCGGCCACAAAGGGCGCGAAATAGCGGCGCAGGTCGTCGGCGATGGCCGCGTTGTTGGTGCGCACGGCAAGGTGCAGCTCCTCCAGCCGCAGGCGCAGGCCAAAGGGCGCGGGCTCGCGTCTGGCGTAGCTTTGCGCCAGGGCGTCGAAGCTTGCGGGCGTGGACGCGGGCGCGCTCACCGGGCCAGCTCCGCCAGCACATGCGCGCTGAAGGCTGCGGCCACGTCCATGCCGCGCGCGGCAAGCAGGCCCCGGAACCCGCCAAAGGCCGAGACCTCGAAAATGTACGGGCCGTCCTCGGTCAGGGCCACGTCCACGCAGGTGAAGTCGAGCCCGAAGGGCGCTTGGGCGCGCTGCGCCAGCTCGATGATCTCCTGCGGCGGGTCGAAGGAGGCGTAGCGCCCGCCCGTGGCCGTGCTGGTGCTCCAGCCTGCGCCGCCCGCAGCCGCCCCGCCCGCAGCCGAGGACTCCGGGCCGGAGCGCCGGGCATAGGTGCCCAGGTACGCGCCGCCCAAAAAGCACACGCCCAGGTCCTGGCCGCGCAGGTCCAGCGCCTTCTGGATGTACAGCACCGGGTTCTGCGCGCGGAAGCCTTCCAGGGCGCGGGCCAGCTCGCTGGCGTCCAGGGCCTCGGCGTCCAGCAGGGCCATGCCGCGCGCCTTGGAGGTGAACAGCGGCTTGAGCACCGCGCGGCCATAGCCGCGCACTGCGTCCAGGGCCTGGGCGGGGTCCTCGGTGACGGTGGTGGGCGGCAGGGGCATGCCCGCACCCGCCAGGGTCACGCTACAGGCCAGGCGGTCCACCAGGCGCAGAATGCGCTCCGGCTGGGAGAACACGCGCACCCCGCAGGCGGCGGGCACGCGCAGCATTTCCAGGCGGTCGATCATCTGCGGAGCATAATTGGCCGCAACCTTTTTGACGCACAGGGCGTCCAGGGCGCAAAGGTCCAGCAGCCGCCCCTGGGCGGTTGGGCAAAGCAGGCGCGGGGCCTTGCCCTCGGCCGGGGCCAGGTCCAGCCGCGCCTGGTCCAGGTTCACCAGCAGGCGTTCCCCGGTGGCCCGGCCCATGGCGTCGGCCAGGGTTTCCGACGACCAGGCCCCGTGGATGCCGACGACAGCGATGCGCATGGCGTGTGCCTTTTTCATGGCCTAGTAGAACAGGATGGGCCGGGGCAGGCGGTAGTCTTCCCAGGGCTTGTCCTGATGGGCCGAAAGGCCCTCCATGAGGTACTGGGCGCGCAGGAACATTTCCCGCGCGAAATCGTAATTGAGCTCGAAGCGCGTGCTGGTGGTGAGCGAGCGCGCCAGCCCCAGAGCCAGCCGGGCCTGCCACGCGCCGTCGCCGATGTCGTCGGCGAACTCGGCTGCGTAGTCGTAGAACGAGCCGATCATGTGGTTGATGCGCCGCCTTAAGCCGGGTTCGAAGATGGGAATGCGGAAGAAGGAGACGAGGAACACCGAGGCGTCCTGCACGAAGTCGCCCCGGCGGGTGCGGTGCAGGTCCACGTAGTGCACGCGCGGCGCGCCCTGGTCGAAGACGATGTTGTTGGCGTTGAAGTCGCCATGCAGCAGCACGGTCATGGGCGCGCGCAGCGAGGCCTCCAGGGTGCGGCAGCGGGCCACCAGCTCCTCTGTGCTGGGGATGGAGACAGCGCCCAGGCTGCGCGCCGGGCGGAAGAAGTCCGGGTGCACGTGGCGCACGGCGGCCAGCCGCTCGGAAAGCTGGGCCATGGCGTCCAGCGGGGCCTCGCCCAGTTCCAGGGTGGAGCGCCAAATGTCGCCCACGGTCTGTTCGAACACGAAAATCGCGTCCTCTAAAATGTCCTCGCGCGCGGTGAGCACCACCTCTGTCCAGGTGCAGCCGGGCAAAAATTCCACCAGCATGGAGGCGCTGTCGCCTTCCTCGTGGTAGCTGAAGATGCGCGGCCCGGTGCCCGGCGAAACGCGCGCCCAAAGCTCCAGGTTCTCGCGCTCGCGGCGGATCTTCTTGAGGTTGCCCTCCTTGAAGATGCCGCCCTGGGTGGGGTCTGGCGGGGTGCCCGCCGCGCTGTCCTTGTGGCTTACCCGGCCAATGCGGCAGCCGGAGCGCGTGCCCCAGATGGAGCGGAAATCAATGTCGTCCAGGTCGCCCTCGAAGCCGGTTTTGGAAAGGGTTTGCTGCAGGGCCTGGAACTGCTCTATCTTGATCTTTTCGCCGATGACGGAAAAAAGCAGGGCCTCGCCGATGTTCAGCAGCGAATCGCCGATGCGCTCCAGGTAGCGGAAGATGAAGATGGCCGTGACGCCGTTCTGCACGTCGCGCCCCTGGCGCAGCTCCTCCATCAGCGCGTCGAAGGCCTCCTTGTACAGGCGGTCCAGGTCGAACTCCGCCCGGCAGATGCCGAGCGCCCCGTTGACCTCCGCCCGGGAGCGCACCTCAAGGATGCGCGAAAGCCCTTCCTCGATGATGTCGAACAGCGGGCCGGGGTTCTGGCGCTCCAGCACGCTCAAATCTTTGAGGTAGCGCATTTGCCCGGCGATGTTCACGCAGTAGTCGGCTATGCGCTCCAGATTGGCGGAGATGATCTGCAGGCCGCGGATGCGGTCGATGTCGCGCTTGGAAAGGCCGCGCGCGCTGTGGATGCGCGAGTAGCACTTGTCCTCCACGATGTTCTTGAGGTTGTCGATGTAGTCGTCGCGGGAGACTACCTTGTCGTAAAGCGCATGGGTGGGCGCGGCCACAAAGGCCCGCGTGTCGCTCATCTGGCTGGTTACCTCAAGCACCAGAAAGCGGAAATTCTCCTCCAAACCCTCCAGGCCGTTCATGTCAGGCCTCGATCTTGAGGGTTTCACCGGCCCTGGGGGCGTCGTCCTCCGGGCAGCGCCAGGAGATGGTCAGCGAGAGCCGGCCGGAGCCGCCGCGCTTCCTGGCCTTCACGGCGAAGGTCAAGAGTTCCGAGGGCTGGAGCACGAACTCCTCCTGCCCGGCGGAAACAAGCAGCCGCCCCTTGCGCAGGCCGTCCATCACGGCCTCCAGGTACGCGCGGATGCTCTCGGCGTCCTGCATGGATTCAAACACGAATTTCTGGTCGTAGCCCATGAGCCCCCCTTTGTCCGCGCCTAGCCGTCCAGCCGGGCGCTGTATTCCTCAATGACGCGTGCGCGGTCCATGTCCGCCACGATGAGCTTCTTGCCGATGGCCAGGTCGTCCCAGGCGGGCTGCAGGCCTATTTCGCGCCGGGCCTTGGCCGGGTCGGAAAAGGCCAGGGTCTTCTCGCCCATGTGGGTGTCGTCGCCCATGAACACCAGCATGCGGCGCTCGCCGTTGCCGCGCCGGCGGTTCTTCTCGTACAGCACCGAGATGAGGAACTCCGTGTAGCGCTGCGACTGCGGGTTCCACACCTCATAGCCGTCCACGTCGTAGCTGGCCAGCAGAATGGGCCAGAACTGCTCCGGGTGCGGAATGACCACCCCGCCGCCAAGGCCGCGAACTTCCTCGATGAATTCCGTGGTGCGGTAAAAGTAGGTCAGCGGGAACTGCGCCTTGACCACGGCCTTGACCTCTTTCAGGAACACCTGCACCCGGTTGGCCAGGGCGTTGCCCAAAAGCGGCCGCAGGCCGTCCACAAAGTTGCGCACCAGCTTGTTCTTTATGGCGTCCACGGGCATGTCGCCCGCGTGGCGTTCCATAAGCTCGGCCAGCTTGAGGCAGCAGGCGCGGGCCATGGCCACCACGGCCTCGTCCGAGCCGGACTCTTTGGCCGCCTGGGCCAGGCGTTCCTCGTCGGGCCTGGTCACGGTGGTAAGATAGTCGAAGAGCTGGCTTTGGCGGTAGGCGTGGGTGTGGGCCAGCATGCTTTTCAGCACCGCCGCGTTCTGGAGCTTTTCCGTGCGGAAGTGCAGCAGCAGCTGCACCTTCTGGTTGAAGCCGCGCGAATAGCAGTCCACCTCCACCCCGGTGTACGGCCCGTATTCCATGAGCTCGTTGTGCTGGGTGGGAATGATGAGGCTTTTGCGCGCCGCAGGGTAGCTGGCCTCGATGCGCCGCTTGATGAGCTCCATGGGCACGTGCTCCGGGTGCCAGTGCACGGCCAGCAGGGAGTCCTGCGCGGGCATGACCACGGCGGGCGTGGCGATGCGCTCTCGGGCCTCCGCGTCCAGGGTGGTGTCGATGAGGGCGGCGAAGAGCCGCTCGTCAAATTCGGTCACGTCGGCCGTCAGGCCCTTGGCGTCCGGGATCTCCTGGCAGGCCAGCCCCTCGCTCGCCGTGTCGGGGCCGGGGGTGGCCGAAATCGAGGTCTGGCCTCGCGAATCGCTTAGGGGTTTCATCCGCGCTCCTTGCCCGCCAAATGCGGCGGGGCGAAAATTATCAGCGGAACTGGGCGTGGCAGGCGGTCCTGCGGCGCTCCAAACGCGTCAGCACCTCGGCCAGGGCCGCAACGTCGCGGGCGCTCACCGCCCGGCGCAAGGCGCGCGCGTCCTCCAGAAACACCGCGTTGGCGCGGGCAAGCTCCGTCGCCTCCGGCCCGTTGGCGTTTTTAAGCGGCTGCGCCATCTCGGTCATGGACTCGCTCAAGGCCAGAAACGACTCCAACACGTCTTGCCCTGGCATGCGCCCGGCCTCGGCTGCGGCGCGTAGGGCCTTGTAATCCGCCTGCATGGACTTTTTGAGCTGGCGGTATTTCTCTCGCGCGCGGGCGTCGGCGTCCGCCGCTTTTGGAGCCTTGGCGGCCCCGTAATTTCTGCCAGAAATCCCGCAGAGGCCGCCGCCATGGCTGCCGGACTGATGGCGGGATTGACAGCTGGACTGCCCGCCGGAGAGCCCGCCTGCCGCGCCGTGCACCGCCCTGGCTGTCGTCTCGTCTGCTGTTTCGCCTGCTGACGGGCACCCGCGCCCGCCGCCGTGAGCGGCAAACGCCGCGCCGCCCGCCGCGTGGGGCACCCGCACCTCGTGGGCGCGCTTGGCCTTGAGGGCGAGGCTGAAGCCCTGGGCCGCGCCCGGCGCTGCGCCTTTGGCGCGGGCCACCAGCACCAGCTTACGCAGTTCGGCCACGGGCAGCGAGGCCAGCGCGCCCCGGAGCGCACTCTGTGCGTGGGCGTCCGGCTTCAGGGGCCCGGCGACGTTGTCCGCAGCGTCATTGCCCGCAGCGTTCAGGTCCGCAGGGCTTTGCCCCGCAGGGTTGCGGCCTTGGCCTTCCAGCACGTCGGCCAGCGCGCGCAGCAGGCGCGGCAGGGCTCCGGGCTCCAGGTCGGCTTCGAACTTCCAGGCGCTCATGCGGCACCTTCCTTGCGCGCAACGCGTGCGCAGAAAATCATGCTACGAGATTCGGCCACGCCCGGCAACCGCCCGGCGCAGGCCGCCCAGGCGCTCCACCTCGGCCAGGGCCAGCTCCACCAGCTCCGGCAGGGGGGCCTCCGCCGGGAGCACCGCGTTGGCGCAGGCCAGGTACAGCGCGCCGCGCTCGGCCAGCACCTGGCTCACCTCGTCCACCACGCCGCCGCCGGTAAGGGTGGGCCGCTGGGCCGCCAGGGGATCGCGCAGGAGGCGCTCGGCCAGCACTTCTGCGCTGGCCTTGAGGTACAGCACGATGCCCGTGGCCAGCATGTCGCGGTTTTCTTGCCGCAGCACAATGCCGCCGCCGCAGGAAACCACCTGGCCGGAAAACACCGAAACATGCGCCAAGGCCACGGTTTCGGCCTCGCGGAAGGCCTCCCAGCCGCCCGCGTCCACCAGTTCGGCCACGGTGCGGCCCGTGCGCAGCAGCACCCGCCGGTCCGTATCCACAAAGGGCCGGGCCAGCCGGGCCGCCAGCTTGCGCCCCAAGGTGGTTTTGCCGCTGGCGCGCGCGCCGATAAGATAGATGTTCCGCTCGCCCGACATGCCTGCCGCCTCCCTTCTCGCGTGCGCTCATTTTCCTGTGCGCTTCCCGCGTCGCGTCCTCCTCTCCCTACGGCAAATCGCGCCGGGAGACAAACGCCCGCGCCTGCCCCTTTCCTGGATTGCTTCCGTGTTTTTGTCGTCCTGTTTGCGCCCCGCACGCCACCAGCATTGCCCCGCGCCTGGCCCATTGCAGGCGTTGCCCCTGCCCGCCGCCCAGGTCCGGCCCCGCATGCGCCTTGCATCTGCGCCCGCTTGCGCCTAGAATGCGCGCTCCCGGGCTCTTCGCGCCCCATTCCACACGCCCACAGCAGGTAAGGAACCTCAATGAAAACCGCAATTTTTGGCTTTTCCGGCTCCGGCAAGACCGATATGTTCGCCGCCCTGGCGGGCGAGAAGGCCGCCACCGCAGGCAACCGCGCCATGGTCAAGGTGCCGGAACCCCGCCTCGATCCGCTCATTAAGCTCTTCAACCCCAAGAAGATCACCTTAAGCGAAATAGAGTACCTCGACGTGCCCGGCGGCGGCGGCAAGGGCCACGGCCTGGGCGAGCGCGTGCTGAACGACATCCGCCCGTACGACTGCCTGCTTTGCACCCTGGACGCCTTTACCGGGCTTTCCGACCCCAAGCAGCAGTACGGGGCCGTCGAGGCCGACCTGCTCGTGTCCGACCTGGCCGTTATTGAGAAGCGCCAGGAGCGCATGGCCAGCGACAAGAAGAAGAACAAGGACCTTGTGGACAACAAGGAAGAGGAGTGCCTGGCCAAGGCGCGCGCCCTGCTGGAGGACGAAAAGCCCCTGCGCGTTGACCCCGCCCTGTGCGACGAACCGGCCATGCGCGGCTACCGCTTTCTTACCGCCAAGCCCATTCTTTATGTGTGGAACGTGGCCGAAACCGCCATGGATTCCTTTGAGGTGCCCGCCGACGGCCTGGGGCAGATGCACATGAGCGTGTCCGCGCGCCTGGAGCGCGAGCTCGCCGCCATTGTCGACCCTGAGGAGCGCGCCATGTTCCTCACCGATCTCGGCCTCACCGAGTCCGCCCTGGACAAGGTCATTTCGCGCACCTACAAGCTCCTCGGCCTCATGAGCTTTCTTACCGCAGGCGACAAGGAAGTGCGCTCCTGGCCGGTGCGCGTGGGCGCCACCGCGCCCGAATCCGCCGGGGTCATCCACACCGACTTCCAGAAGGGCTTCATCNNCATACCGACCTGCAGAAGGGCTTCATCCGGGCCGAGGTGCTCGGCTGGAACGACTTCCTCACGGCCAAGGACTTCAAGAAGGCCAAGGAACTGGGGCTCACCCGCCTGGAAGGCAAGGAATACGTGGTCGCCGACGGCGACATCATCGAGTTCCGCTTCAACGTGTAACGCCAGCCGCCCCCACGGGAGGTCCGCCATGCCCGACCAGACCCTGCACGAAGTCCTGCTCGACCTCTCGCGCTGCAACGCCTGCTCCGGCTGTTCGGAAATTTGCCCGGAGATTTTCGGCTGGGACCCGGACCTGGAGCGGCCCTATCTGGCGCGGCATGCCGCCACCCACGACGAGGTGCGCGAAGCCATAGCCCTGTGCCCCAAGCGCTGCATCAGCGCCGAGGGCTGGGACGAAGAAGACTATTAGGACCGCCCAGGAAAGAGACCGGAGGTCAGGCAAGGCCCCAGGAAAAATGCCAGGGAAAATGAGCTTGTCTTTCGGGGAAACGCCTCTTCCCCTGGCTGTGGCCAGCCTAAGCTTCGCGCTGGTCTCTTCGCCTGGCGGCTGACGCCCCCCGCCTCCCCCCCCAAAAAAAAGTAGGCTCTTGTGTCAAGGCTGCGGGCCGGGTTCGAGCAGACGCTTGATTCCCGGCCCGCTGTTTTTCCTGGTGCCTACAGGGAGCGCCCACGTTTTTCCCAGCCGTCCGTCCCGCCCTTTTTATGGCCGCGTTGCGGGGCGAGGGCTGCACAGAGGCCAGCGCCTCTCCCCCTTCGGAACACCTGCGGCGGGTTCTTCGGTTTCTGCCTTGCAGACCGAAGAACCCGCCGCCACAGGGTGTCCAGAGGGCCGAGGCCCTCTGGCGGGGGAGCAGGGGGCGGCGCCCCTGAATTCTCCAGGCGGTGCCAACGTGGGCAGGGATATGCCTCCGGCGGCCGGGGGCTGGCCGCCCCTGGGACCCGGCAAAATGGGGAGCTGAATTGTTCCCTTGGCAGGGGAGCGGGGGCGGCGCCCCTGCCGCGTCGTTCGCCTAGTGCAGGCCCTTGCCGCGCAGGAAGGCGCTGTATCTTTTGTCCGTGCCCATGATGTGCTTCACCAGCCAGTCCTTGAGGAAACGCATGATCTCCATGGTCACTTTGGCCTTGCCGCTTTTCAGGGCGGTCTCAAAGTCGAGCACCTGCTGCACCAGCTTGGCGTGCAGTTCCTTGTGGGCGGCGGTTTCCGGGTAGCCGTAGCGGTCGAAGTATTCTTCTTCCTGGCCGAAGTGCTTCACTGTGTATTCCTTGAGCCGTTCCACCACGCCCACGAGCACCGCGTCGGACTTGCGGTCGCGCATGCCTGCGTGCAGTTCATTGATGAGCCCGAGGAGCATCTTGTGCTGTTCGTCGATGAGGCGGATGCCCACGGACAGCTCGTCGGTCCAGGTCATGAGCTGGTCGCTGGAGGTGACGCCCGTGAGTTTGCCGCTGGCTATGGCCTGGATGATGGAGTCCAGCTCTTCCGCCAGGCCGGAGATTTCCACCACCACGCGGGAGGAGCTTTCCACGCTTTGGGCGGTCTCGCGGGCCACCTGGTTCACCTCGGCCACGCTGCGGTTGATTTCTTCGCTGGTGGCGGATTGTTCCTCGCTGGCGGTGGCGATGGAGGCCACCTCCAGGGCGGTCTGCTGCACAATGCTCACGATCTCGTCCATGGCCTGCCCGGATTCCTCGGCCAGGCGCGAGCTTTCCACAATGTCGCCTGCGGCGCAGTCCACGGCGAGGACGTTCTCACGCGCGCGGTCCTGAATGGAGCGCACGGAATCGCCTACCTGCTTGGTGGCGGTCATGGTCTTTTCAGCCAGTTTGCGCACTTCGTCGGCCACCACGGCAAAGCCGCGCCCAGCGTCGCCCGCTCTTGCGGCCTCGATGGCGGCGTTGAGGGCTAGGAGGTTGGTCTGGTCGGCGATGTCGGAGATGACGCCCAGCACCTGGCCAATGCCTTCGGCCTGGTTGCCCAGGGTGGTCATGGTCTCCTTCAGGGCCAGAATGTTCTCCTTCACGCGGCCGATGCTGCCCACGGCCTCGCGCACGCCGCGCGCACCCGCCTGGGCGTTGGCCTTGGAGCGCTCGGCGCTTTCGGCGGCGCTGCCGGTGTTGCGGGCAATCTCCAAAATGGCCTCGTTCATCTGGTCCATGGCCTGCGTGGTCGATTCCACGCGCTCGCGCTGGATCACCACGTCCTTGCCCACGCGGTCCATGTTGTCGTTCAATTCGCGCACGGCGGAGAAGATGCGCGTGGCGGCGTCTCCGGCCTTTTTCGAGGCGGCGTTCATGTTTTCCAGCAGTTCACGCACGGAGGCCTCCGCGTTGCGGCTTTCGGCCAGGGCGCGCTCCACCTCGGCGGCGCGCACCTGGGCCTCGGCCTCTTTGTCGCGGGCGGCCTGCACGGCCCCGTCCAGGTGCTCCACCATGCTGCACAGGCCGTCGCGCAGGTCGGAATACTCGGCGGGCATCTCCATGGCCGGGCACGTGGCGCCTTTGCCTGCAGCCACCTGGCGGGAGTATTCGCGCAAGATCTGCAGGGGCCGCATCATTTGCGAATGCACAGTCCACAGCAAGAACGCGCCGCCCAGCATGGCCAGACAGAACAGCAGGCTGTGCACCAAAAGCGAGGAGCCGGCCATGGTGCTATAGGCGAACGACGCAACGCCGCAGCACACGAGAACCAGCGACGAGGCCACAAGGCGAAACTGTATGCTGGAGGCTTGTTCCTGAGACATGAACGCTCCTTGCGGTTTTTTGGGGGGGAGGGGAACCGCTTGCAGCAAAATGGTCTTGGCCAGACCGGCTCACCGGCGATAACGCCACGAAGCCAGGAGACATTATCATTTCGGCCTTTGGTCTACAACACATTAGATTCCTACTACCCTTGCAGGAAAAAACGCGGCGTTGTACAATGCATATCGATTCCTCCAAAGAGAGGGGTGGAGACGCGCCAAAGACCTAAGGATGCGAACAGGATGCGACTTGTGCTGAGCATACGCCTGAAACTGCTGCTGCTTGTGGCGCTGGCCTGCCTGCCCGCAATGGGCCTGGTGCTGCACTCCGGCCTGGAGGCCCAGCGCCAGGCCCTGCGCGAGGCCCAGGCCCAGGCCGGGCGCATCAGCCGGGATTTGGCCCTGCGCGAGCAGCACCTGACCGCAGGCGCCCGGCAGTTTTTGGCCACCCTGGCCCGCCTGCCGGACGTGCGCACCCTGGACGCAAAGGCCTGCGCGCCGCTGTTCCGCGAGCTGCTGACCGCCAATCCGTTTTACAGCGACGTGGTGCTGACCTCGCTGACAGGCGAGGTGCTGGCCTCTGCCCAAACCGTTCCCGCAGGGTTGAACCTGAAGGAATCCGCCTTTTTCCCGCTGGTGCTTAAAACCGGGGCCTTTGCCGTGGGCGGGTACCGCAAAAGCCGCACCACCGGCCTGCATGTGCTGGTGTGCGGCCACCCGGTGTACAGCCCCAAGGGTGAGTTGGTCGGCACCGTGTCCACGGGCCTGCGCCTGGGCATCTTCGACGACATCGTGCGCGACATCAAGCTGCCTGCAGGCTCCACCATCTTCATGGTCGATGCCCAGGGTCTGCGCGTGTTCAACCGCCATTTTCCAAAGTCCAGGCCAGAGCTGTACCCGCCGGGCGCTCCCGTTCGCCCCAACATCTGGCGCGTCCTGCGGGAACAGCCCAAAGGCGTGCCTTTTTTCGACATCGGAGCCGACGACCAGCGCCGCATGTTCGTGGTGCAAGAGTCCACCTTGGCGCCGCAGGCCTCGCCGTACCTGTACGTCGCCGTCAGCCTGCCGGAGGCCACGGTGCTCCAGCAGGCGCGGCAATCGCTCTATTCCGGCCTGACGCTGCTTTCTTTGGGCACGCTTTTGGCCGGCCTCGGGGCCTGGCTCATGGGCAAGAAAGTCTTTGTCGAGCGCATTGAACGGCTGGCGCAGGTTGCGGGCAGCTTCGCCGCAGGCGATCTCTCGGCCCGGGCCAATCTGCCCGGCCCTGGCCCGCTCTCCGGCAGGCCGGACGAGCTGGGCCGCCTGGGCCTGGCCGTGGACCGCATCGGCGAGGAGCTTTCCCGGCGCGAGGCCGAGCGCGAGGCCACCCTGGAGCGCCTGGCCAGAACCCAGTTCGCCGTGGACAACGCCGGGGACGAAATCTACTGGACCGACGAGGCCGGGCGCATTCTGTACGCCAACGAGAGCGCGGCCAGGAGCCTGGGCTACACGCGCCAGGAGCTGCAGGGCATGCATGTGTTCGACATAGAGGCCGCCCACACGCCGGAAAGTTGGCGGAACCTGCTGCAACGGCTGGCCTCGGGCCATTCTTTGAGCCTGGAAACCCAGCACAAGACCCGCACCGGCACGCTCATCACCAAAGACCTCACCCTAAGCCTGGTGCGCATGGGCGAAACCCCCATCATCTTCGGCACCGGGCGCGACGTCCGCGAACGCAAGCGCCACGAGGCCACCCTGCGCTCCCTGCTGGACGAAACCGCCGCCGTCACCGGGCGGGAATTCTTCCAAACCCTCACGGCCCGGCTGGTTTCCGTGCTGGAGATGCCCGCCGCCTTCGCCGGGGAGTATCTTGACGACCCGGCCGGAACCGTGCGCCCGCTTGGGCTGGCCCACAGCGACGAGAAGCGCTCCACGGAGCACGCCTTACAAAGCGGCGCCCAGCACCCGACACAGGACTTCCCCCTTGCGCTTTCCCCAGGGCGCAACATACCCCGCGACGGCCACCTGTTGATCGTCGAGGGCGTGCGCGAGCGCTACCCGGACAATCCCTATCTGGCGGGCCTGAACATAGAAGGCTACCTGGGCGTGCCCATGTTGAACGCGGCGGGCGAAAAAATCGGGCATTTGTCCATAATGAGCCGCAACGCCATGCAGGCCGACCCGGCGCTCCTCGCCATTCTGCGGCTGTTTGCCCAGCGGGCCGCAGCGGAACTGGTGCGCCTGCGGGCGGAGCGCGAGATTTTGAGCTCCCTGCGGGAAAAAGAAGTGCTGCTGAAGGAAATCCACCACCGGGTCAAAAACAACATGCAGATAATCAGCAGCCTGCTAAGCCTGCAGGCCCGCGACCTGACCGACCCGGCCATGCTGGATCTGGTGGACGAAAGCCGGGCGCGCATCCTCTCCATGGCCCTGGTGCACGAGGACCTCTACCAGACCGGCAACCTGGCCCAGGTGGACTTCCGCCACTATCTGCAGCGCCTGGCGGAGCGTACGCGTTCCGGCTTGGCCGGGGCCGCACGCGTGGACTTCGAACTGGAGCTGGCGGAACTGGCCTTGCCCGTGGACCAGGCCATTCCCCTGGGGCTTTTGTGCAACGAGCTGTTCACCAACGCCCTCAAGCACGCCTTTCCGAGCGGGACCGCAGGCGTGGTGCGGGTGCGCCTGGAACGGGCAGACGGCCAGGTCGTCGTCACCGTGCGCGACAACGGCCCCGGACTGCCGCCGGGCTTTGAGCCGGGCCAGGGCGCAACCCTGGGGCTGCAGCTTGTGTGGTCTCTGGCGGACCAACTGCACGGCCGCATGGAGGCGGTGAACGACAGTGGAGCCGTGTTCACCCTGCGTTTCCCGGTGGGCTAAGGCCCCCCACCTGGCGCGTTGCTGGCCTTGGCGCAGAAGTGGAGCGCAAACAGGCAACACAGCAAGAAACGCGGGTTGGAACGGCGGGCCGCAGGAATCTCTGCCCGCCGCGCTGAACACCAAGTTCATACGTTGACGCCCCCCTCCCCCCTGGGTAGGAATCCGCCATGCACGAAGCCACCCATAGCCCAGACGCCCAGGCCCAGCGCGAGAAAAATAGCGTTGCCCTGTCCTCGGTGCTGGCCGCCCTGGCCCTTACCACCATGAAGCTGGTGGTGGGCGTGTCCTCCGGCAGCCTGGGCATCCTGTCCGAGGCCGCCCACAGCGCCCTGGACCTGGTGGCGGCGGGCGTTACCCTCTTCGCCGTGCGCCTTTCCTGCCTGCCGCCAGACCGCAAGCATCCCTTTGGCCACGGCAAGGTGGAGAACCTCTCCGCCCTGGCGGAAACCCTGCTGCTGCTGGGCACCTGCGCCTGGATAGTGACCGAGGCCGTGGACCGCCTGCTGCACCCCAAGCCCGTGGAGGCCACTCTGTGGGCCGTGGGCGTCATGCTGGTGTCCATCGCCGTGGACTTCACCCGCTCGCGCATGTTGCTGGCCGCCGCCAAGAAGCACAACAGCCAGGCCCTGGAGGCCGACGCCCTGCACTTTTCCACCGACATCTGGTCCTCGCTGGTGGTGCTGGCGGGCCTGGGCGCACTGGCCCTGGCCGAGGGCCTGGACCCGGCCTCGCCCCTGGTCCCCTGGCTGCACAGGGCCGACGCCCTGGCCGCCCTGGCCGTTTCCGGCATCGTGCTTTGGGTGTCTTTTCGCCTAGGGCGCCAAGCCATAGACGTGCTGCTTGATTCCGGCGTGGCCGAGGCCCAGGACGGCATAGAACTGGCCGTGGCCGCCGTGCCGGGCGTGCTTTCCGTGCGGCGGGTGCGCGTGCGCCAAAGCGGCCCGGCCAGCTTTGTGGACATGCTGCTGGGCGTGCGCGCGGGCCTGGGGCTGGAGGAAGCCCACGAGGTGGTGCGCCAGGCCAGGGCCGCCGCCCAGGGCGTGCTGCCCGGGGCGGATGTGCTGGCCGAACTGCGCCCGCAGGAGGACGGCCCGGCGGGCTTTCTGGACCGGGCGCGGGCCATGGCCGATTCCTTCGACGTGGGCGTGCACGACATGGACCTGCGCAAAATCGATGGCGCGCTGCACCTGAACCTGCACGCCGAGGTGCCGGAGTCGCTCTCCCTGGCCGAGGCTCACCGGCGCATCAGCGCCCTGGAGGCCGCCCTGCAGGGCGAAATGGGCCCGCGCGGCCGCGTGGTGACGCACATCGAGCCCCTGGGCGCGCACCCGGAGCCCGCCGAGGACGACCCGGACAGCGCCGAGACCCTGCGCCAGGCCATCGCCCAGGTGGTGGAGGAAGAACCCGGCGTGTGCGACATGCACGGCCTGACCATCCTGCGCTCCGGCGAACGCCTCTCGGCCTCGTTCCACTGCCGCATGCACCCGGACACGCCCATCACCCTGGCGCACGAACGCACAAGCGCCCTGGAGGCCGCCCTGCGCACGCGCCTGCCCCAGCTGGTGCGTGTCACCATCCATGTGGAGCCGGACGAAACCCGCCCCCTTTGACCCCCGCGCCCCCCTGGCTCGCCCGGACGAAGCCGGGCCGCTCATGCCCGCCTTGACATTTGCCCCGCCCTGGGGCTAGCCACAGAAAGCTCGAAACTCGCCAGATTCCCTTCGAGAAACGGAAGACGGTGCAAATCCGTCNNGTCGCAGACGCGCTGCTGTAACCGGGAAACGCGCCGGTCGCGCCCACTGAACCCTTGCGGTTCGGGAAGATCGCGGCCCCATGGCCGGGGAATGTGCCCCCGCCCGGAAGCCAGAAGACGACTCGAAGCAGGTAGATGCCGCAGGCCCCGCGATCAGGGCCGGGAAATTCAAGGAGCGCCTCCCCGGGCGCCCCCGTGCTGGATGCCGCCAGCCGGTTTTCCGCCCCCCTGCCCTGCGTCATTGTTCCGTGGTCCTGGCCAAACCAAGACGACCGGAGGTAGCTTCATGCTGACGCACACTTTGGGCTTTCCCCGCATGGGCAAGGCCCGCGAACTTAAATTCGCCCTGGAGGCGTTCTGGGCGGTACCGCCCGGCGGCGCGGCAGAGCGCAACGCCCTGCTGGAAACCGCCCGCGCCTTGCGCCTGCGGCACTGGGCGGCGCAGGTCCAGGCGGGCATAGACATTGTGCCCGTGGGCGACTTTTCCCTGTACGACCACATGCTGGACATGGCCGTGCGCCTGGGCATAACCCCGGCGCGTTTTGGCGCGCCCGCGCCCGGCGTCCGCCCGGATCTGGACCTGTACTTCCAGATGGCCCGTGGCGGCGGATCAGACACGGACCGCGCGGCCATGGAAATGACCAAGTGGTTCGACACCAATTACCATTACCTGGTGCCGGAACTCTCGCGCGGGCAGGTCTTCGCCCCCAACGCGGGCGATTTGCTGGACCAGCTGGCCGAGGCCCAGGCCGCAGGCTTCCGCACCAAGGTGGTGCTGCCCGGCCCCTGCACCTTCCTGTACCTCTCCAAGTCCGTCGAGGCCGGTTTCGACCGCTTCGAGCTGCTGCCCGCCCTCACCGAGGCCTACGCCCACCTGGTGGGACAGCTGGCCCAGCAGGCCGACTGGCTGCAACTGGACGAGCCCGTGCTGGCGCTGGACCTGCCCCAGGCCCTGCCGCGCCCCTTCCGCGCGGCCCTCGCCAAGGTCATTCAGGCCGCCAAACCGGCCAAGGTGCTGCTGGCCACTTACTTCGGCTCCGTGGCGCAAAACGCGGACGTATACTCCGGCCTGGAGCTGGGCGCGTTGCACCTGGACCTTGTGCGCGCGCCGGAGCAGCTGGACGGGACCTTCGCCCACCTTGCGCCGCGCACGGCCCTGTCTCTGGGCGTGGTGGACGGACGCAACATCTGGAAAGTGAACGCGGGGCAGGCGCTTTCCCTGCTGGAGCGCGCGGTGCAGGCCCTGGGGCCGGAGCGCGTCATGGCCGCGCCCTCGTGCTCGCTGCTGCACAGCCCGGTGGACCTGGAGGGCGAGACCGACCTCGCCCCGGAGGTGCGCGGCTGGATGTCCTTTGCGCTGCAAAAGTGTGATGAAGTGCGCAGGCTGGCCGATTGCGCGGGCGGTCTGGACCGCAGCCGGGGCCTTTCCTGCGCGGACTGGCTGGCCGAGAACGCGGCCCTGCACAAGGCCCGCAGCGCAAGCCCCCTGCTGAACAACCAGGCCGTGCGCCAGCGCATGCAGGCCGTCACCTCCGCCATGCTTTGCCGCCCGCTGCCCTACCCGGAGCGCGCGGCCCTGCAACGCGGGGCGCTCAAGCTGCCGCTTCTGCCCACCACCACCATCGGTTCGTTCCCGCAGACCAAAGAGGTGCGCGCGGCCCGCGCCCGCATGAAAAAGGGCGAAATGACCCAGGCCGAGTACGACGCCTTCCTGCGCGAGACCATCCGCGACGCCGTGGGCATCCAGGAGCGCCTGGGCCTGGACGTGCTGGTGCACGGCGAGCCGGAGCGCAACGACATGGTGGAATACTTCGGCGAGCGGCTGGCCGGGTTCTGCTTCACCAAAAACGGCTGGGTGCAAAGCTACGGCTCGCGCTGCGTCAAGCCGCCCGTCATCTACGGCGACGTGAGCCGCCCGCAGGCCATGACCGTGGAGTGGTCGCGCTATGCGCAGTCGCTGACGCAAAAGCCCATGAAGGGCATGCTCACCGGCCCGGTGACCATTCTGGGCTGGAGCTTCGTGCGCGACGACCAGCCCCGCGCCGAGACCTGCAAACAGATAGCCCTGGCCCTGCGCGACGAGGTGGCCGACCTTGAGGCCGCAGGCATCCAGGTGATCCAGATTGACGAGCCCGCCCTGCGCGAGGGCCTGCCCCTGCGGCGCGGAGCCTGGGACGAGCACCTGCGCCAGGCCGTGGACGCCTTCCGCCTGGCCGTGGGCTGCGCCGCCCCGCAAACGCAGATCCACACCCACATGTGCTACNNAGGCCAGCCGCAGCCGCATGGAGCTCTTGGAGGCCTTCCGGCGCTTCCGCTATCCCAACGAGATAGGCCCCGGCGTGTACGACATCCATAGCCCGCGCGTGCCCGCCACGGCGGAAATGGTCGGCCTGCTGCGCCGCGCGGCCGAGGTTATTCCCGTGCAGCGCCTGTGGGTGAACCCGGACTGCGGCCTGAAGACCCGCGCCTGGCCCGAAACCCTGGCCAGCCTGACGAACATGGTCGAGGCGGCGCGCCTGGCCCGCGCGGAGCTTGCGGCCACGGCCTAAACGACGACAGACGACATCAAACCCCGGCGCGGCGTCTTCATGAGCCCCGCGCCGGGCCCCCGCGCGGAGGCTCCCCCATGCCCCACTCGCACCCCGGACTCGGTCTTTTGCCGCACTTTGGCTTGGCGCCCTCGCGCCTGGCCCCGGAACACCCGCTGCCCGGCAGCCCGGAGCGCTGTATTGAGCGCTTTGCCGTGGAGGACGAGGCGGGCCGCGTGTGGATGCTGGAACGCATTCCCGCCGCGCAGGCGCGCAGGCGCGAGGAACTGGGCGCGCTGCTGGCCGCGCTGGCGCGGCATGCCGAACTCGCGGAGCTCATCCCGGCCTATCGGCCCGTTACCGACTTTGCGCAGGCCGACGCCGGGCCGCGCTTTGTGCTGCCCTGGCACGGCGCAGGGTCTGCGGGCGGCGAGCCCTTTGCCGGGCCGTGCGCCGGGCATTGGCAAATCTCGCCCTTTGTGGCCGGAGCCCCGCTGCCCCGGCCGGACTACCTGGACCACGACTGGCGCGGCGAGGCCGTGGCGCGGGCCATGCTCGCCCTGCAACGCGCCGGGGAAACCCTGCCGCACGTGCCGCAGCCGCCGCAGCCCTCTCTGGCGGACTTCCGCGACTGCCTCTTTGCCGCCGTGGGGCGCTGCGCGCCGGAGCTGCTGCCGCGCCTGGCCCCGGTCCAAGAGGCCCTGGCCGAGCTGGCCAACGTGCAGCAGGCCGTGCCCAGCGTGCTGGCCCACGGCGATTTGCACCCGCTGAACGTCATTTGGGCGGACGACCCGGCCCGGCCCCTGCGCGGGCTCATCGATTGGGAGTTCGCGGGCGCGCGGCCCAGGCTGTACGATGCGGCCAATTGCGTGGGCTGCGCGGGGTTCGAACATCCGTCCGGGCTGGCGCGGGGCTTTGTGATGGGGCTGGTGCGGACCTTGCGCGAGGGCGGCCTGCCAGGGCCGGAGCTGGGGCTACTACCGCTGTTCGTCATCACCACGCGGCTGGGCTGGCTGTCGGAGTGGCTGCGCAAAAAGGACGCCGACATGCTCGACATGGAGCTGGACTACCTGGACATCCTGCTGGAGGAACGGGAGAATCTGGCGGCGCTATGGGGGGAGGGGTAGGGGGCTTATAATGAGGCCCGCGAGGAGGCCTGACACGAACTCCGGGCCTCATCAAGGCTGACCAGCAGCTTGGCCTTGTTACGCCGGGTGCCGCGTCGCCGTCAGCTGGGGTTTGCGAACTGCGGGGGGCGTTCTTACCTCGTGGGCCGTGGCATCCTGCTCGCAAGATCCTTCAGAAAGACATCCGACACGGACCTTGGCTCCAATGCCTGTGCCCGGTCCACATTTCGCCAAGCCGCAACGTAGTCTCCCTGGATAAAGTATAGGATCGCCCGGTTGGCATACAGAAGCGGGTACTTCTGTTCCATCTGTTCAGCCTCGTTCAGCAGTCCGTGCGCCCTGGCAAACAACGCTTCGCGTTCGGCTCTATCCCGTGTGCCTAAGCTCGCCTTCCCAGAAAGAGTTAGGGCGAAGTCCACCAGCATCCTCGGATTCTTGGGCGCAAGAACTCGTGAACGCTCAAAGAATTTGAGGCTCTCATCAAACTTGCTCTGGCTCCCCATCACCGCACCAAAGCCCCAAAACGCGCCGGGATTTTCAGGCATTAGCAACCAGGCCTGGTTGAAGCGCTTCATGGCCGTGTCCCTATCACCCCGATAAAAATACTGCCAACCGAGCTGGACAGCCTTCTCAGCGGCCTTTTCCCGCGAGCCCTCTTTCCTGGTCACATCCTCGATGAACTTCCTGTCCGCCTCCAGCTCACATTCGCTTTTGGGAACGCCGCCGTACATGGGCAACGTGTTGTTAAGACTGGCGGGCTGGGCAAAGCCGGAAGTGACGAAGAGAACCCCAAATAGGGTGAAAAGGATGGCGCGGCGCAGCATCAGAGGCTCCTTGCGTGCAGGGATGGGAGGCTATTGTGACGATGATATCTGTCAAACGGATTAGTTTCAACCACCGATAGTTCATCATGCCCACGTATTCCAGCACAGGAACCAATAAAGGCCCGCCGCTTGCGCGACGGGCCTTCGTGTTGCCTCAACTGTGACGTGGCGGGGCTAGAACATGTCCTGCACGCCGCTGGGGTCCTTGAACTCTTGCGACTTGTCCCACTTGATCTTGCGCTCGCCGCGATCTTCCAGGTACTTCGAGAGCTCCAGATCGATCTTGAGCGGCACCTCGACCCCGGCCTTGGCCAGCGCCTGCCGCAGGAAGCCCTCGGCCTTGCTGGCAAAAGCGATGGAATCGCCCAGCACGCGCATGGCCTCAGTGGGGTTGTGGAAGCCCACGGAGTTCTCCGCGCCGATGAACAGCGAGCGGTAGAACGCCTCCTCGTAGTAGTCGCGCGCCTTGTCGTACAGCGCCGTGTCGATGACCTTGCCCTCGGCCTGGGCCTTGTGCGTGGTCTCAAACAGCTTGGCCAGCCCGGCGGTGGCGTTCCCGGCGCGAATCTGCAGGCTCACGGTGCGGTCCTGAATGGTCGTCACCTGCTCCTTAAGCCAGGCCGCGGTCTCGGTGTGGCACTGCATGCAGGCCTTCATGTCGTTCTTGAGCGGGCTCATAACGCGGTGATCGCTGATCTTCTTCACGCCCACCTTAGTGTAGGGCATGTGGCAGTCTGCGCAGGCGGCCCCGGCCTTCCAGTGGGTGCTCTTGTTGCTGAACAGCTCGAACTCCGGGTGGCGGATGAAGCCCAGCTTGAAGCCGGTGACGCTCTGCTTCCACTCGCGGTTGGCGTCGTCAGAGCGGATGACCTTGATGATGTTCTCGATTGTGATGTTGCCCCACTTGCTGCCCGCCCAGGGGAAGAAGAGGCCCACGGACTTCATGTCCTTGTTCTTGGGGATGTTGTAGGTAACGTGGCACTGGCCGCACACGGCGGAGCGCTTCTCCTGTCGGGTCAGGTTCTTTTCTTCCACGTTCAGGGCCGTAAGCGCCGCGCCCAGGGTGAACCCCCGCGAAAGCTTCAGGCCCATGTCCTTGTTATCGTGGCAGTCGATGCAGGCCACGCCAAGCTCCCGGTTCTTCTCCGGAATCATGGCCAGAACTTCCTTGTAGGGCTTGGAGTAGTAGTCCTCGCCCATTTGCTTTTGCAACTGCGGCGCGTAAGGGGTTTTGCACGAAAGGCACACCCCGCCGCTCTTCAGGCGGCTGGCGTCGACGTCCAGCTGGTCGCGCACCATGCGGGCGTGGCCCTTGGGCTCGTTGTATTCCACGCCAAAGCCCCAGCCGTTGAACAAAACGGCCATGTACGGGTACTCGGCCAACTTGTCGTAGGTGATGTGGTCGGCGTCGAAGCCCTTCTTGTACTTGCTTTTGCCGGCGGGCTCGGGCTCGTTGGTCTTTTTCCAGGTCTCAAATTCCTCGGGGTAGGCCTTGCCCCACAGCTCGGGGTCTATCTCGCCCTCGGGAATGGTCACGGTTTTCACCATTTCCGGCTTGCCGGGCGCGCAGCCGTAGGGGATGATGAGATACGCCAGGGCCAGCGCCACTCCGACGATGAACAGGGTTCTTCTTTTGCGTTCCGCCATTACTCGCTCCTCCTCCCGTACATGACAGTGCCGTACATGACAGTGCCGCACATGAAAGTGCCGCACCGAACGTTGTTCCCCTGCAACGGAGAAAAGTGTGTTGTTCAAGCGTTACCGGCTGGTGGCCCGCGCAGTGCCTGCGCCCATGGCCGCCAGACGGTTTACGACTGCGTCTCAATGGCCCCGCTGCGCTTGTGCATAATGCGCCTGTGGCAGTCCGTGCAGCTGCGCTCCTGGTCGATCATCTCCACCGTGGACTCGTGGCAGCGCACGCAGTTGGCCTGCACCACCTTGCGCCCGTGCTCGGTGATGCGGATGTCGTCGGGCACCTGGCCCGAATGGAACAGGAACAGGTCCTTCATGCCGTCTATGGACTTCCAGGTGTAGTGCACCGCCGCGTTGTCGTTGGGCAGGTGGCAGTCCACGCAGGCCTTGCGCCGGTGCGCGCCCTGGTGGAACCAGGCCTCGTAGTGGGCCTCGTGAATATGGCACGAGGCGCAGAATTCCGGCGTCTCGGACTTGGCCAAGAGCTGGGGCGGCCCTATGGTCAAGAAGAGCGCCGCCGCCAGGGCCACGGCCCCGCCAAGCAGCACATACTTCAGTCTTCCAGGTTTTCCTTCACTCATCCACCCACCGCCTTCGTGTGAGACGTGACGCCCGCCAACCCCTTGCCGGGCAACCGCTCTTGCGCACCCTGGGCCTGTGCCCCGCACGCGTGAGACATATAGAGTCTTATCACATTCTCTGCCCAAGGGCTTGACTTAAGTCAAGCCGGGGGAGCCAAAAGTGGCGGGAGGCGCTCCCGAAGCGGGCCATGTGCGCCGGGAATTCGTCCCGATTGCGGCGCTGCGGGCACGGCGCAAAAGGCGCAGGCGGCAGGCCCGGCGTGTTCCATGCGCGCGCCTTGGGCCCTGCTGCGGCAGCCAAGCTGTTGCCCCGACGCAGGGGACAGCGGCAGATTCCATGCCCGCTGGCGGCGCTTCCAAGGAAGAAAGCGCCCCCCTCCAGCGCGCAGCGGCGTGTGCTCTTTTCGCCACCCACCGACCCAGGCCGACCGCCCGCCGAAGGACGGCGCAGGGGCTCTTTACGCTGCGGCGGGCCTGGTCTATGCATTCAAAAGCATTGCCGAAGCCTTACAAACAGCCAAGGGGGCCTGCCCATGTATCTCGGCATCGATGTTGGCGGCACGCACACAGACGCCGTGGCGCTCGACGAAACGGGCATTGCCGCCCAGGTGAAGGTCAAGACCGACCACGCGGACCTGCTGGCCTCGGTGAACGCGGCCCTTGCGGGCATACTGCAGACCGTACGCCCGGCGGACGTGCGCCAGCTCAATCTTTCCACCACGCTTTCGACCAACGCCATTGTGCAGGGCCTTACGGAAGACGTGGGCATGCTGGTGGTTTCCGGTCCGGGCATCCACGCGGGCGACTTCATGCTCTGCCGCGACTATCACGCGCTCAAGGGCTCCATCGACCATCGCGGCAGCGAGATTGAGCGCCTGGACGAGGCCGAGGTGCGGCAGGCCATCGCCTCCTGCCGGGCGGCGGGGGTGAAGGTGTTCGGCTGCGTGGGCAAGTTCAGCACGCGCAACCCCCTGCACGAGAACACCATCCGCCAGATGATAGGCCCCCTGGGCGCGGGCGGGGCAGACGCCGTGACCATGGGGCACGAGCTGGGCGGGCGGCTCAACTTTCCGCGCCGTCTGGCCACGGCGTACTTCAACTGCGCGGTGTGGCGCGTGTTCGGCGCCTTTGCCGATGCCGTGGAAAAAAGCCTGGAGCGCCTTGGCCTGGGCCATGTGCGGGTGAACACCCTGAAGGCCGACGGCGGCACCTTTCCCCTTGCCCAGGCGCGCAAAATGCCGGTGCAAAGCATTTTCTCCGGCCCGGCGGCCAGCGTCATGGGCATCATCGCCCTGTGCGACATCACCCACGATTCCGTGATTCTGGACATTGGCGGCACCACCACCGACATTGCGGTGTTCGTGGACGGCCAGCCCCTGGTGGAGCACGACGGCATCCACATCGGCAGCCACCCCACGCTGGTGCGCGCGCTCAAGGTGCGCTCCATCGGCATCGGGGGCGACTCGGCCATCAGCGTGCTGGGCGAGGTGGTGCGCGTGGGCCCCAACCGGCTGGGCCCCTCCCAGGCGGACTGTGTGGAGCTGGGCTGCGCCTGCCAGGAAAACGCCCGGCCCACGCTCATCGACGCCCTGAACTGCACCGGCGCGTGCGCGCATGGCAACGTGGAGGCCTCGCGCCAGGCGGTGGCGGCCTTTGCGCGCTGCCATTCCATCAGCCCGGAGGTGCTGGCCGCAAGCGCCGTGGAGGCCGCGGCCCAGGCCATCCACAAGGCCACGCGCGAGCTTTTGGACGAGATCAACGACAAGCCGGTGTACACCATCCACGAGCTTTTGGAGGGCCGCCGCGTTGCGCCCCGGCGGGTGTACATCATGGGCGGCCCGGCCGAGGCCATGAAGGAGGCCGTGCGCCAGCGCTTCGAGCTGTTCACCGTGGTGCCCGCCCACGCCCGCGTGGCCAACGCCATTGGCGCGGCGCTAACGCGCAACACGGCCAGCCTGGAGCTTTTTGCCGACACGGAAAAGGGCGTGATGTTCATTCCCGCCCTGGGCCACAGGGAGAACGTGCCGCGCAACTACAGCCTCAAGGAGGCCAGCCGCGACGCGCTCAACCACCTGCTGGCGCATCTTTCGGAAATGGGCGTGTTTGCCGACCGCGACAACGCGCAGGTGAACCACGCCTCAAGCTTCAACATGGTGAGCGACGGCACCACCACGGGCCGCAACATCCGCGTGAAATGCCAGATAAAGCCCGGCGTGGCCTTCGCCTTCGCCGAACAAGCCGACCAAAAGGCCGGGAGGTAGGCCATGCACGAGGCCAAGCACAGCCTGGGCGTTATTTTGTTCCCCGCGTTCGACTGGAGCATTTCGCCCACCCACCCGGAGCGTGAGGAGCGCCTGCTGTACACGCAGGACCAGTTGAAAGAGGAAGGGCTCTTCGACATTGAGGGCGTGGACGAGTACAAGCCCGGCGTGGCCACGCGCGAGGACGTGGAGCGCACGCACTTCTGCTTCCCGGAGCTGGAGGCCGTGGCCACGCGCTCGCACCTGGTGGCGGCGGGCGGCTGCATCACCGCGGCCGATCTGGTTATGCAGGGCCGGGCGCAAAAGGCCTTCGCCCTGGTGCGCCCGCCGGGCCACCACGCCATGAAGGTCGTCCACGGCTCGCGCGGGTTCTGCAACATCAACATCGAGGCCGTGATGATCGAGCACCTGCGCGAGAACCACGGCAAGCGGCGCATAGCGGTGGTGGACACCGACTGCCACCACGGCGACGGCANNGCACCCAGGATATCTACTGGAACGACCCGGACGTGCTGTTCATCTCCCTGCACCAGGACGGCCGCACGCTCTACCCCGGCACAGGTTTCCCGCAGGATTGCGGCGGGCCGGGAGCCATGGGCCGCACCATCAACATTCCCCTGCCGCCGGGCACCTCCGATGAAGGCTACATGATGGCCATGGAGCGCGTCGTCATGCCCATTCTGCAAGATTTCAAGCCCGAGGTGGTCATCAATTCCGCCGGGCAGGACAACCACTTCACCGATCCCATCACCAACATGAACCTGACGGCCCAGGGCTATGCGCGGCTGACCGAGCTGCTCCAGGCCGACCTCGCCGTGCTGGAGGGCGGCTATTCCATCCAGGGCGCGCTGCCCTACGTGAACCTGGGCATCTGCCTGTCCATGGCCGGGCTGGACTACTCCGGCGTGCGCGAGCCGGGCTTCGACGCCGTGCGCCACGCCCAGCGCCCGCAGATAGCCGAGTACCTGGCCAAGCTGTGCGATACCCTGCCGGAATTGTATTTCAATCCGCCCGGCCCGGAGCACTCCGCAGGCGGCAGCATCAGCAAGCAAGACGACGGCGAATGGTTCGTGCGCCACAAGAACATCTACTACGACACGGACTCCATCACCGAGGCGCAGACCGAATCGCTGCTTTTGTGCGGCTCCTGCCGGGGGCTGCTCAAGGTCCTCAGCCGGTCCACCAAGAACCCGGACTGCCTGGGCGTGGAAATTCCGCTGGGCGCCTGCCCGGCCTGCCGCCAGCGCGGCCTGGAAATTTACGACGAAGCCCAGTCCAGGGGCGGCTACCGCTACAGCCAGCTCATCAACCGCGCGGACAGACAGTACCTGCGCCACGGGTTTTGACTGCGCCCGCAGCCTGATCGGGAGTGGTCGGGCTAAGACACATCGCGCCGCACGGCCTCAAGGCCGCCTTCCTGCACGGGGAGGCGGCTTTTTTGCGTTCCCGCCTATGGGCTATTGACTCTTGTTATACACGGTGGGATACGCGGAATGGGGTACCGGGCATGCAAAGGATCGTCCTTCCGCGTGGACCGGTTCAAGGGGGGGACCATGCGACGGTGGAAGTTGTTCATGCCCCTGTTGGGGCTGGTGTTTGCGGGAGCGCTGCTGTGTGGCTGCAACGGGCTGCTGTCCCGGCCCGAGGCCGGGGAGCAGGGGAAAAACACGGAGAAACGCGGGAGCCTGTTTCTGGAGCAGACCCCCGTGGAGCCCTTGAAATGGCCCTATGTGAGCGTTTACGACGAGGCGACAAACAAGTTCGTAACCCTGTATTGGGCCTCGCTGAAGCCAGAACAAAAGAAGCGCGACCTGCTTCCCCTGAACCTTGACCACATCAGCGTTTTCTCTGAAAGTTCGGGCGGTTCTCTGTCCATCGCGCCAATTACGTTCAGCGCCAAAAATTCCACATATCTGCTGGTGTTCGACTTCATCAAGGGAGATGTGGAACAGGTGTGCAACAAGGACAGAAAGCCGATAACCACGGCCACGGTCGGAATCGGGGTCCGTGTCAAGGCGCGCATCACAACCAGGGAAGCAGGGTTCGGGATCAATTCGATAGGGGACCTCGCCGCTGCGGCAAAGGCCGAAAAGATTCAAGGGCAGCTCTATGTCCAGTCCATCGGCGTCGATTCCCAGTCCATCTCGGACCTCATGCCGTTCACAGCGGACATCAGCCAAAACTCCGTGCAGGTCATCATGCAATCGCTGGCGGCCATCAAAGCCAAGATGTGGGACGACAAGACGCGGCTGACGCCGTACCTGGTCTCCGTCGCCGCGCCAGAGGGGCTGTCCTGGTCGGACCTCTACTTCTGCGGAGACGCGCCGGCCAGCACCGCTGGAATGGAGAAAATCAGCGGTATCAGGGCGCCGACGACACTAATGCTCGGCCCGCTCAACCTGATCCAGTAACCCGGACGGCAAAAGTCCCAGGTAGGCAAAATCACGCGGCGGACCGCAGCACCTGTGTGTGGCCCGCCGCCTTGGCTCGTCCCCTGGGCCTTCGGCCCTTGCCCTATCCCAGCTCGAAGCTGGTGACGCCGAATTCGCGGTCCAGGTCGTACTCCGGGGCCGGGCCGCGATACATGCGCCCGGTTTGGAAGACCACGCGCATGCCGTGGGCCTCGGCCAGGCGCACCGCCGCCGGATTGCTCTCCGGGGTGTCGAAATATACCGGCCCCGGCTCCGCGCTGGCGCACAGGCCGCGCAACAGGCTCTGGGCGGTCTCGGCGTCGTCTGCAAAGAGCGGCCCGATTTTTGACCCCACGCCGCAGGGCCGCAGCACGCCGAACCCGGCCAGCCGTCCGCCCTTGCTGCGCCCCAGGGCCACATGCCCCGGCAGGCCCAGCCAGGTGCGCAAAAAAGCCTCGCGCCGGGCGGGAAAGCAGCACGCGTCGTAGGCCAGCACCTCCGCCAGGGGCGTATGCGCCAGGGGGTGCAGGTCAGGGGGCGCCTCGCCGCCCGCAGTGCCTTCGTAGCGGCGGCTGATGCGCGCCAAGGCGAAACCGGCCTTGCGGTAGGTGTCCACCTGGGCCAGCACGGCATCCAGGCCGATGGTCGGCACCTCGTCCAGGCTGGCCTGGGCCGCGTCCCACAGGCGTTTGCCCAGGCCCCGCCCGCGCAGCCCCTGGCGCACAATGTACAGGCCGATGAAGCCGAAGGCCGCGCTCGCCTGGCCCGCCTGCCCCGATAGGCCCTTTGCCGCGTAGCGCACGGCGGAAATGCTCGCGGCCACGCGGCCGTCCAGCTCGCCGACGAAAAAGCCGTCCCCGTCCGCCGCCCAGAAGGCCTCGGCGTCGCTCAGACCGGGGTTCCAGCCTTCTGCCGCGGCGCTTTTGAGCGCGGCGTCCAGCTCTGCCCGCGCCATGCGGCGGATGACATACCCCTCGCTGCCGGAATGGTTCATGTCTGCCTCCTGTGCGCTTGCGAGACTGCCGGGCGGGGTGCAGGCCACCGCCGTGCGGCTGCCGGGCGACCCCCGCGCCTGAGGTCGTGTTCATAAAGCCGAGGCATGGACTGCCGCCAGCCCGGTGCCGGAGTCATTGCCGCCAGGGCATGATGCCGCTCTGTGCCCTGCGCCTTAAGCGAACTCGTTCCGCCAGGGCACGACTCCTAGCCGCGCTCCCGGCCCACAAATTCGCGCAGGGCGCGGCTGGCGGCCTCCGGGTCCGGCGCGGAACAGATGGCCGAGACCACGGCCAGACCGTGGGCCCCGCAGCGCAGCACGCTTGCCGCGTTGCCCGGCCCAATGCCGCCGATGGCCACGAGCTGGCGCTTTGTGCCCGCGTCCACCTCGGCGCGCGCCTGGCCCAGCCCGGCAAGGCCCCAGCCCGGCCCGGCGTCGGTTTTGGTGGGCGTTTGGAAAATGGGCGAAAGGCCGTAATAGTCCACCGCGCCTTTGGGCAGGGCTTCGGCCTCGTGCAGCTGGTCCATGGTCTCAAGCGACAACCCAAGGATGGCTCCCGGTCCCAGCATGGCCCGCGCCTCGACCACGGGCATGTCGTTTTGCCCCAGGTGCGCGCCCTGTGCGCCAATGGCCAGGGCCACATCCAGGCGGTCGTTGATGATCAGCGGCACGCCAAGCGGCTTCAGCAGGGCCAAGAGGGCCCGGCCCAGCTCCACAAACTCGCGCGTGGAGGCGGTTTTCTCGCGCAGCTGCACCAGGCTCACCCCCCCGGCCACGGCGGCGGCCACCAGCTCCGGCAGTGGCCTGCCCAGGCACAAGGTCCGGTCGGTCACCAGGTACAGGGCGGGATCGAAAGCAGGCCGGCCCGCCACGGCTAACGCACCACCTTGATGTGGTCGCTCACGTCCTGGGCGCTCATGTTGTACAGCGCGTCGTACAGGTACAGTTGCAGGGTGCCCGGCCCGCTGGCCTTGGCCTCGGCAATTTCCCCGGCCACCTTCATGATGATGCAGGCGTGCAGCGCGGCTTCCAGCGGATTGGCGTTCACCGCGGCAAAGGCGGCGCACAGCGCCGTGGCCGTGCAGCCCAGGCCGGTAACGCGCGGCATAAGCGGGCTGCCGCCCAGCACGCGCACCCGCGCGCCGCCCTCGGTGACGATGTCGGCCTCGCCGCTGACCACCACCGCGCAGGCGTGCTTCATGGCCAGGGCGCGGGCGGCGGACGAAGCCGCGTCGCTGCTGGCGGTGGAATCCACCCCGCGCGCGGCCGAGGCGCTGTCTCCCGCCAGGGTGAGAATTTCAGAGGCATTGCCCCGGATGATGAAGGGCCGGTGGGAATCAAGCAGGGCCAGGGGCGTCACGGTGCGCAGCATGGAGGCCCCCGCGCCCACGGGGTCGAGCACCACGGGCACGCGCGCCTCGTTGGCCGCCGCCCAGGCGGGCTCCATGGCGGCCAGATATTCCGGGGCCACCGTGCCCAGGTTGATGACCACGCCGCCGGAAATGGCCACCAGCTCGGCCATCTCCTCCACCGCGTGGCTCATGATGGGCGAGGCCCCCAGGGCCAAGAGCGCGTTGGCCGTGGTGTTCGTCACCACATAGTTGGTTATGGACAAAATTACCGGGGCCTTGGCCCGAATGGCCTCTATGTCGCGGTATACCTTGTCTGCGTCGGTCATTGCGGAGCCTCCCGGCGGATGTGATGAATGTTGCATGAATCTCTGCTTGGCAGGCGCTTGTCAAGGCGGGGAGGCTTGAAATTCGGCCTGCCCAGGCCTACAGTCTTCCCCAACACACATAATAAGGAGTCCTCCCCCCATGCCCCAATTTGCCGACCGCGTGGCCAAGGCCCAGCGTTCCTTCATCCGCGAGATACTGAAAGTCACCGCCGATCCGAGCGTCATTTCCTTCGCCGGGGGCCTGCCCAACCCGGCCTCGTTCCCGGTGCCGGAAATAGCCGCCGCCGCAGCGAAGGTCTTGTACGAGTCCGGTCCGAGCGCGCTGCAGTATTCCACCACCGAAGGCTATAAGCCCCTGCGCGAGTGGATCGCCAAGCGCTACCAGACCCGCAAGGGCATGGACGTAAACCCGGAGGACATCCTCATCACCACCGGCTCCCAGCAGGCGCTGGACCTGGTGGCCAAGGTCATGGTCAACGCGGGCGATACCGTGGTGATGGAAAAGCCCGGCTACCTGGGCGCAATCCAGGCCTTCACCATCTTCCGGCCCAAGTGGCGCAGCGTGCCGCTGGAGGAAGACGGCCCGGACCTGGCCGCCCTGGAGCAGGCCGTGAAGGGAGCCAAGCTCTTCTACGCCGTAACGAGCTTCCAGAACCCCTCCGGCCTGTCCTACTCCGAGGAGAAGCGCGCCCAGGTGGCCGAGATTCTTTCCCGCCACAAGATCTTTTTCTTGGAGGACGACCCCTACGGCGAGCTGCGCTTCAAGGGCAAGGCCCTGCCCCCGGTGTACAAGCAGCGCCCCCAGCACTCCATGCTGCTGGGCACCTTTTCCAAGGTGGCCGCGCCCGGCTTCCGCCTGGGCTGGATCGTGGCCAAGGGCGAGATCATGGAGCGGCTGGTCATCGCCAAACAGGCGGCAGACCTGCACACCGGCTCGCTCGACCAGATGATTGTGAACCAGTTCCTGGCCGACAACGACTTCGAAGCCCACGTGGCGCGCATCAGCGAGTTGTACGGCAACCAGTGCCGGGCCATGCAGGCGGCCATCGCCAAATACTTCCCCAAGAACGTGCACGTCACCGAGCCTGAAGGCGGCATGTTCCTGTGGGTCACCCTGCCGGAGAACCTCTCCGCCACGGAGCTCTTGAAGCGCGCCGTGGCCTGCAAGGTGGCCTTTGTGCCCGGCGCGGCCTTCTTTGTGGACGGCACCGGCGAAAACACCCTGCGCTTGAACTATTCCAACGCCGACGCCGACACCATAGACGAGGGCATCAAGCGCCTGGCCGCCTGCCTGGAAGCCTGCATGAACGAGGCCGCACCGGCCTGCAAGGGAGCATGACGCCCGGCTGGTTGAGAGCCTTCGCGCGGGTGCGCGCAATGGCCCAGGCCGCAGTCTGGGCCTACAAGGCCCGCTCGCTGTTCGTCATTTTGGGGGTAGGCTTCGGCGTGGCCTCGCTCACCCTCATCGTTACCGCCGTAGACGGGGCCGAGCGCAAGGCCGTGGAGCTCGTGGAATGGTTCGGGCCCGACGCGGCCCTCGTCTTTGGCGGCAACTTCAAGAAACGCGCAATCGGCGCGCGCATGAACACCCTCACCCAGGACGACATCCGCATCATCGGCCAGTCCCTGCCGGGCGTGTCGGTGGTGGTGCCCATGCGCTCCAAATCCGATGTGCCCATGCGCTACCAGGACAACAACCTGCCCGGCAGCCTCGTCATTGGCGCCACGGAAAACTACGCCCAGGCCTGGAATTGGCCCCTTGTGGAAGGGCGCGACATCTCCGCCGAGGACGTGCGCCTGGGCGCGCGCGTGGCCCTGCTGGCCGACAAGCCCGCCCGCGAGCTCTTCGGCGATGAGTCGCCCGTGGGGCGCACCTTCCAGGTGGGCAAATTCCAGGTGCAGGTCATCGGGCGGCTCAAATACCGCGGCACCTCCGGCGGCGGGGGCGAGGTGGACGACCGCATCGTCATTCCCATCAGCACCCTCACCAGCCGCTTCAACCTGGACCGCAAGTATTACCGCGCCCTGCGCATCAAGTTTCTGGAACCGCAGCGCATGGCCGACCACGTGGAGAACCTGCGCGCCTTTCTGCGCATGAACCACAACCTCGCCCCCGGCGACGACGACGACTTCTCCATCATCACCGCCGACGAGATTCTCAAGTTCCTTTCCGCCTTCAAGGGCGGGCTGGTGGCCTTCCTCGGCGTCACTGCCGCCGCGTCCATGTCCGTGGGCGGCTTTGTGCTGGCCAACCTTTTCTCCATCAGCGTCAGCGAGCGCAGCCGCGAAATCGGCCTCAAAAAGGCCCTGGGGGCCACGCAAAACGCCATTCTCACCCAGTTCCTGCTTGAGGCGGCCATGCTCACCGCCATTGGCGGGCTGGTGGGCCTTGGCCTCGGGCTCGGCCTCGGCCAGCTGCTTACCCGCCTGGGCATGCTGCAAATCCTGTTCTCCTGGAAGGTCTTCTTCCTCTCCCTCGGCAGCGCGCTGGCCATTGGCTTCGTCTTTGGCATCAAGCCCGCACGCGCCGCCGCCCAGCTCGACCCCATCGCCGCGCTGCGGGGCGATGGCTGAAAAAAATCTGAAGCCTCCCCAAGCCCTTGCCAGTCCCGCCCAGCGCCAAAGACTGCGGCGGGTTCTTCGGTTCTGCCTTGCAGGCCGAAGCCTCCGCCGCCATGGGGATTCCAAAGGGAATCATTCCCTTTGGCAGGGGTGCAGGGGGCGGCGCTCCCCGGCCTGCGGAGCACGACACAGGCACCGGCTTTCGCCGCCCGGCGTCGCGCCCGGCTCTGCCTCCGGCGGCCAAGGGACATGCGCCCCTTGGAACCCCGTTACGGAGCCGACCGCGCCCCCTGGGCACTGCCAACCCGCGCCGCACCCCCGCCCACTCCCCCTTTGCCGGATGCGGGAGAGCGCCCCGTGCGCCAAACAGCATGCCGCCCGCCAGCGTTGAAGTCCTGCGGGAATTCCCGTACGCACAGCGCATGAGCACCCAACACGGAACCACGCGACGCAAGGCGCGCAGGGCAACGGGCAAGCGCCCCGCCGTGGCGACGGCTTCATGAGCGCCGCGATGCCGTCAGACAGGCGGCCGGGCCTGTTCGCAGCGCTTGCGGCGCGGCTGCGCAACGGGAGCGCCGCGCACCTGGCGCGGGCCTCGCTGGTGGTTCTGGGCCTTAGCGGCGTTGCGCGCGCCGTGGGCCTGGGCAAGGAGGTGCTGGTGGCCGCGCTGTTCGGGGTCAGCGGCCTGCTGGATGCCTATGTGCTGGCGCTTTTGGTGCCGTCGTTTCTGGCCAATCAACTGGGGGCCTCCTTCGCCTCGGCGCTGGTGCCCGCCCTGGCCCGTCAAGATCGCCAAGGCCGCCCAAGCCGCCCAAGCCGCCCAAGCCGCCCAAGCCGCCAAAGCCGCCAAAGCCGAAAGACCCAGGGAGGCCTGGCAGGGCAGGGGGCGGGCAGACTGCTGGCCCAGGGCCTGCTGGCCCAGGCGCTGGTGCTGGCCGTGGCGGTGCTGGCCGTGGCGCTCTTTCCGGCGGAGGCGCTGCGCGCCTTGGCTCCTGGCGCGCAGCCGGAGCGCCTGGCGGACATCAAGACCCTGCAATTGGCGCTGCTGCCCTTGTGCGTGCTGACGAGCCTGGGCAACACCCTGGGCGCGGTGGCGAACTATGGCGGGGAGTTTCGGGGTCCGGCCCTGGCCGGGGTGGCCAACGCCGTTGCGGCTGTGCTGGGCATCGGCCTGCTGCACCAGAGCCTGGGCGTGCTGGCGCTGGCGGCGGGGGTAAGCCTGGGCGCGGCGCTGGAGTTCGCGGCGCTGGCATGGCTGTGCAGAAAGCCCCTGCGCGCGGCATTTTCGGCCCTGGCGGCTGGGGAGCGCGGGCCAGAGGGCGGGCCGGAGGGTGGAGGCATTTCACGCGCGCAGGGCGCACAGGGCGTTCTCGGCGCACGCGAGGCCTCTGGCGGGCCTGATCTTTCTGATTCTTCTGACCGGGCCTATGCGTGCGCCCGGCCTGGCGCGCAAGACGATTGCAGCGCACGCCGCGAACTTTGGCCTGCGGACACCACACCCCACGCGACCCCGCCGCGCGCAGCAGGCAGAGACGGCGCGGCTGGCGCTGCCGCTGCTGCAACACTCCCCGCCCACAAGGGCGCAGCGGACCAGGGCAGCCCCCTGGCCGCACTGCTGCGCGGCTGGGGTCTGCTGGCCCTTGGGGCCAGCCTGCTGGGGCTGACGCCCCTGGTGGACAACGCCATCGCCACCACTTTGGGCGAGGGCGCGGTGGCCACCCTGAGCTACGCCGTCAAGCTGCCGCTGGGTCTGGCCGGGCTGCTGGGCCTCACCGTGTCCACGGTGCTGCTGCCGCATTTCACCACCCTGGTGCACACCGAGCCGGAGGCTGTGCGCTCCTCCTGCCGCGACATCGCCCGCTGGCTGCTGCTGCTTGCCGGACCCTTGGCCCTGGCCGGGGCGCTGGCCTCGCCGGTGCTGGTGGAGCTTTTGTTCCAGCGCGGGCGCTTCACCGCGCAGGCGGCCCAGGCGGTTAGCGCGGCCCAGGTGTGGTACTTCATCCAGCTGCCGTTCTATCTTTTGTGCATCGCGGCCACGCGCATGCTGCAAGCCTTGGCGCGGCTGCGCTTTCTGCTGCTGCTCCAGGCCGGGCTGCTGCTGGTCAGCGCGGCGACAAGCTTCGCCCTCAGCCGCGTCCTGGGCGCGCCAGGCATCGCGGCGTCCTCGGCGCTGATGCATGCGCTGTTCGCCGGGGCCGCGCTGTGGGCCGTGCGGCGGCAGTGCCGGGAGGCCGCATGAGCCGCAGGCCGCGAAACGACAGCATGCAGGGCAAGGCCGTTCAGGCCAAGGCCTCGCCGGAGCACTGGGAGGCCGTGTGGCGGCGCGAGGCCCCGGAGCCGGTGAACCTGAACGACCGCAGCCTGCGCAACCACATGAACCTGCTGTTGGGCGCGTTTTTCGCGCGGCACCTGCCCTCGGCCCCGGCCCAGGGCCAGGGCGAGCCGCCGCTGCTGATCGAGGCGGGCTGCGGGGCCTCGGCCTGGCTGCCGGTGTTCGCCACGCACCACGGCTACCGGGTGCGCGGGCTGGACTACTCGGCCCAGGGCTGCGGCTTGGCACGCGCGGTGCTGCGCAAGGCCGGGGTGGCGGGGGAAGTCTTCCAGGCCGATCTCTTCAACCCGCCGCCGGAGCTGGCCCCGGTGCTGGCGGGCCAGGCGGACGTGGTGTTCAGCCAGGGTCTGGTGGAGCATTTTCAGCCTACGCGGGGCGTTGTGCAGCGGCTGGCCTGGCTGGCGCGGCCCGGCGGGCTGGTGCTGACTCTGGTTCCCAACATGCGCGGGCTTACGGGCCTGGCGCAGCGCCTGCTGGACGCGCGCGTGTACGCCCTGCACACGCCCCTGAGCCCGGCCGCGCTGGCCCGCGCCCACCACGAGGCCGGGCTTGCGCCTCTGGCCTGGGGCCACCTGGGCCTGCTGAACCTTGGGGTGGTGAACCCGGCGCGCTTTGCGGCGCGGCCCCTGGCGTGCAGATTCCTCGGCGCGGCCCTGGCTGCGCCCTCCCTGGCCGCCTGGGCGCTGGAGCGCGTCCTTGCGGCGCTGTGCACGCGGCCCGGCCCGCAGTTGGCCAACGGCATCAGCTCGCCGCTGGTATTTTGCGTGGCCCGCAAGCCCGCCGGGGTTGACCAGGACCACGGCCCGGCAACGCCGGAAGGCGCGCGCTGATGTGCGGCATTTGCGGCATATGGGCGCCGGGCAGGGCCGAGGCCCTGGCCCCCCTGGCGCAGATGAACGCCCGGCTGGCGCATCGCGGCCCGGACGACCACGGCCTGTGGACCGACGCCGGGGCGGGCGTGGGTCTGGGCCACCGGCGTCTGGCTGTGCTCGACCTTTCGCCCTTGGGGCGGCAGCCCATGCGCTCGGCCTCTGGCCGCTACGTCTTGTGCTTCAACGGCGAGGTGTACAACTTCAAGCGCTTGCGCGCCGAGCTGGAGCCCCTGGGGCACCGCTTCCGGGGCGGCTCCGACACGGAGGTGCTGCTGGCGGCCTTTGAGCAGTGGGGCCTGGCCCAGGCCGTGCGCCGCTTCAACGGCATGTTCGCCTTCGCCCTGTGGGACAGCCGGGAGCAGAGCCTTTCCCTGGTGCGCGACCGCCTGGGCGTCAAGCCGCTTTGCCTGGGGCGCATCCCCGGCGGGGTGGTCTTCGGCTCGGAGCTTGGCGCCCTGCGCGCCCACCCGGACTTCGACACCGGCCTGAACCGCGACGCCCTGGCGCTCTATTTCCGGCACAACTACCTGCCCGCCCCACACAGCATCTACGCTCAGGCCAGCAAGCTCGCGCCGGGGGAGATCGTCACCTTCGGCCCGCAGGGCGAAACGCGCAGCCGCTTCTGGGACCTGGACGCGCTGTGGCGGCAAGGCTTTGCCGAGCCCTGCCACGCCTCGGAGCGGGAGGCGGCGGACGAACTGGAGCGGCTGCTTTCCGACGCGGTTTCGCTGCGGCTGCTTTCCGACGCGCCCCTGGGGGTCTTTCTTTCCGGCGGGGTGGATTCCAGCCTGGTGACGGCGCTGATGCAGCGCCGCAGCGCCCGGCCCGTGCGCAGCTTCTGCATCGGCTTCGCCGAGGCCGCCTACGACGAAGCGCCCCACGCCCGCGCCGTGGCCCGGCACCTGGGCTGCGAGCACACGGAGCTCGTCGTCACCGCGGGCGACATGCTAAAGCTAGCGCCGCAGTTGCCGCGCATCTACGACGAGCCCTTCGCCGATTCCTCGCAACTGCCCACGGCCCTGCTGTGCCGCCTCACGCGGGGGCACGTCACCGTGGCCCTTTCCGGCGATGGCGGCGACGAGCTGTTCAGCGGCTACGAGCGCTACCCCTGGACCCTGCGCGCCCACCGGCTGCTTTCCGCCCTGCCCCGGCCCCTGCGCCGGGCGGCGCTTTTGGCGGCAAGGGCGGCTCCGCAGGCCCTGTGGGGGCTCCTGGGCCCGCGCGGGCACAAGCTGCGCTGGCGGCTGGACGCGCTGGGCGTGGAAGGCTTCGAGCCCCTGTACCGGCACTTCATCTCCCATCTCAAGAACCCGGCGCTTTTGGCGCCGGGCGCGCGCGAACCGGCCCGGCGCGCTCCCCTGTCTCTGGGCGATACGGCCGAGGCCCGCCGCGCCTGGATGAGCCTGGCCGACCTGCTGGCCTACCTGCCGGACGACATTCTGACCAAGGTGGACCGGGCCAGCATGGCCGTCGCTCTGGAGGTCAGAGCGCCCCTGCTGGACTTCCGCGTGGCCGAGTTCGCCGCGCGTCTGCCCATGCGCTTCAAGGCCGGCCCCGGCGCTTGTGCTGGCGGGCCCGGCAAGCACCTGCTGCGGCAGGTGTTGTACCGCCACGTGCCGCGCCACCTGGTGGACCGGCCCAAGATGGGCTTCGGCGTGCCGCTGGCGGCCTGGCTAAGGGCGGACCTGCGCCCCTGGGCGGCGGATCTGCTCTCGCCCGCGTTGCTGCGCCGCCAGGGCTGGCTGGACGCCGGATTTGTGGCGCGCATGTGGGCGGCTTTTCTGGCCGGTGAGGACAACTGGAGCCATAGCCTGTGGGATGTGCTGATGTTCCAGGCCTGGCTGGAGTTGCACGAGAAGGGGGAGGGTGCGGCGTGCGCCTGCTGATGAGCATTCCCAGCCTTGCGGCGGGCGGGGCAGAGCGGCAGTTCGCGGCCCTGGCGCGCGGCCTGGCCGAGGCCGGGCACGAGGTGCTGGCCGTGACCCTTGGCCGGGGCGGCGCACTGGCGGCGGAACTGGGCCCGGCGCGGCTGGTGGAGCTGGGCAAGAGCTCCCGCCTGGACAGCCCCCGCGTGGCCCTGGCCCTGGCGGGCCTGCTGCGGCGGCAAGCCGCGCAAATCCACTACGCCTTTCTGCCCTCCTGCTGCGTGCTGGGCGCGCTGCTGCAACCCTTTTGCCCCGGCGCGCAGCTTGTCTTCGGCGTGCGTGCGGCCATGGACCCCGAGGACGCGCCGGGCCTTGCCGGACCGCTCTTGCTGCGCGCCCAGGCCCGGCTTTCCCGCTGGGCGGCGTTGGTCATCGCCAATTCCGAGGCCGGGCGGCAGCGCTGCCTGGACCAGGGCTTTGCCCCGGCGCGCCTGTGCGTGGTCCAAAACGGCGTGGATACCGCGTCCTTCCGGCCGGACAAGGCCCTGGGCGCGGACCTGCGGGCGCGCTGGGGCGTGGCGCCGGGGGATAAGCTCATCGGCCTGGTGGCCCGGCTGGACCCGCTCAAGGACCACGCCGTCTTTCTGGAGGCTGCGGCCCTGCTGGCCGCGCGCAGGCCGGACGTGCGCTTCGTGTGCGTGGGCGGCGGGGCGGAAGAGTACGCTGTGGCCCTGCGGGAGCGGGCGGCTCGCCTGGGCCTGGGCGGGCGGCTCACCTGGGCCGGGGAGCAGGCGGACATGCCCGCCGTGTACAACGCGCTGGACCTCGTGTGTCTGTCCTCGCGCCGGGAGGGCTTTCCCAACGTGCTGGCCGAGGCCCTGGCCTGCGGCGTGCCCGGCGTTACCACTGCGGCGGGCGATGCGCCCCTCCTGCTGGGAGACTGCGGCCTGGCCGTGGCGTCTGGAGATTCAGACGGCTTGGCGGCGGGCTTGGCGGCTGTGCTGGAGCGCCTGGAGCGCGAAGGTGCGGCCTTGAACGCCGCCTGCCGCAGTCGGGCCGAGACGCAGTTTTTCCTGTCGCGCCTGGTGGCGGCGACCGAAGCCCTGCTGCTGGAGACGCTGCGCGCGGGGTAAGCAAGAGGAAGGGCGGGAGAAAATCAGGAAAGGGCAGGCCGGGGCGCACGGTGCGGCCTGGGCCGCAGGGCGAAAAAAAGCCGGGCAGGCCCCCCACCTGCCCGGCAGACACGTCGGTCCAACCGACGCGGCCGCCGGGAACGTTGCCGCCCGGCGCACATTCTGCTTTAAACAATATCCGTGCCATGAAATAAAATACGCCTCATTTCAGAGTCATAGCTTTAAGCAACGGTTTTTTGTCCCCCCAGGACTGGCGAAAAATACGGCTTCGTAGTACGTTTTTTCCGGAACTATTCCGATCTTCCCGGAAAAGCCGCAAGGGGAAAGCCATGGCCAGAATTCTTGTTGTCGATGATGACGAATTGTTCCGGGAGCTTCTGTGCACTTCGGTTTCGCGGCACGGCCACACGGCCCTGGGGGCGGGCAGCCTGGCCCAGGCGCGGCGCATTCTGGCCGGGCAGGGCGTGGACGTGGTCTACCTGGACGTGCGCCTGCCCGATGGCTCCGGCACGCTGGCCCTGGAGGAATTGCGCGCCGTGCAGGATCCCCCGGAGGTGATCATCGTCACCGGCCAGGGCGACCCGGACGGCGCGGAGCTGGCCTTGCGCTGCGGCGCCTGGGACTACATCGAAAAGCCCGCCAGCGTGGACCGCATGACCCTGCCCATGCTGCGCGCCCTGTCCTACCGCACGGAAAAACGCAGGCAGCGCATTCCGTCACTGCCGGAAACAACTGGGATTGTAGGGAAAAGCCCGCGTCTGGCCTCGTGCCTGGCCCAGGCGGGCATGGCCGCCGCCAGCGGCGTGGACGTATTCATCACCGGCGAAACAGGCACCGGCAAGGAAATTTTCGCCCGCGCCATCCACGCCACCGGCAACCGCGCCCAAGGTCCCTTCGTGGTGGTGGACTGCACCACCCTGCCCGGAACCCTGGCCGAGAGCGTGCTGTTCGGCCACGAACGCGGCTCGTTCACCGGGGCGGACAGAAAACAGGCCGGGCTCATCGAACAGGCCGACGGCGGCACGCTGTTTCTTGACGAAGTGGGCGAGCTGCCCCTGCCTATTCAGGCCAAGTTCCTGCGCGTGCTGCAAGAGCGCAGCTACCGGCCCGTGGGCGGCGGCCAGGTGCGGCAGAGCGACTTCCGCCTTGTGGCGGCCACCAACCGCGATCTTTCGGCCATGGCCGAACGCGGCGAGTTCCGGCAGGACCTGCTGTACCGCCTGGGGGCCTTTTGCCTGGAACTGCCCCCCCTGCGCGAACGCGAAGGCGACGTGAAGGCGCTGCTGGAATGGCGCGTGGCCCAATACGCCGCGCGCACGGGCCAGCCCGCGCCCGAGCCCAGCCCGGAGTATCTGGAGCTGCTGCTCTCCCACCATTGGCCGGGCAATGTGCGCGAACTGCTGCAATCCGTGGACATGAGCCTGGTTTCCGCCCTGGGCGAGGGCATGCTGCTGCCCCAGCACCTGCCCCTGGAGCTGCGGGTGCGGCTTATGCGCGGCAGCGTGGCTGCGCGTGGGTACCAGACCGCTCCGCACGGCGCCCCGGATCTGGCGGCCCTCGGCCCCTGGCGGGAACACCGGGCGCGGCTTCTGGAGAAGGCGGAGGCCGACTACTTCTCCGCCCTCATGGCCAGGACCGGCGGCGACGCCTGCCTTGCTGCGGAACTCTCCGGCCTCAAAACCGCACGTTTGTACGAACTTCTGGGCAAGCACGGGCTGGTGAAGCGCCGCCGTGGCGGCGCAGCCTTTCCGGTAAAACCGGAATAAACGCCGGGGCAAGGCCTGCGCCGGGCCGCGCACAAGGCCACAAGCCCCGCAGCACTCGACCCTGGCTTGTTTGGAACGGTTTTTGATTAACCACTTAGGCTGCGCAAATGGCCGTCTTCAGGGCCACGCCCGCCTGCAAGCAGGAGGAACCCGCATGTCCAAGATTCTCATCGCGGAAGACGATCCCATCTCTCAGTGCTTCGTCGCCACCATTGTGGAGCGCATGGGGCACTGCGCCCTGGTGAGCCCCAACGGTCGCCACGCCTGGGAGGCCATGTGCGCGGAGAACCACTTCGATCTGCTCATCACGGACATCATGATGCCCGGCATGGACGGCACCACGCTCATCCGCACCCTGCGCAGCGATTCCCGCTTCAAGGAACTGCCCGTGGTGGTCATGAGCGCTTTCATCGGCGTCACGGAAATTTCCGGCTTGCTCGGCATCGGGGCCACCTGGTTCATGCCCAAACCCGTTGAGCGCAGCGTGCTGGAAGACTACGTGAAGCGCGCTCTGGGCTGAACCAAGGCACGCGGAGGATGCCGTGAGGCCAAGCACCCGAATCTCGCTGGCGGGCCAGCCCCGTCCACGGTCCACGGGCCGGAGCTGGCGCGTGGTCTTGCTGGCGGCGGTTGTGTTGACGGCGCTTGCGGGCCTGGGTCCACAATCCGCAACGGGCCAAAACCCGCCAGCCCAGGCCAGAGCCGTCCAGAATGCTTTGGACCAGAACGCGCCGGACCAGGCCGCCAGGGCTCAGGATGATGCGGGCCAGCCCCAGCCGCCCGCCGCTGCCGCAACCCAGCCTCTGGAACTGCTGGCCGTGGTTCCCGCCAACCTGCCTCCGCTCTATGGTCTTGGCCCCGATGGCGAACCTGAGGGCTTCGCCGTTGAGCTGTTGCACCAGCTGGCCCCCAGGGCCGGGTACCGGGTGCGCATTCTTCCCACTGCGACCCCAGGGGAGGCCATGCGCCTGGTGGAGCGCGGCCAGGCCCACGTGCTGCCGGGCCTTGGGGTCGATAAAAGCCGCGAGACGCGCTTTCTGTTCAGCCGCCCCTTTGAAATACAGCCTGTATACATTTACTACCGGGCCGGAAGTCCCCCCCGGGAAACACGGGCAGACCTCGCCGGACTGCGCGTTTCCCTGGTGGCGGGCAGCCTGCCCCAGGAAAGGTTGCGTGGTGCAACTGATTTTATCCCTCTTCCCGCGCCCTCCCTGCCGCAGGCGTTGTTCGACCTTTTTTCCGGCGAGTCTGACGCGCTGGTGTTCCAGGCGCCGTTTGTGGAGCACGCCGCCCATAGCGCCGGGCTCAAGAACAAGCTGGCGCACAGCGCCAAGCCACTGTTCGAGGTGGCCCGCACCCTGGCGGTGAATCCGGCCCACCCGGAGATTTTGGCCCGCCTGGACAAGGCCCTGGACACATACCGCGAGACCCCGGAATTTCACGCCCTGTACCTCAAGTGGCACGCCGACCCCGAACCGGAGCCCAAGGCCCTGCCGCCGGAGGCGCTGTGGCTTATGGCCGGGCTGCTGGCGGCCACGGGCGGCGGCCTGCTGGCCTGGCGCTACGTGTCGCTGTGGCGCATGAACCGCAGGCTGGTGGCCGCGCTTTCGGAGCGCGACCAAGCCCTTGCCGCCCAGCGCCTGACCCAGGACCGCATGGAGGCCCTGTTCACCCTGACGCACATGAACGACGCCCCCCTGCGCAGCCTGGCGGACTTTTCCCTGGACGAGGGCGTGCGGCTCACCGGCAGCGACATGGGCTTTCTGCTGTTTCTGGAAGAGGGCGGCGTCAACCTGGACAAAACCTTCTGGTCCATGCACGGCGCCCCGCCACCGCCCGTCAGCTGGCCCAGGGTATACAGCCTGGACCGGGCCGGGCTTTGGGCCGAGTGCGTGCGCACCAAAACCCCGGTGGTGGTGAACGACTACGAAAACAGCCCTCTGGCCAAGGGACTGCCGGAAGGCCACACCCCGCTGCGGCGCTTCATGGCCGTGCCCCTGGTGGAAGGCGGCGAGGTTACGGCGGTGTTCGGCATGGCCAACAAGGCCGAAGCCTATGACGAGAACGACACGCGCCAGTTGCAGCTCTTTCTCATGGGCCTGTGGCGCGTGCTCCAGGCCCGGCGCGACGCCGAATCCATCCGCAACGCGCGTGACTACGCCGAAAGCCTCATCGAAGGGGCCAACGCCATGCTGGTGGGCCTGGACACCGAGGGTCGCGTAACCCTGTTCAACGCCGCAGCGGAGCGCATCACCGGCTATGCCCGGGCCGAGGTGCTGGGCCGCGACTGGTGCGCCGCCATGCTGCCTGGGCACCTGGCCGGGGTCAACGCCGCGCTCTACCGCGATTTCATCGCCGGGCGCACCTCCCTGCCGCGCCAGCACGAGGGCGTGCTCATTACCAAAAACGGGCTCACGCGGCACATTTCCTGGCAGAACAGCCTGCTCAAAAACGGGGAGGCCGTCACCGGAACCATCGCCTTCGGCATCGACATCAGCGAACAAAAAGAGGCCCGGGCCGAGCTCAACCTGCTGCACCGCGCCATAGAGCAGGCTGCGGAGGGCGTGCTCATCGCCTCTGAAACCGGGGCCATTTTGTACGTCAACCCGGCCTTTGAGCGCATGATCGGCCTGGGCGACAGCGCGCCGCTCAAGGGCAAAAACGTTTTCGACCTGGACGTGGCCGTGCTGGAGCATCACAGCGCGTCCGTACACGACGACGGACGCGAGAGCGCCTGGCGCGGCAATTGCGCCTTCGCCCGCTCCGTCGGCGCGGCGGTGGAGGTGGAGTTCGCGGTGTCCGGCGTGCGCAGCCGCGCCGACCGCTTGATGAGCTACGTGGCCGTGTGCCGCGACGTGACCGAAAAGCGCCTGCTGGAGCATCAGCTGTGGCAGGCCCAGAAAATGGAGGCCCTGGGCACCCTGGCCGNNGCCCACGACTTCAACAACCTGCTGGCGTCCATCATGGGCTTTACCGAGCTGGCCCTTGACGACCTGCCTGCGGAGGCCCGCGCCCGCGCCTGCCTGGACCGTGTGCTGGGGGCCTCCCTGCGGGCCCGCGAACTGGTGCGGCAAATCCTCTCCTTTAGCCGCCGCAGCGAGCACAAGCTGCGCCACCTGCGCGCCGACGCCGTGGTGGGCGAGGCCCTGGAGCTGCTGGGGGCCTCCCTGTCCAAAGCCGTGGAGATCAACGCGCAGCTCGGCTCCCAGGCCACCATCCTGGCCGATCCTTCCCAGATCCACCAGATAGTGATGAACCTGTGCACCAACGCGGCCCAGGCCATGCGCGGCGCTGGCGGCAGGCTTTTGGTGCGCACCAGCGCCGCGCCCCTGCCTGCGGAGCTGAGCACGCGCCACCGCCTGGCGCCCGGCGAGTACTTCGCCCTGCTGGTGCAGGACCAGGGCACCGGCATCGCCCCGGAGCTGCTGGGCCGCATTTTTGATCCGTTCTTCACCACCAAGGGCCCCGGCGAGGGCACGGGCCTGGGGCTGGCCGTGGTGCACGGCATAGTAACCAGCCTGGGCGGCGCGGTTTGGGCAGAGAGCGAGCCCGGCCAGGGCGCGCGCTTCCACGTGCTGCTGCCCACCCAGGCCAGCGGCGAGGACCGCCGCCACGAGGAGCAGCCGGATATTTTGCGCGGCCAGGAGCGCATTTTGCTGGTGGACGACGAGCCCGACCTGCTGGACTTCTGCGGCGCGGCCCTGCGGCCCCTGGGCTACCAGGTCGCCACCCGCCGCGACCCCGCGGACGCCCTGGCCGATTTGCAGGCCGACCCGGCGGGCTTCGACCTGCTCATCACCGACCTGAGCATGCCCCGGATCACCGGGCTCCAACTGGCCGAGGAGCTGCGAAAGCTGCGGCCCGATCTGCCCATTGTGCTCATTACCGGCTTCAGCAGGGCCATCCCCCCGGAACAGCTCTCCTCCCTTGGGGCTGTCCGGCTTCTGGCGAAGCCGTTTTCAACGGGCGAGCTGGCCCTGGCCGTGCGCCAGGCCCTGGCCCAAGTTGCGGGAGGGAGCGATGACGCAACGCATTCTGGTGGTTGACGACGACGGCGACGTGCGAGACCTTGTGTGCCGGATGCTCGAACAGGACGGGTACGAGGCCGTGCCCGCCAACGATGGCATCCAGGCCCTGGAACGCTTTGGCCTGGTGTCGCCGGATCTGGTGATAACCGATGTGGTGATGCCGGAGGTGGACGGCCTGGAGGTGCTGCTGAAGCTGCGCAGCCTGGCCCCGCATGCGGCAACCATGGTCATGTCCGGCGGCGGGCGCGTGGAGCCGGACATCTACCTGGAGACCGCGCGCCGCCTGGGAGCCCGCGCCGTGCTGCGCAAACCTTTCACCAGGGCTGAAATGCTCGATGCCGTGCACAAGATCCTTGGCCCTCGGCCCTCCCACCAACCCCCCACGCAGGAGTCGTAGCCATGCCCCCCGAAGATGAACCCCTTGCCTACGCTTTTGTCCGGCAATCGCTTGCGGCCGCAAAAAACCGCGTGCGCGCGCAAAAGGCCGCCCAGGAAAAAAACCCGCGCGAGGCTTTGTTCCTGGCCCTGGCCCTGGGCCAGGAGGTGCAGGCCAAAAAGGCCCTGCTGTTTTTACGTGGCCGCATAGGCTCCACGGCCGAGAATCTGGCCGAGGCCCTGCAGGAATCACGCGAAATGGCCATGGAGACCCTGCCCTGGACCGTGCTGGCCCAGGCCGACGGCGACCGCGCCGCCGGGGCGCTTTTGGTGCAAATGGCCCGCGCCCTGGCCAGCCACCTGGCCCTGCGCGAAACCGAGGGCCCGACCGGCTACCACGTGTGCGCCATTTGCGGCTACATCCACGCGGGCGAAAACCCCGGCCGCTGCCCCGTGTGCCAGGCCCTGCCGGAAAAGTTCACCGCCATTGCTGCCGGGCTGCATCCCACCGGGAGATGACAGAACCATGCTGGCCGAAGCCCTGCTGTACGCGCGCGCCCGTCTTGGCGGGCAGCAGAACCGCCACGGCCATTTGACCGAACAGGTGGCCATTTGGGCGCGGCACCGGCGGCAGCGCCAGGCCTGGGCCGGGCACCTCGCCCAGGCGCGCGCCCTGTGCCTGCACGCGGCGCAGGGCTGCCCCGCGCACCGCACCGCCCTGGTCCTGGGCGCGGGCCTGCTGCTCGATGTGCCCCTGGAGCAGCTCTCCGCCCTGTTCCGACGCGTGGTTTTGGCGGACATGGCCTTTTTGCCCGCCACGGTCCGCCAGGCCAAGGCCCTGGGCAATGTGGAGCTCGTCGTTACCGATCTGACCGGCTGCCTGGACCATTTGCCAAACGCCCAAGACTTGGCGGCGCGCCTGGAAGTCGGCCCCGCGCCCCGGCCCGACCTCTCCCTCGGCCTGGACGCGCTGGACTTCGTCTACTCGGCCAACATCCTTTCGCAACTGCCTCTGCACGCCGTAAGCGCCCTGCGCGCGCAGCAGGCCCACGCAGGCTGGCCCGACGCCGCAGCCCAGCCAAGCGCGGCTCTGGAAGCCTTTGCCGCCTCCCTGGTGCGGGCCCACCTGGACGCCCTGCAAGCCCTGCCGTGCCCGGCCTGCCTGGTGGCCGACACCCTGGAGCGCGGCTACGAGGGCCAGACCCTGCGCTACGAGGCCGACCTGCTGCACGGCGTTGCGCCCGGCCTGGAAGGACAACACTGGACCTGGCCCCTGGCCCCGCCCGGCGAGATAAGCCCCCACCTGCGCGTCGAACGCTTGGTGCTGGGCGCGCCCAACGTCCATCTGGCCGCAAAAGCGCCCGCAGCACCAGCTCCCGGAGGTCCCCATGCCTGACGAGCCCAAGAAGGCCCCCCCGCCCCGGCAGGCCGAGCCGCAACCAAACAACTGCCCCCCAGACTTGGCCCTCAGCGGCTGGGACACCTGCGAACGCCCCGAAGCAGGCCGACCCACCCCGCCCCTGCCTCCGGACCCCGCCCTGTGCATGGAGGACGACCCCCTGCGCCAGCGGGCCCTGCAAAACCGCATGCTGCAAAAAATGGCCGAGGCCGAAAACTCCGGCTTCAGCCTCAAAGAGCAGCGCATGCTCAACGCCTTTTTCGACATGGCCCAGGAATACGACTCGCGCCGCGACCTGCTGACCATCTGCGTGCTGCTGCCCATGATCTACTTCGACCAGGACCTGCGCGTGTACCTGCGCACCGGGCCAAGCGCCTGGCGGCTGGCGCGCTGCCTGCACATTCCCGCCAGGCTGCCGCCTTTTGAGCCTCCGCCGCGGCCCGCCGTGCGTGGCTGCAACTTCTACGCGCCCATCAAGGCCCGCAAAGACACCGCCGAACTCCTGGGGTTTCCCCTGGAACATGGTGTGCTGGGCTGGATTGAAGTGGCGGGCGGGGCGGCGCTTTCCAGCGGCAGGCAGCTCTTTTTCGAAAAATTTGCCGGGCGCATCGGCTACCAGATGCACAACCGCCTGGCGCGCGCCAAAAACCGCGAGCACCTGGCCTTCATCCAAAACCTCGTGGCCGACATCGGCCACAACGTCATCGTGCCCAACATGACCTTCAAGCTGTTCTTCAACCGCCTGCGCGGGTCTATAACCGGGCTGGAAAACCTGCTGCTGCAGGCCCCGCCCGATGCCCCTACGGATTTCCTCAACGAACTCGACCTGGTGCAAACCCGCCTGCGCGCACAATACGAGGAAATAAGTCGCCACTACGAACAGACCAGCCTGTTTCTGGAAACCCTGCTGCGGCGCAGGCACTTTGAGGAAGGACGCTACGTTCTGGAAAAACGGCTGGTGAACCTGCGCAAGCAGGTGGTCGAGCCGCAAGTGGAGCGCTTCCGGCCACGGCTCTCCGACCGGGGCGTGGCCATAGATCTGTCCATGGGTGGCATCCCGGACAAACCCGTGCAGCTCATGGCCGACCTCGGGCTCATCGCCCAGGTGTACGCCAACCTGTTCTCCAATGCCGTCAAATATACCCGCAGCGTCGCCACCCCGGAAGGGCACGCCAAAAAATTCATGGCCTACGGCTGGGACATATTGCCGCACGCCTTCGGCCCCGATCGGCCCGGCGTAAAACTCAACGTGTTCACCACCGGGCCCACCGTGCCCGAAACCGAACGGGCAGGCCTCTTCCAGCCCGGCTTTCGCGCCAGCACCACCGGCAGCGAACACGGCACCGGGCACGGCCTTGCCTTCGTGCGCCAGGTTGTTGATTTGCACGGCGGAAAAACCGGCTACGAGGCCGCGCCCCTGGGCAACAATTTTTACATAGTATTGCCGATAGAACCGGACGGAAACTGAAACAGCGCAGGGAACACAAGCGAAAACGCAGGGGGCGTCGCCCCCTCGCTCCCCGCCAGAGGGCTTTCAGCCCTCTGGACTCCCCAGGCCAATCGAGACGCCGGGGCAGCGCAAAGCGCTGCCCCGGCGTCTCGATTGGAAAAGGCGGGCAAGGGCCGCAAACGCTTGGCAAGCTGCCAAGGCCCCTTGAAAAGTCTTTGGAAGGGGGCCCGGGGGAGAACCTTTCTACAGAAAGGTTTCCCCCGGTATTGCTCTGTCTTACGGCAGCCGTGCCGCAGCAAGCGGCATGCGCCAGCCGGAGCCGAAGCTGCGCCAGGCGACCTTGATGCCCGGCGCTGCCTGCCTGCGCTTGAACTCCGCGCCTTTGACCAGGGCGCACACGCGGGCCACGGTGTCGGCGTCGTAGCCTGCGGCCACGATTTCGGCGGCGGTCTGCTCTTTTTCTATGTGCAGGGCCAGAATGGCGTCGAGGGTGTCGTAGGGCGGCAGGGAGTCCTGGTC
>DIVX01000148.1:0-2693 GCA_002422505.1 Desulfovibrio sp. UBA6121
GAGTCTTGCCGGGGCCGTTTTGTTGGTGGTGGGGCGCGGGGGGCCGCTGTCAAACCATCAGCATAGGGGGCGCAGCGGCGGTGCCTGGCGACGAATACGAGGCCGCCGCCAGGCTGACCAACCAGCCTACTTGCCGCTTTTGGGCGGCACCCGGCAGGACTCGCTGCAGCAGGTGCCGTAGAGAAAGCCGTTGTAGGCGTGGAGGATGCGCTCCTCCTTGCTGCGGCGCTCGGCGGAAAGGGGCGTGCGCGGCGTCTTGGCGTTCTGGGCCTCGGCCTCGGCCCAGGTGGGGATGGAGCGCACGCCCGTGGCGGTGCAGTCGCCTGTGGCGGTGTCCAGAATGCTTGCGCCGATGGAATCCGTGGCGATGGCGATGGGCACGGGCCCGCCGGGAAACAGCCGCGCGCAGCTTACGGTCTCGCGCTCAAAGCTGCCCACGTCGCCCGCGCAAAAGATGACCAGCACCAGAGGGCTGCCTGCGTCATCAAAGGCCACCAAGTCGATATGCCGCCCGGTCTCCTGGCCGTCTATGAGAAAGATGAGCGGCACCTTGGCCTTGAGGCCGCGCTTGGGGTAGCCCTTCTCCTCCACCAAAAACTTGGCCAGGGCCTGACGGAATTCCTCGTAGGTGGTTTCTTCGATGGTCATGCCGGTGAGATAGTCGGTGAGCATTCCGCCCAGGCTGACTTCGTGCATGGCGCGCCTCCGTTCTTTTTCAAACGGTAACGGCTGGGGCGGCGAAGTCAAGCTCCCGGCGCGGATTGGGGGAAAAGAGAAGGCCCGCGCAGGGCGGGCCTTCAGGCTGGGAGGTGTTGGAATCGTCGGCTAGGGCAGCAGTTGCTTGCCCGCCAGAATGGCGTAACTGAACAGCCCGCTGGGCGCGATGCCGAAAAGCAGCACCACGGCGGCCAAGAGGCCCGCGCCACAAAGGCTGAAGGGGCTGTTGTCGGGCACGGGGAGATTCTCGCCCGCCTCATGGGTGTAGGCGTGGCGCACCAGGCTCAAGTAGTAGTAGATGGCGATAGCGCTATTGAGCACCAGGGTGATGACCAGCCAGTTGTAGCCATGGTCCCAGGCGCTGGCGATGAGGAAGAACTTGCCCATGAAGCCCATGGTCGGCGGCAGGCCCACCAGGGCGAAGGCGCCCACGCCGAGGGCGAAGGCAAGGCCCGGGGAGCGCTTGTACAGGCCGTTCAGGTCATCCAACTGCAGGTTGCGGCCATCGGACGCCACGCGGCTGATGACCCAGAAGCAGAGCAGGTTCATGGCCACATAGGCCATGGCGTAGAAGGCGGCGGCGGAAAGGCCCATGGCCGTGCCGGAAACCAGGCCGACCATGATGTAGCCCGCGTGAGCCACGGAGGAGAAGCCCAGCAGGCGCTTCAAATCCTTTTGGGCCAGGGCGCACAAGTTGCCGAAGGTCATGGAAAGCGCGCCCAAAACGGCCAGCAGCGTGGTGATTTCCAGGCCGGGCTTCAGCAGCACGGCCAGACGGATGAGCACCACCACCGCGCCCAGCTTGGGCAAGGTGGCCACAAAACCGGCGGTTTCGTTGCTTGCGCCCTGGTACACGTCCGGGCACCAGAAGTGGAAGGGGAACAGCGCCAGTTTGTAGAACATGCCGCCCATGAAGAGCGAAAGCCCCACAACGGCCATGGGCTGGCCGTCCCAGGTCCAGTTGCACTGGGCCAGCTGGGCTATGTAGCTGGTGTGCTGGCTGGCCAGAATGTAGGAGAAGCCGTACAGGGCGATGGCCGTGGCCACCGCGCCGAAGAGGATGTACTTGATGCCCGCCTCGGCCGCGCCGCGGTGTCCCTTGCCGTCGGCGTTGCGCAGGGGAATGACCGCGTACAGGCTGTAGGAGCTGATTTCCAGGGCGATGTAGATGGTGATGAGCTCCACGGCGGAGGACAACAGCATGAGCCCCCAGGCCGAGAGCGCCAGGAACATGAAGTAATCCGGGCGCTTGCGCTCTTCAAGGCTGGGCTGGCGCGCGGCGTTCAGCACGGCCACGTAAAAGCCCGCCGCAATGGCCAGCTTGAAGAACTGGGAGAGCGCGTCGAGCTTGTAGGCGCCGCCGAAGATGAGGCCCTCGGCCCCCCAGGAGACGATGTTCACGAAGATGCCGAAGCCCGCAAAGAACGGAAGCCAGCGCTCCGCAGGCGGCATCTCGGCGCCGCCCGGCCTGTCTGGTCCGGCGCCCAGGCTCTGGAAGAACAGGGCCAAGATCAGCAGAAGCTGATACATTTCAGGGACAATCAGGATGGGATTGAACTCCACGGCGACCACTCCCTAGTTATTGACCGGTTCGGCGGGGGTTTCCACAACGACGACGGCAGCCACCGCCGCAGGAGCGGGCTGAGCCGCGACCACCTGTTCATGGGTGGTGCGCGCCTTCAGGTCGTTCACCAGCTTCTCCACGCTCGGATCGATGATATTGAAGAACAGCTTCGGCGCGAGGCCGATGTAGAACACGAAGACCGCCGGAATGAGCAGGTAGGCCCATTCGCGGGTGTTGAGGTCGCGCCAGGTCTTGGCGGTGGAAGGGCGTCCCCAGGCCATTTTGAGGCTCACGCGGAACATGTACGCCGCGCCAAGAAGCGCGCCGGGCACGATGAGCGCGCCGATGTAGTAACTCTTCTGGAAGGCACCGGTGAACACGAGCATTTCGCCCACGAACCCGTTGGTGCCCG
>DIVX01000148.1:2827-3024 GCA_002422505.1 Desulfovibrio sp. UBA6121
GCAGGTTGAACAGGAAGATGCCCAGCGTGACGAAGCCCATGTGGCCCACGGAGGAGTACGCCACCAGCTTCTTGATGTCCTCCTGGCCAAGGGCGATGGCCCCGCCGTAGAGGATGCTGGCAATGGACACGGCGATCATCAACGGCGCGAAGTAAACGCTGGCGTCGGGCGTAAGCGGCAGGCAGAAGCGCAGGAAG
>DIVX01000043.1 GCA_002422505.1 Desulfovibrio sp. UBA6121
CCACCGTGCGCGTGCCCGTGTTCTATGGCCACTCCGAAGCCGTGAACATCGAGACCGAGAAGAAGCTTACCGTTGAGGAAGTGCGCCAGATTCTGGCCAGCGCCCCCGGCATCGTGGTGGAGGACTTCCCCGAAAAGAAGGTCTACCCCATGGCCATAAGCGCCGCCGGGCAGGACGACGTGTTCGTGGGCCGCATCCGCGNNTGGCCGACAACATCCGCAAGGGCGCAGCCACCAACGCAGTGCAGATCGGCGAGGAACTCATCCGCCGCAACCTGCTGCGCGTGCTGTAAGCCCGGCAAAGGGGAACAAAGATCATGCGCGTCGCCGGTTCGCAGGAATACCTGGAGGCCATGCTTGAGGCCATTCGCCCCGGCACCGAGGAAGTGCTGGCCTTCTACGACCACCGCGTGGGCGTCATCGGCACCGATGCGAAGCTCATGCTCATGCCTTGGGACGACCACCTGGTGCACCGGGGCGACGGCGTGTTTGAAACCCTCAAGTACGAGGGCCGCAAACTCTACCAGCTGGACGCGCACATCCGGCGCATGAAGATCTCCTGCCAGGCCATCCACCTGGAGCCGCCGTGCTCCTGGGGCGAACTGGAGGAGGCCGTGGTGGAGGTGGCCCGGGCCGGCAACGAGCCCGACGGCCTGGTGCGCGTGCTGCTTGGGCGCGGGCCGGGCGGCTTCGGGCTCGACCCGTACGAAAGCCCGGTGCAGAGCATGTATGTTGTGGCCTACCGCCTGCACAAGAAGCCGGAAAGCGTGTTTGAAAAGGGCGCAACGGCCATGCGCACCAGCATTCCGGCCAAGCAGCCCTGGATGGCCACGGTGAAAACCACCAACTACCTGCCCAATGTGCTGATGAAGCGCGAGGCCGTGAACAACCGCGTGGACTTCCCGCTGTGCTTCGATTCCAACGGCTTTCTGGCCGAGGGCGCCACGGAGAACGTGGCCCTGGTGGACGAGGCGGGCAGGCTGGTTATTCCAGAGTTCACCAACTCCCTGGCGGGCACCACTCTCATGCGCGCGGTGGACCTGCTGAAAAACGACATGCCGGTCATCTTCAAGGGCGTGAGCGAGGACGAGTTGTACGCCGCACGCGAGGTAATGATGGTGGGCACCAGCTTCGACGCCATCGGCATCGTGCGCTACAACGCCAAGCCCATCTTCGACGCCCGGCCCGGCCCGGTGACGCGCCGCGTGCGCGCCCTCATCCAGGCCGACCTGCAACAGAACGGCCAAGTGTTCTAAACTGGCCTGCTGCGTGAAACGCCGCGCCCGGTTCTTTTTCCAGCAGCGGAAGGGGCCGGGCGCTTTTGCATTCAGGGGGGCCCGGCCATGAGCGAAACCGTTTGCTTCTGCTTCGGCTACACGCAGCAGGACATTGAGTGCGACGCCCTGGCGCACGGCAGGTCCACGTTGCTTGAACGCATTGCTGCCTCGCATGCGGCGGGCGCGTGCCGTTGCGCCAAAGCAAATCCCAAGGGCCGTTGATGCCTGGCCGAGGTTCGCCAGGTGGCGGACGCTGCGCTCGGTCGTCAGAGGGGCGCGCCCCGGCGCATGCCGCCCTCTTGACGCCCTGCCGCTGCCGGGGGTAAGCCTTCCACGTTAACCGGGGCGCGTAACTGGCGAACATACGTGGAGCCTACCACGAGGAAGCGCGATCACCCCTTTCCTGCCGCTCGCCTGGGCTGCGTTTCCCGGCTTTTTGAAGCTGGCGGAAACGTACCACCGACACCCTTCCCGCTGCGGAAGGCCCCCTCGGAGGCGCCCATGCCCGAACCTGCCCCCAGAACCCTCGTGCTTTCCCAGGCCGCCAGCCTGGGCGATCTGCGCCGCGACTTCTCCCTGTCCGCCTCGGTGGCCGGGGTCATCGCGGTCATGGTCTCCTATGGCGGCCCGGCGGCCATCATCTTCCAGGCGGCCAGCCTGGCCGGGCTTACGCCAGACCAGCTCACCAGCTGGATTTGGGCCATCTCCATCGGCTCCGGGATCTCTGGGCTGGTGCTCAGCATGGTCTACCGCGCGCCGGTCATCATCGCCTGGTCCACGCCGGGGGCCGCGCTTTTGGCCGCTGGCTGGGCGGCCTATCCCTACCCGGAGGCCATCGGGGCCTTTGTGTTCGCGGCGGTGGCCATCACCGTATTCGGAGCCACCGGGCTTTTCGCCGCGCTCATGGAGCGCATTCCTCAGGCGGTTGTGGCGGCCATGCTGGCCGGGATTTTGTTCCGCTTCGGCGTGGAGGTGTTTACGGCCATGCGCGCCACGCCGCTTTTGGTCGCCCCCATGCTGGTGTGCTACCTGGCTTTGAAGCGGCTTTTGCCGCGCTACGCCATTGTGGGCACGCTCTTTGTCGGGTTGATCGCCGCCGGAGCCTTGGGCCTGCTGGACTTCTCCCTGGTGGAGGCCAGCATCGCCCGGCCGGAGCTCACCACTCCGGTGTTCAGCCTGGGGGCGCTCATCGGCCTTGGGGTGCCGTTGTTCATGGTCACCATGACCGGGCAGAACGCCACCGGCCTGGGGGTGTTGCGCACGGCGGGCTACAAGACCCCCGGCGGGCCGCTGGTGGCGGCCACGGGCGCGCTGTCCACGCTGCTTGCGCCCTTCGGCTCGCACGGCATCAACCTTGCGGCCATCACTGCGGCCATCTGCACCGGGCCGGAGGCCCACGGCGACCCGGAAAAGCGCTACGTGGCCGGGGTGGTCTGCGGTCTGGCCTACCTGGTGGTGGGGCTTTTCGGGGCCACGCTGGTGGGGCTGTTCACATCGCTGCCGCCGGGGCTTATTGCCGCCATTTCCGGGCTGGCGCTCTTTGGCGCGCTGCAGAACGGCCTTACCCAGGCCATGGCCGATGAATCCCGGCGCGAGGCCGCCCTGGTGACCTTTCTGCTCACCGTGTCGGGCGTGTCGGTGCTTGGCGTGGGCTCGGCCTTTTGGGGACTGGTGGGCGGCGTGCTGGCCAACGCGGCGCTTACCGCACGCAGAAATCCCGCCAGCTAGCCGCGCAACCGCAAGCGGGCGGCCACTGCGCAGCCGCTTTGCCGCTTGGTGTTGTTTTCTGCGGTGCCGGGTGACTGAAAGAGAGAGAGATTTTGGAGCCAGCGGGGCGACTCGCTGGCTCTTTTTTTGCGCTGCCGGGCTTTGGCCTGGGTCGGTCCTGCCGGGCCGGGCCTGCCGGGTCGCGGCATCGGGGGAGCGCCCTGGGGCGTGAACTGCGCAAAGCCGCGCTGCCGCCTTGGCCACAGGCGGTTGCAAGCCGTGCCGGGACCGGGACAGCCTCGGCTAGGCCGCAAGGCAGCAGGGCGGATGCGTTGCCGCTTGGCCTAGTAGGGCAGGGAGCGGGCGTCGGCGGGGGCTATCTCCTGCCAGTCGGCCAGGGGGGCCAGGTCTTGGGGCACGAACTCCCAGCGCTCGCCCTGGCGCAGGGCCTGCTCCGGCGCGTCATCATTGATGAGCGCGTCCAGGGTCTTGCTGGCGGTTTTCAGGTCGTCGTCGTCCATGGCCATGATGGTTTCGGGGTGGCGGTCGCCATCGGGCATGACGCGGTACACGAGATACAGCTGACGCATTGGGGCCTCCGTTGCGGGTTTCGCCCCGGCACCATGCCCCAGGCCGGGGGCCGGAGTAAAGACCCTGCGAGGCCGTGGTCTGCGGGCGGGCGCTCTTGACGGCCCGGCCTCCCGGCTTCTAATGTGGCGCGCTGCCGTTTTGCGGCGCTGCCCCTCCCTCAACGCCGGAGCCTCCATGCGTTTTTATCTTATCTTCACGGTCATCTTCATGCTGATGCTGGCGGTTTCGCTGGTGCAGGCGCGCCGCCAGGTGGGCGTGGCGCACCATGCCTCGCTGGTGCTGCTGGGCTACGGCCTGGCGGTCAGCCTGCTCCTGGCCTCCACCCGCGCCATGCCCGAAACCTGGTCCGTGGACCTGGCGCGCGTGCTGTGGTGGCTGGGCTACGGCACCTTCGCGGCGGTGGCGTACCTGTTCCTGTTCCAGGTGTTGCTGCTGTTCGCGGAGCTTTCCGCGTGGCTGCTGGCTCCGGGGCTGCTGCCGTTCTTCCGTTCCTGGCGGGCGCTGTGCCTGGCCTTCGGCCTCACCGGACTGGTGCTGGCCTATGGCAGCTACGAGCTTGGCGCGGTGCGCCCCCTCACGCGGCAGATCACCTCGGCCAAGGTGCGCCAGCCCGTGCGCCTGGTGGCCATTAGCGACCTGCACCTGGGCGTTATGAGCACCGAGGCGCGCATGGACTCCCTGGTGGCGCTCATCATGGTCCAGAAGCCGGACCTGCTGCTTTTGGTGGGCGATATCGTGAACGACCACCCGGCGTCGCTGGAGCCCCTGGCCGCCAAACTGGCGCAAATCCGGCCCCGGCTGGGCTCTTATGGCGTGTTTGGCAACCACGAGCGCTACGAGGGCGACGGCGCCAGCGCGCGGGTTTTCGGGTGGGCCGGGTCGCGGCTGCTGTGCAACGAGGCTGTGCGCCTGCCCGAGGCCGGGCTGCAACTGCTGGGCGTTGTGGATCCTGGCCGGGCGGTGGATGTGGGCGCGGAGCTGACCCGCGAGATCCGCTCCCTGGAGCCGCAGCTGGACCCGGCGCTGTTCCGCGTGCTGCTGAACCACCGCCCCCAGTCCTGGCGCGAGGCCGCACAACCCCTGGGCATAGAGCTGATGCTCTCCGGCCACACCCATAGGGGGCAGGTGTTCCCGTTTTATCTGGTTGTTTCGCTGTTCCACGAGTTCATGGGCGGCTATTACGAAGAGGCCGGGCCGGACGGCCAGCGGGCCGTGCTTGGCGTAAGCGCGGGCGCGGGCTTCTGGGGGCCGCCCTTGCGCGTGCTGGCCCCGCCGGACATTCTGGTGGTGGACATTGTGCCTGCGCCCGCGCCCGCTCCCTAGTCGGGGCATGGACCAGGGCGGCGAAGTGGCGTAGGGTTTCTCGCGCCGTATTGCGCGCAAACGCTTCTCGGAACAAGGACGCGGCGTGGAGAGAAAGACCCCCAGACGGCTCGGAATCACGGGCAAGCTGCTCATCTGGTGCATGGTGCTGGTGGGCATTTTCTACGCCACCACCAGCGTGCTCATCTTGCGCATCCAAAGCCTGGTGGAGGTCTCCTCGGCCATCGTCAACGTCAACTACGACATGGACCTTTCGGCCCAGCGCATGATCCAGCAGCTGCTCTCCCTGGAGGAGAACCGCAAGCGCTACGAAATTTTGCAGAAAGACGCCTACATGGACGCCTTTGTGGCCGACCTGGTGGACTTCGGCAAGATGCTGTCCTCTGTTCTGGAGCGCCACCCGGAATACAAGGGGCCGTGGGCCGTGCTGACCCGCGAGTACGGCGAGCTTTTGGCGCGCAGCCGCGATACCGGCCCCAAGGTGTTGCCCGACAGGACCGTGACGCGCTGGCTGGACATCCTCTCCGACGCGCGCCAGCAGAACCAGCAGGAGATGGAGACCCGCCTGAACGACCTGGCCGACAAGAGCCGCGCGGCCGAGAGCCTGGGCTTTTTCGGCCTCATGGCCAGCATAGCCTTCGGGGTGCTGGGCAGCGTGTTCATCGCCTACCGGCTCAACCTCTCGCTTACGGAGATCCGCCGGGGCATCCGCGAATTGGGCAGCGGCGAGCCCGCACGGCCCGTGCAGGTGGCCACCCACGACGAACTGGGCGAGCTGGCCCAGGCCTTCAACAGCATGACCGCGCGCCTGACCGAGGAAGAAAAGATGCGCCAGGACTTCATCGCCATGCTTTCCCACGAAATACGCACGCCGCTTACCAGCATCCGCGAGTCCGTGGACCTGGTGGCCGACGGCGTGTTTGGCGAGGTGAACGAGAAGCAGCGGCACTTCCTGGATATTTCCCGGCAGGAGGCCCTGCGGCTGACGCATCTTCTGGAGCGGCTGATGAAGGTTTCCAGCCTGGAGGCCCAGCGGCTCAAGCTCAACACCGAGCCCCTGGACGCCGCGGCCCTGGCCCGGCAGGCGCTGGACAGGCTGCACTCCCTGGCCCTGGCCAAGGATATTGAGCTCAAGGCCGAGCTGCCCAAGGACTTTGTGTTTGTGGAGGCCGACCAGGAGCACGTGACCCAGGTGCTGGTGAACCTTGTGGGCAACGCGGTGAAGTTTTCGCCCAACGGTTCGGTGGTGCGCCTAAGCGTCACCCCAGAGCCCCTGGGCAAGTTCGTCATCTTCTGCGTAACGGACGAAGGCCCCGGCATTGCGCCGGAGGAGCAGGAGCGCATCTTTCTCAAATATTACCGCGAGCCCGCCGTGCGCGGCAGCGTGGACGGCCTTGGCCTTGGCCTTTCCATAGCCCGGGGCATTGTGGAGGCCCATGGGGGCAGCTTGTGGCTCAACAGCGCGCCCGGTTGCGGGGCCAGCTTCTGCTTTTCCCTTCCCAAGCCTCGGACGATGGTATAGAAAAATGTCCATGACGCAGCACTCTACGCGGCCCGGGAGCGCCCGCGCGAACCTGTCCGCCTTGGCGGCCCGTTCCGCACGCTCCTTTTTGATGTTCAGCACCTTGGCGCTCTCCGGGTGCGCCCTGGGCCACGGCGCGGATATTGTCCCCCCCGCCCAGGACCCGCGCGCGGCCTACGTGCTCGCCGTGGATTCGTACCTGGCCGGGCAGTACGAGAAGGCCGCATTCATCTTCCAGCGGCTTTCCGGCAATGTGGCCGATCCTGTGGTGGCCCGCAAGGCTTACTACGGCCTCGCCTGTGCGCGGCTGGCCACGGCCAGGACACCCCAGGAGCTGCACGACGGCCTGAACCTTTGGAACACCTGGGTGCAAATGACCCCGGAAGGCCTGCCCTCCGAGGATCCGCGCCTCATCACCCCGCTTTTGCCCCGGCTTACGCCCTCTGGCAGCACCGAAAGCCCGGCCCTGCTCTCCGAGGAGGAGATTGACCGCGAGCTGAGCCGCACCAAGCGTCTGGCGGGCTGCCAGGAGGAGACCGGCAAGGTCAAGGAGGCCCTGCGCAAGAAAACGGCCGAGGCCGAGGCCCTGCGCAGCCAGTTGAACGCCCTTGAGCGCCTGCACCAGGACATCACCATGAAGAAGAAGGGCCTGGAGTAGCGCCTGCCATGGAAGGCCGCAAGCCAGAGCACGCCACCATTCTGGTGGTGGACGACGACAAGAACATCCTGCAGGTGCTGGAGGCCCGGCTCTCCTTTGCCCGCTACAAGACCCTTTCCGCCCGCAGCGCGGAGGAGGCCGTGGAGCTTCTGGCCAAGCACCCCGTGGATCTCGTCGTCTCCGACGTCAAGATGCCCGGCATGGGCGGCGTGGGCCTGCTGCACGAAATCCTCGTCCAGTGGCCGCACATCCCCGTCATTTTGCTTACCGCCTACGGCAGCATACCCGACGCCGTTTCCACCATCCGCTCCGGCGCGGCGGACTACCTTACCAAGCCCTTTGACGGGCACCAGCTGCTCTCTAAAATCTCCACCCTGCTGGGCCGCGTGGCCGACCCGGACGCAAGGGCCGCCAGCAATGACAAGGACTTGAAGGATGAGCGGTGCGCCAAGGGGCGCCAAACGCCCAAGGGCAAGTGCGTGTCCGATGTCATCTGGGGCGGCAAAAGCCCGGCCATGCGCGACTTTTACGCCATTTTGGAGCGTGTGGCCCCCACCGACGTGGCCGTGCTGATTCTGGGCGAAAGCGGCACCGGCAAGGAAATGGTGGCGCGCATGCTGCACGATTTGTCCCCGCGCGCCAAAGGCCCCTTCGTCATCGTCGACTGCGGCTCCACCCAGCCCACGCTGCTTGAAAGCGAGCTCTTCGGCCACGTCAAGGGCNNGCGGCACGTTGTTCCTCGACGAAATAGGCAACATCAGCCCGGAGATGCAGACGCGCCTTTTGCGCTTCCTGCAGGAACGCACCATCCGCCGCGTGGGCGATACCCACGCCATCCCGGTGAACTGCCGGGTCGTTGCCGCCACCAATGCCGACCTGCCCAGCCTGGTGAAAACGGGCCAATTCCGCGAGGACCTCTATTTTCGCCTCAAGG
>DIVX01000102.1 GCA_002422505.1 Desulfovibrio sp. UBA6121
GGCTGTGCCGCGCAAAAGAGTGTATGGCCCCGGCCTTGAAAGCGTCCTGCACCTTCTTGTCCTCGGGGTCGGGGTCCACCAGGTAGCCGCGCTTCTTCAGGAACAGGGCGTAGTCCAGGCTGGTCACCTCGATTTCGCCGCCGATGTTCTTGGCCCCCTGGCCCCACTTGAGCTCCAGGCAGACCTTGTCGCCGTACTTTTCAATGACGTACTCGGCCACGCCGTTGCGCGTGTCTTCCACGTTCATCTGCACGATGATGGCGCCATAGCCGTCGTTGTAGCGCAGGTAGGTGCCCACGCGGCGGTCCAGCTCCGGGGCCTTGGTGATTTTCTTGCCGGTGAGCTTGCTTTCGCGGTCCACGCCGACGACGTTTTCGCCCACCACCACGGGAATACCCGCCAGCGAACCGCCAATGGCGAAGGAATCCCAGTACTTGGCGGCGATGAACGTGGAGCCCAACGCTCCGGTCATCAGCGGCAGGCGGCACTTCACGGGGTCTTCCACGCCAAAGCTGGTTTCCAGGTTCACCTTGGTGAACAGGCAGTTGTCCGGCGAGCTCGTTACGCCCTTGGCCAGGCCTTCGGCCCCGTAGTTGTAGCCCTGAATGCGCAGGGCGTTGTAGTTTACGCCCACGTGGCTGGTGTTGCCGCTGCCTGCGGTCACGGCGCCAAAGTCGCGGGGGTAGAGCAGGCTTCTGCCCTTGAGGCTTGAAAGCCAGGTTTCGCACTTGCCGGAGCAGTCTGACCGGCACAAGGTGCACAGGCCGGATTCACAGGGGTTGCCCCGGTTCACGGTGTTCAGAACGTCATTGCTTTTGGACCACTGAGACATACTACCTCCGACTGAAGTGATTCCCCCAATACTGCATCAACCCCTGCCCATGGCGCGTGCGCAGCGCAAAACAAAGCGCGGACCCACTCCCGGCCTTTGACCAGGGGGCGTCCGCGCGGCCTTTTGGCGCGTCCGCTCAGGAAAATCCGCGCGGGTTCTCCAGGCTTGGCCTGTACGTGCTTATGGCGTTGGTCAAGAAGGCCACCTTTTCCTCCAGGGCCTGCACCTTCTGCCGCAACGCGCGCAGCTCCCGCTCCAGCATCTCTTTCTCAGCCAGCTCCGCCGCCTGGGCGCGGAATTGCCTTTGTGCATATTCTGAATTGCTCGGCATGCTTCCTCCACCTTCAGAACATCCGCCTCCGGGCCGCGTTTTAATGCGCCGGGGCGCCGCCGGGAAAGACTCCTGTTGTTGTGCTTATAGTCCCCGCGCAGCGTGGCGGGGAATAGGTGGATGCGCCAATTGGACAGGGGAATTGGCGCGGCCTGCAAGGGATGAAATCCCATAATCGGGAGTATCTCCCGTTTGCCGATGGCGGGTAGCGCCAGTGGGACGACTATTCCGCGTCTTTTCTGCCTCTTCATCTTTGCTTATGATTACGTACTGTCCTCGTGGAAGTACGATTGGAACTCTATAGCAAAGGTGGAAAGGATGCGGAAAAATAGATTGTACTTTTGTTTTGCATCGTTTGTGCTGTTCTTAGTGCTTGACGCCCAAAAGGCCAGGCCAGCCCTGTGGCCCTTCGGGGTTCGGGGAGCGCCCGTGCACCATGAGCCCCTTTGGATTCTGCTGGCGCTGCTGGTGGTGGCCCTGTGGCTGGCCGTTGGGTCTGTTCTGCGCTTGCGATCGCTGCGGAGCAGGCTGCAATCCCAGGCCGACGAACTGCGCCGCGAGATTGTGCAGCGCCAGGCCGTGGAACGCCTGTTGCGGGAACGGGAGGCGGGCCTGAGCGCCATACTGGACAATACCGATACCATCGTGTTCATTCTGGCCACGGACGGCACCATCCTGCTTACAGAAGGACGCGGCCTGCAGAAATTAAGCGGCCCTCCGGGCGGCGGCGTGGGGTGTAACTTTCTGCTCACCCTGCCGGAGCGCCAGGATCTGCGGCAGCACTTTGAGCGCTGCTTGGCCGGGGAAACCGTGCAGACCGTGGTGCCCTATTCCAACGGCATGCTCCAGCTTCTGGCTTGCCCGCTGCGTTGCGAGGGCGGCGCGATTGAAGGGGTGGTGGGCATCTTCATCGACGTGAGCGAAGCCGAGGCAATGCGCGCCAGCCTGGCCGAGAGCGAGGCGCGCCTGCGGCTGATTTTCGAAAACGCGCCCTACGCCATCGTGGTCAGCCGCGTTTCCGACGGCACGTTCCTGGAGGCCAACCCGGTGTTTTTGCGGGTGGCGGGCTGCACGCGGGACCAATTGCCACACATCCCGCCTGCCCGCTTCGAGGGCTATACGGAGGAAATGGCGCTGGCCTGGCGGGAGAGAGCCTTTGCGCAAGGGGGCATTCGCGGGCAGGAGGGCACGGCCATCCGGCCCAACGGTAGTCGGCGGCATTTGCTGTTTTCCGCCGCGCCCATAACCGTGGGCGGCGAACCCAGCCTGCTTTCCATCACCATAGACGTAACGGAGCGCAAGCTTGTGGAGCAGGCGTTGCAGCAGAGCGAGGAAAAGTACCGGGCCATTTTCAACAACGCCCCGGTGGGCATCTTTCGCACCACCTTCGCCGGGCGCATAGAGGAAGCCAACGCCACCCTTGTACGCATGCTGGGCTATGAGAACCGCGCGGACCTTCTGCGCAGCGTGGGTGAAAACGCCTTGGGCGTGTATGTGAGCCGGGGAGACCGCCAGCGGCTTCTGGACGCGCTTTTGGACTCGCCCTCAGGCCTCACCATGCTGCTGGACTTGCGGCGCAAGGATGGCAGCCCGCGTCTTGTCGAGGTCAACACCGCGCTGCAGTTCGACGACCAGGGCAACCCCTGCTGGATTGACGGCACCGTGGAGGATGTGGGCGAGCGCCAGCGCGCGGCCGAGGCCTTGCGCCAGTCCGAGGCCCTGCTGCGCGCCCTTAAGGAGGGCATTCCCGATCTGGTGTGGCTGAAGGACACCAGCGGCGTGTTTTTGAGCTGCAACCCGATGTTCGAGCGTTTCATCGGCGCGCAGGAAAAGGACATTGTGGGGCGGTGCGACTACGACTTCGTTGAGCGGGAACTGGCCGACTTCTTTGTGGCGAACGACCGCCGGGCCATGGAGGCCGGGCGGCCCACCCGCAACGAGGAGTGGCTGACCTTTGCCGACACGGGCTACCGCGGGCTGTTTGAAACCATCAAAACCCCCATGTGCGACGCACACGGCAGTATCATTGGCGTGCTGGGCATTGCCCGCGACATAACCAAACGCACCCGGCGCGAGCAGGAACTGAAGCGCTTGACCCAGCGTTTCGACATCGTCAACGCCGCCGCCCAGCATGTGTTCTACGACCACGACATTGCCCGCGACGACGTGCAGTGGCGCGGAGCCCTGCGCGAAGTGCTGGGCCTTGAAGCGGCAGAGCTCAATGGGTCGGACATGCGCTGGCAGGAACGCCTGCACCCGGAGGACGCGCCGGAGGTGCTGCGCGCCGTTGAGGAGGCCCGCGCCGCCTGCGGGCGCTTCGAGGCCGATTACCGCATCCGCCACAAGAGCGGCCATTTCATCCATGTGCACGAAAGCGGCCTGTTTCTGCCGGATGAAACGGGGAAAGCCGCACAGATCCTCGGCATCATGCAAGACATAACCGGGCGGAAGGAGACGGAGCTGGCGCTGAAGCGCAGTGAGGAAAAATACCGGGCCATCTTCAATAATTCGCCCATCGGCATCTTCCGCACCACCTTCGCCGGGTGCTTCACGGAAGCCAACCCGGCTCTGGCGCGCATGCTGGGCTACGAGGACCGGGAAGACCTGCTCGCCAACATGGGCAATCTCTCGCGCGATCTGTATCCTGCCCCGCAAGAGCGCCAGCGGCTGCTGGATGCGCTTTTGGAATCCCCCGGCGGGGTGAGCAGAGAAGTGGAGTTCAAGCACAAGGACGGCAGTCCTTTCTTCGCCGTCATCCATGCCGCGCTGCACCTGGACGAAAAGGGCGAGCCCGACTGGCTGGACGGCACGCTTGAGGACATTACCGCCCGCAAATGGGCGGAGGAACAGCTCAAACAGTCGGAGGAGAAGTTCTCCAGGGTGTTCTCCCTGGCGCCGTATTGCGTGGCCATCATCAATGTGGAAAGCGGCGCGATTCTGGACGCCAACGAGGCCTTCGAGGCCCAGACAGGCTACTCGCGCCAGGAATTCTTGGGGCGCAACACCAGGGACTTGAACCTCTGGGTGGAGCCAAAACAGCGTGAGCTGTTCTACCGGAGCATTCGGAACCAGGGCCTGATGGTGGACTTTGAGTACCTGATGCGCCGCAAGGATGGCGCCGTGCGCAACGCCCTGCATTCCGGGCAGCGCATCGACATGGCCGGAATTCCCTGTTTCATCAGCCTCGTGCGCGACATCACCGACGTGAAGCTGGTGCAGCAGGCCATGGTGCAGTCGGAGAAGATGACCTCCCTGGGAGCCCTGGCCGCAGGCATGGCGCACGAGATCAACAACCCCCTGGGCATCATCTTCCAGTCCATCATGGGCATGCAGCGCCGCCTGGACCCGGAGCTGCCCGCCAACGACAAGGAGGCGCAGGCCCTTGGCCTGGAGTTGGCGCGCGTGCAGGAGTACATGCGCCGCAGAAACATTCTGCGCTATATGGAGGGCATCCGTGAGGCCGCCGAGCGCGCGGCGGAGATTGTGCGGCATATGCTGAACTTCAGCCGTCGCAGCGATTCCCGCATGGCGTACCAGGACCTGCCGGCGCTGGTGCGGCAGGCAGTTTCCCTTGCGGAAAAGGACTACGACCTCAAGAAGAAGTACGACTTCCGGTTGATTGACGTGCGGCTGGAGCTGGACGAAGACCTGCCGCCTGTTCCCTGCGTGGCGTCCGAAATTGAGCAGGTGCTGCTGAACCTCTTGCGCAATGCCGCCCAGGCCATGGCCGAGGCCAAGGTGGCCAGTCCGGTCATCATCATGCGCGCCAGGCGCGAGGGAACCCACGCGCTCATCGAGGTGGAGGACAACGGCCCCGGCATTCCCGCAGCGCAGGTGCGCAGGGTTTTCGAGCCCTTCTACACCACCAAGCGCGTGGGCGAGGGCACGGGCCTGGGCCTGTCCGTCAGCTACTTCATCATCACCACCACCCACCAGGGGGAACTGAGCGTAACCTCCCAGCCGGGGCGGGGCTCACGCTTCAGCATCCGCCTGCCGCTCCTGCGCGACCTGAGCCTGCTGCCGGACTGAGTCGAAAAGGCCCCGCCGGGACGAGCAGTCCGGGCGGGGCCATGCAGGGCGGGGCAGAGGGGTAGCTAGCCTCCGGTCTTCATGTGCTCAATGAGCGCGCGCAGGCTTTGGGCCTGGCTGGCCAGATCGCCCACGGCCTGGGCCGAGTGGTTCATGGCGCTGGCGGTTTCGCCGGAAATGCGGTTGATGTCCTCAATGCTCCTGTTGATCTCCTCGCTTGCGGCGGACTGCTGCTCGCTTGCGGTGGCGATGGAGCGCACCTGGTCTGTGGAAAGCTCCACAAGCGCCACAATCTCCTTCAGGGCCGCGCCGGATTCATTGGCCAGGGCGGTGGCCTGCTCGATGGTGACCACGGAGTGCTCCACGTTCTCCAGATTCTTGCGCGCGCCGGACTGAATGCCGCTGATGGCCTCGCCCACTTCCTTGGTGGCGGTCATGGTCTTTTCCGCCAGCTTGCGCACTTCGTCGGCTACCACGGCAAAGCCTCTGCCCGCGT
>DIVX01000104.1:0-23890 GCA_002422505.1 Desulfovibrio sp. UBA6121
ACCACCTTCATGTCGTGCTCCACCATCAGGATGTTCACGCCCAGATCGGCAATGCGGCCAATGGTGTGCATCAGCTCCCGGCTCTCGGCCGGGTTCAGCCCGGCGGCGGGTTCGTCGAGCAGAATGGTCTTGGGCTGGCTGGCCAGGGCGCGGGCTATCTCAAGCCTGCGTTGCAGGCCATAGGCCATGTTCGAGGCCACTTCCCCGGCAAAGCCGCCCAGGCCCATGAAGTCCAGGGCTTCCATGGACTTCTCGCGGATGCGCGCTTCTTCACGTTTCTGGGAAGGCGAACGCAAAATGGCGCCGAGAACGCCCTGCTTCGAGCGGCAATGCTGCGCCACCATCACGTTTTCAAGGGCCGTCATGTTCTGGAACAGGCGTATGTTCTGGAAGGTTCGCGCCACGCCAAGGGCAAGAATCTTGTGCGGACGCAGGCCGGAGAGCGCCGTTCCGTCGTAGTGCACCTGCCCGGCGCTTGTTTTGTATACGCCTGTAATGACGTTAAAAACCGTGGTCTTGCCTGCGCCATTGGGGCCGATAAGCCCAACGATGTCGCCCTCACGCACGCGGAAGGAAACATCAGTCAGGGCCTGCAGCCCGCCAAAGCGGACACTGATTTCAGATAGTTCAAGGGTTGCCATAGGTGGCGCGCACTATACCGATGCCAGGGGATTAAAATCAAGCGCGAAGATTTGCAAAAAATGTAACCGCACAAGAGAATCAAGCAGAGCCAGGAACTTACATACAAAAATCAATCAACACACGAATATTATTCGCCGAACCGCCTTTGCCCCCGGGAGCCGCAGAGCCCTGTGCGCACTTGCCGGTGGGGCGATTTCAAGCTATGAACCTCTTTTTTACACCACCCGAAAAAGAGAATCCATGACCGACAGCCCAATCACCTTCGACAAAGGCCCCCGTCCCCGGACCACCATCCTGGAGGACTTGCTGGACATTGACGCCCGCCTGCTGGCCCAGGTCGCCCGCAGGATACGACTGGTGCAGCGCGCCGCCAAGGGCCGCCAGGTGCTCGACAGAGACCTGGAAAAGCAGCTCTGGAGCGCCTTCGACCAGATGGGCAGACAGCAGAACCTCGACCCGCGCCTGGCCCGGCAGCTCTTTGCGCTGCTTGGCAGCTTCGGCCTGGAGGCCCAGCCCCAGCGCCGCGCGGCGGACAAGCCCTTCACCCTCATCCCCCGCTCCGAGGCGGCAGATGTGGACATCACCGGTCCGCGCTCCCGCGCCCACACACGCCTTCTGGCTGTGCTGGCCGCGGCAACGGGCCAGGCCACCCGGCTCTCCGGCGTGGTCCTGTCCGATCCGCTCATCGAGCTGGTGAAGGCGCTCAACCAGTGCGCCGCACACTTGGCCTGGTCCGACGACGGCCTGGCCGCCAGCCCGCTGGAGAAGCAGACGGACGAGTTCCCGCTGCTGTTCGAGGATGTGCTCGTCTTCGCCGGTGAGGAGCCCTTCACCCTGTACGTGCTTTTGGCCATGGCCCTGCGCGACGCCGGCCGCAGCAAATTCGCCGGTGGCGCCGGGCTCAAGTCTTTGGACCTGCGCCCGCTGGACGTGCTTTTGCCGCAGTTGGGCGCCCGCCTGGCCCCCATGAATCCGCGCACGCGCGGCCTGCCCGCCCGCCTGGAATCCGGCGGCCGCATGGCCTCGCGCATCGAGCTTGCGCCGGAGACCCCGCCGCTGTTCGCCCAGGCCCTGGCCATTGCCGCCTGGAGCTACCCGGAAGGCCTGCGCCTGGCTTTAAGCAAGGAGCCCCGCGCCGCAGCCGCCCAGGCCGCCGCCCTGGACGACGCCGTGGCCGTGCTGAACCTGTGCCAGGTCAAGGCTGTGCGCAAAAATGACGAATATGTCATTCCCGCCGCAAAGCCCAAGGTGCCCAAAAGCCCAGACCTGCCGCTGGATCCCGCGCTTTCGGCCTATGTGCTGGCCCTGCCCGTCATGGCTGGCGGCTTTGCCCGGCTTTCCGGCAACCTGACCCTGCCCGCCCCGGTGCTGGCGGACTTCACAGCCCTTGGGCTGGCCCCGGCCTTTGAGGGCGGCGCGGCCATTTGCCGCAACGCAGCCTTGAGCCCCTGCCAAAACCTCGGCATGGGCGCCGACCCCAAATACCTGCCCCTGGCTCTGGCTTTGGCCCTCAAGGCGGGCGGCGCCACAGTCACCCTGCCTGCCGGGCCCGCTGGAACAGTGGCCCGCGCCTGGACCATGGACCTGCTGGACCGCCTGGGCGCAAGCTTCGACGCCAGCGACGAGCCCGGCGACGACACCATCGTCGTCACCAGCGGCCCGCAAATGCCCTGGGAGGGCGTGTGGACCGCGCCGGACGCCTGGAGCACCCTGGGCCTCGCGCTCATCTCCTTCATCCGCCCAGGCATCGCCCTGGACAACCCCGGCGGCCTGGCCGCCCTGTGGCCCAGGTTCTGGGCGCTGTTCAACTCTCTGCCCATTGCGCGCGACCCCGCCCCCGCGCCCAAGGAGCCTGAAAAGCATGACACAAAGCCCAGAAACCGCCGCGTCAGAATCTCCGAGTGAGGCCATTGCCCGCTGCGAGGCGGAAATGGCCCGCTTCGCCCAGGAGCGCGACGCGAGCGTGAAGCGTTGCCGCGAGCTGCTTGCAGCGGAGGACCCCGTCGCCGGGGTCTTCCACGCTGCGGAGATTTTCCGCCTGCAGCAGAACAAGCTGCGCCTTGAGGTGGAAATGGAGTTCCGGCGCAAAAAGATCAACCGCATCCGGCTTGGATTCAGCGACGACGCCGCGCAGAGCGCTGGCGGACTTGTGCTCTAGCCGGGTTCAAAGAAATTCCAAGGAAGCAGAAGGAGCATTCCCACATGGCCAAAGCGCGCAACCTCACCCAGAAAATCATCGCCCAGCACCTGATGACGGGGAAGATGACCCCAGGCAGCGAAATCGGCCTGCGCATCGACCAGACCCTGACCCANNTGGCCTACCTGCAGTTCGAGGCCATCGGCATTGCGCGCGTGCGCACGGAGCTCTCCGTGAGCTACGTGGACCACAACACGCTCCAAACGGGCTTCCGCAACCCGGATGACCACCGCTACCTGCGCACCATCGCCGGGAAGTACGGCATCGTGTTCTCCCCGGCGGGCACCGGCATTTGCCACCAGCTGCACCTGGAAAACTTCGCCAAGCCCGGCAAAACCCTCATCGGGTCCGATTCGCACACACCCACCGCAGGCGGCGTGGGCTCCCTGGCCATTGGCGCGGGCGGGCTTTCCGTGGCGCTGGCCATGGCGGGCGAGGCTTACATGCTGCCCATGCCCAAGGTGGTGCGCGTGAACCTCACCGGCGAACTTCGCGGCTGGGCCAGCGCCAAGGACGTCATCCTGCACCTGCTGGGCCTGCTCAGCGTCAAGGGCGGCGTGGGCAAGGTGATGGAGTTCACCGGCCCCGGCGTGGCCAGCCTCACCGTGCCGGAGCGCGCCACCATCACCAACATGGGCGCGGAGCTGGGCGCAACCACCAGCATTTTCCCCAGCGATGCCCAGACCAAGAAATTCCTTTCGCGCATGGGCCGCCCCGAAGACTTCGTGGCCCTGGCGGCAGACCCCAAGGCCACCTACGACGAAGAGGTCGAGATCGACCTTGGCGCGCTGGTTCCCCTGGCCGCCGCCCCGCACATGCCCGACCGCATGGTGGCCATCAAGGATCTGGACGGCATGCAGGTGGACCAGGCGGCCATCGGCTCCTGCACCAACTCGTCGTACACGGACCTGAAGGCCACGGCCGAACTGCTCAAGGGCAAGCGCATCAACCCCGCCACGGACCTGCTCATCGCCCCGGGCTCCAAGCAGGTGCTCAAGCTGCTCACGGCGGAGGGCCTGCTGGACCCCCTGCTCGACGCTGGCGCACGCATCCTCGAATGCGCCTGCGGCCCCTGCATCGGCATCGGCGGTTCGCCGGTGTCCAAGGGCGTGTGCGCCCGCACCTTCAACCGCAACTTTGAAGGCCGCAGCGGCACCCAGGACGCCCAGGTGTATCTGGTGAGCCCGCTGACCGCCGCCCAGGCCGCCCTGAACGGCAAGTTCACCGACCCCGCCACCTGGGGCACGCCGCCCAAGAAGGCCGAACTGCCCAAGCGCGTGCCCAGCATCCGCCAGCTCTTCGTATTCCCGCCGGAAAACGGCGCGGAGGTCGAAATCCTGCGCGGACCGAACATCGTCGCCCTGGAGCGCTTCTCCGGCCCTGGCGACACGATGGAAGGCCAGATCGCCCTCAAGGTGGGCGACAACATCACAACCGACCACATCATGCCCGCAGGCGCGGCCATCATGGCCCTGCGGTCCAACATCCCCGCCATTTCCGAGCACGTGTTCACCAAGGTGGACCCGGAGTTCGTGGGCCGCATCCGCGCCATGGGCGGGGGCTTCATCCTCGGCGGCGAGAACTACGNNACTACGGCCAGGGCTCCAGCCGCGAGCACGCGGCCTTGGCCCCGCGCCACCTGGGCGTGCACGCCGTCATCGTTAAGAGCCTGGCGCGCATCCACCGCGCCAATCTGGTGAACTTCGGCATCCTGCCGCTTTTGCTCGTCAACAAGGGCGACTACGACACCCTGGCCCAGGGCGCGAGCCTCACCATCCCCCTGGCCGACATCAAGCCCGGCAAGCCCGTGGACCTGCTGGTGGAGGGCGGCGCCAAGGTGGCGGTGACAAATGATTTGACGGCCAAGGAACTGGAGATTATCCAATCGGGCGGACTGCTCAATACCGTCCGCCTTTCCTGAACCCCCTAAGGGTACGGGAACGTTCCGCGCCGCAGGGCCGCAAACAGTCCGCAAAGCATCGGAGAAAGCATGCTCGAAAGGTTACGACAAAACGCAGGCAGCTTGGGAATCAAGATCGCCTTTGGCATCATCATTCTGGTTTTCATCTTCTCGTTCGGCATGGGGAGCTTCTCGGACCGCAAGGAACCCGTGGTCGCCTATGTCGGCGGCGAGGCCATCTCCGCCCACGAGTTCCAGAAGGCCTACGAGGACGCCGTGACCTCCATGCGTCGCCAGAACCCCGGCGCCAGCGCCGAGGAGCTGAACACCCCGGAGTTCAAACAGGCCATCCTATCGCAGTTGGTGAACACCAAGCTGCTTTTGGGAGCCGCCCAGAAGATGGGCGTCACCGTCTCCCCGGCGGAGCTGCGCGCCGCCATCAGCAGCATTCCGGCCTTCCAGAGCGGCTCCGGGGCCTTTGACCCGGCCATCTACAAGAACGCCCTGGGCCAGAACCGCACCACGCCCAAGGCCTTCGAGGCCGAGCTCATGAACAGCCAGCTCATCCAGAAGCTGCAAGGCTTCTCCGCCGTGGCCTCCATGGTGGGCGAGCCCGAGGCCAAGGGCCTGTTCCAGTGGGCGCGCGAAACCGTGCGCCTGGACACCCTGAGCTTCCCGCTCAAGCCCTTTGCCGATCAGGTGACTCCCACCGACGCCCAGCTTGCCGCCTATTACGAGTCCGCCAAGGACCGCTTCAAGGAGCCCGCGCGCATCCGCCTGGAGTTCCTGCCCATCACCGTGGCCGATCTGGCCGCCGCAGAGAAGATCAGCGACGCCGACGTGAAGGCCCAGTACGACGCCAGCGCCGAGACCTTCAATCACCCGGCGCAGCTGCACGCCAAACACATTTTGCTGCAGGTGCCCGCAAGCGCCCCGCAGGAGCTTGTGGACAGGACCCTGGCCGAAATCAAGGGCCTGCAGGCCCAGCTCAAGAAGGGCGCAAGCTTCGAGGCCCTGGCCAAGAAGCATTCCCAGGACCCCGGCAGCGCCCCCAAGGGCGGCGAGCTGCCCTGGTTCGCCGAGGGAGCCATGGTCAAGCCCTTTGAGGACGCCGCCAAGGCCCTCAAGCCCGGCCAAATCAGCGAGCCCGTGCGCACCCAGTTCGGCTGGCACCTCATCAAGCTGGAGGCCCAGCGCCCGGCAGGCAAGGTGCCCTTCGAGGAAGTTTCAGCCGAGCTCAAGAAGCGTCTGGCCGAAGAGCGCGCCGGGGAAAAAGTCAACGAGATTCTGGACCAGAGCATGGACCAGATCGCCGCCGGGGTGAAGCTGGCCAAGATCGCCCAGGGCCTTGGCCTGACCACCCAGAAGAGCGACATGCTGGACATGCAGGCCGTGCAGACCATCTTCGGCCTCAAGAAAGAGGCCGCCGAGACCCTCTTCGCCCTGGCCGATGGCGCCGGAGCCAAGACCCCGCTGTCCATGGAGCCCGCGCGCGGCTACCTGCTGGCGGAGCGGATTGAGGGCGCGCCCGAGACCCTGCTGCCCCTGGACAAGGTGAAGGATCAGGTGGTGAACGCCGTGAAGCGCGAGGAAGGCCGCAAGCTGGCCCTGGAAAAGGCCAAGGCGGTGCTGGCGCAGTTGTCCACCCCGGAAGGCCTGGCCCAGCACAAGGGTGAACTCAAGACCAGCGCCCCCCTGGACCGCCAGAGCGCTATCGCCCTCACCGGCGGCAATCCGCAGATGTTGCAGGATATCTTCTCCGCCGCGAACAAGAGCTGGCTGAAGCAGCCCTACGAACTGGCCGACTCCGTCGTCCTGGCGCGCATCAACGAGCGCATTCCCGCGCCCGAGGCCGACTGGGAGAAGGAAAAGCGCATTTGGATTGGCCAGGGCGCGGCAGCCTTCCGCCAGGAGCTGTTCGAGGCCCTGCTCAAAAACCTGCGCGCCACCACCAAAGTGGAGCTTGTCCGCCAGGATCTGCTGAACTAGAACGCCGCACAACGCACGCACAAGGGAGGACGGCCACGGCTGTCCTCCCTTTTTTCATGTCTCCGCGCCAGCAGGTCCAGGCCTGCCAGGGGGACGGAGCACAGCAGCTATTGAAAGATTTCTCCCAGGCGGCGCAGGACCTTGGCGGGCTGGGCATTTCCCATGAAGCTGTGCTATGATGAATCCCTGGCACCGGACGCCGCCGCACCGGCCAGACCCGCAACACACACTACCCGGCCCCAGGGGCTGAGAGGATGGAGTCATGTCGGACCCGGCGGATCTCGCCCAGACGTTTGAGGAAGAACACCGCGCCAAATCCCTGGCCACCGCGCCGCGCCCAGTCGGGCCGCCGCCGGAATTCGTGGACGGCGTGGCCTGCTGCGCCGACTGCCTGGAGCCCATCCCCCCGGCGCGGCTTGCCGCCCTGCCGGGCGTGGGGCTGTGCGTGGCCTGCGCCCAGGAGTACGAAAGCCAGCACCATGCAGACAGGGACAACGACGCGGACGAGGGCGACCTGTAGTCACTCGCAACCGCGAGCAGCACGCCAGCCGCCCTGCCCCGCCCTGCCGGGCATCCCGCCAGCCTTGCGTTGCATCCAGGTGATGCGTTTCACGTCAGGGCGCAGCACACGCAGCCTCACCCGTCAGGCACCCAATTCCAGGGGAACGTCGCGCTGGTCCGGTTCTGCGGCGCAGCACAGAGCACCGCCCCCTGCGTCCAGGGGGGGCAGCCCCAAAACAGAACAACGCCTGAGGTCCCAAGCCGCAGGCGTTTTTCTTTGGGAAATACTTCAGGCCCGGTTCCGAACGGCATCGTTGGAGCGGGAAACAGCGCGCAGCGTAACGCCAAGCGCAGCAGCCCCCCGCCGCTTGAGCGGATGGGAACAAACGACGAGAGTCGGGTCGGCGTTGCGGATCAGCAGCAGGCGCTGGTCTTGGGCGCGGCCTTCGCGGCCTCGGGCAGGGGCGTCACCCAGCGTTGCCAGGCTCCGCCGCCAATGAGCCGCGAAAGCGCCGCCAGCACCAGCAGCGCGAAGATCAGCCGCCCCCAGAAGGTGCCGTACAGGCTGGCTCCCAGCAGGGCCATGAGCATGGTGTCCTCGAACATGGCGTGGGCCAGGCCCATGAAGCTGACGCTGAAAAGCACGTCGCGCGGGCCCACCCGGCCGGAGCGGGCCTCGTGGATGATGAGCCCGCTGCCGTAGGTGATGCCCAGGCTGAGCCCCACCACAGTTACCGTCGCCGCCTCCCGCCCGATGCCGATATGGCGCAGCACCGGCCCCAGCAGGCGGTTCATCAGCTCCGTGACGCCGAGGGCGCTCAGCACGCGCATGGCGGACATGAGGCTGAAAATAATGCAGAAGATGCCCACGAGATTCTTGAGCTCGCCCAGGGCCCAGGCCGCAAGGGTGGGCGCAGGGGCCGCAGGACTGAAGAGCGTGCGGGCCGTCTCCTCGCCAAGGCCGAAACCCTGGCAAATTCCGTGCAGCGCAAGGCCGAAAACGTAGCCCATGACCAGCCGGAACACGAACTGGTGCCAGAACTTGGCTCCGCAGCGGCTGGCGATGCTGCACTCAAGAATCAGGCCGTGGGCCACCAGGATCATGCACGAAAGCACCGTGACCTGGGCCACGCTGAGCGGCGCGGCAAGAGGAATGGACGCGTAGACCAGAATGCCGGCATACACGGTGCTGAGCATACTGGTGGCCCAGACGAGCCCGGCCTCCGGCGGCAGGCCCACAAAGTCCATGAAGGGCGCAAGGGGGGCGGCCAGGTGTCCTATGAGCTGAAACTCGTTCAGAAGCTTCATGAGCAGGATCACCGGAATCATGATCTTGAACAAATCCAGGCAGACCCGGACGGTGTTCTGGAACACTTCTTTGGCGGCCTTGGCCATGCGCGGAAAAATACCTGGAGGTGTCTGCTTCACTCGTAATCCCGTTGGGTGTTGGCGTTGGCCACAGCTGACCACAAAGCGGGTGAAAAGGCAAACCGCCGCCCTGCCAAAAGAAAAACGGGCCACAGCACTCGCGCTGCGACCCGTTAATCTTCATGGTGGAGATGAGGAGGATTGAACTCCTGGCCTATGCGTTGCGAACGCATCGCTCTCCCAGCTGAGCTACATCCCCATGAGCCTTCCGACGAATCGGACGGAAGGGATGTTTAGCGTTTTTCTTACGGGTGGGCAAGTTTTTTTTGCGAGGTCGGCGCGGAGGATTGCCGCGCAGCCCCGGCTGGCTGAGTTGTTGGCTGCCCAGGATGTTCGCCGTCGATAGCTTGACCCGCAGCAGGCTGGCCTTCGGCCTCCGGCAGGCGGATCTTGAGATAGGGCGGCTCCGTGCTGCCAGGCCCGATGTTCCAGCGGTATGCCCCAAGGTGGGAGGACGGCGCTTTCTGGGCGTTGTGCTCCAATACCTCCACGCCCTCAGCCAGGGTCACGTTCAGGGTGCCCTCGGTGGTCAGGCCCAGGGCGCGCGCGCCCGGCCCGGCCACTGCGTCCTTCACGCGGATGCGCAGGGTGCCGTCCGTGCCCACGGCATAGGCCAGGGGCGACCTGAGTTCATTGAACACCAGCAGGTCGCGGTTCATGCGCCACGAACCGCTGACGCTGAAGCGCACGCGCCCGTCGCCTATGGATGTCAGGGTGTCGAAACGCTTGTCGGCCCGCAACGTCTCAAGGTCCTTAAGCAGCGGGGCCAGCGCCTCGGCCTTGGCCTTGGCCAGCTCCTCGGGTTTGAGCTTGCCCGCGCGGGCCTGCGCGTTTACGGCGTGCATGTTGCGCCAGGCCTCCGGGTGCGCGGCCGTACCCTCGGCATAGGCCTTGTACGAGCCGTCGCGCTCGATCTTGATGCGGGCGATGTAGCGCTCCGGCACCCAGCAGCCGCCCAGCAGCGCGGCCAGGGCCAGGCACAGCGCCAAAAGAGTGAAGCGGGAAAAGCGGGTGCTGGTCATTGCGGCTCCTGTGTTTCGCTTCCGTTTACCTCCCCGGCGCAGGGCTGGCAAGGCGCGCCTTACTTGACAGGGGCGCGGCGAGCCCCTACCTTCCGCCTCACACAAATACCCAAGGAGTCACCCTCATGGCTTACGATATCCGCCTGGTCAAGCTCATCAACGGCGAGACCGTCATCGGCAAGTGGAGCGAAGACGGCCAGACCATCAGTGATCCCGCCGTGTTGCAGACCGTTCCCATGCAGCAGGGCGTGCAGATGATGCTTTTGCCCTTCGGCTACCCCTTTGAGCAGGAAATCTGCGGCAGCATTTCCACCAAGCACGTGATGTACGAGTACACCAAAGCCCCGGAAGAGCTCAAAACCAAGTACCTTGAGGCCGCCAGCAACCTCACGCTCTCCGCTCCCGGCGCGGGCAACATCTCCCAGCTCATCACCAAATAACCCCACATCCGCCTGCGATGCATAGGGGGGCGGCGGGACGACCGGTCCTGCCGCCCCTGTTTTTGTGCCCAGCCCCAAAGGAGCCCACGCGTGAAGGAACTTCTGCCCCTGCTTCCCCGGCCCAGCCGCTACCTCGGCAACGAATGGGGCGTGGTCCGCAAGGACCCCGCCACCGTGCGGGGACGCATCGCGCTCGCCTTCCCGGACCTTTACGAGATGGGCATGAGCTACCTGGGGCAAAAGATCCTCACCCAGGCCATCAACCAGCGGGAGGATTTGCAGGCGGAACGCGTGTTCTCGCCCTGCGCCGACGTGGCGGCCATTCTGCGCGCGCATGAGACGCCCCTGGCCACGCTTGAGACCGACACCCCCCTGGCGCAGATGGACGCCGTGGGCTTCAGCCTTACCCACGAGCTGTGCTACACCAACGTGCTGTTCATGCTGGAGCTGGCGCAGATTCCCCTGCGCGCGGCAGAGCGCATGCACGGCGGCCCCAAGGCCGCGCCGGGCCAGGCGCAGCTGCCCTGGCCCATCATCATGGCCGGCGGCGGCGCCAGCTACAACGCGGAGCCCCTGGCCGAGTTCCTGGATCTCCTGGTCCTGGGCGACGGCGAAGAAGTCATGCCCGAGCTGCTTTCCCGCATTGCCGATGCGCGCAAGGCCGGAACCCCGCGCGAAGAGCTGCTGCGCGATCTGGCGCGGCTGCCCGGCGTCTACGTGCCCGCCTTTTTCGCCTGGGACGGCCCCGGCCAGCCCGTGCGGCCGCTGGTGCCCGGCTACGAAACCGTGGAAAAGGCCATTGTGACGGACCTCGCCGGTGCGGCCTTTCCGCTTTCCCCGGCGGTGCCCTTTGGCCAGGCCGTGCACGACCGCTACACCATCGAGCTGGCGCGCGGCTGCACGCGCGGCTGCCGCTTCTGCCACGCGGGCATGGTTTACCGCCCCGTGCGCGAGAAAACCCCGGCCCAGCTGGGCGACATGCTCTCCAAGGCCATAGAGGCCACGGGCTTCGAGGAAGTCTCGCTCCTGTCGCTCTCCACCGGCGACTACTCCGCCCTGGACACGCTGTTCGACACGGTCTTCGACCGCTGCGCCGCCGAGCAGGTGACCATCTCCCTGCCGAGTTTGCGCGTGGGCTCCCTGTCCGAGCGCATCATGACCCGCATGGCCAGCATCCGCCGCACCGGCGTCACCCTCGCGCCCGAGGCAGGCAGCCAGCGCCTGCGCGACGTCATCAACAAGGGCGTGGACGAGGAGGCGCTCATCGCCCACGTGCGCACCCTGTTTGAGAACGGCTGGCAGCAGGTGAAGCTCTATTTCATGATCGGCCTGCCCACGGAGACCGATGCCGACCTGGACGCCATCGTGGACCTCTGCGTCAAGGTGCGCGACGCCGCAGGCCGCCACGTGAAGCGCCTGCAAGTCACCGCCGCGGTTTCGCCCTTTGTACCCAAAACGCACACGCCCTTCCAGTGGGAGGGGCAAATCAGCATGGACGAGATCCGCCGCCGCATCTACTACATCAAGGACGCGCTCAAGCCGTACAAGCGCATCACCCTCAAGTACCACCAGCCGGAGATGAGCTGCCTGGAGGGCGTGTTCTCGCGCGGGGACCGTCGCCTGGGCAAGGTGGTGGAAACCGCCTACCGCAAGGGCGCGCTGTTTTCCAGCTGGAAGGACCACCTGCGGCTGGAGCACTACCTGGAGGCGCTGGCCGAGCACGGCCTGAGCCCGGAAGAATTCCAGGGCCCGCGCGATGTGGACGCCCCCCTGCCCTGGGATCACTTAAGCTGTGGCGTGTCCAAGCGTTTTCTGCGCACCGAGCGCGAACGCGCCCTGGCCGAGAAAATCAGCGGCGACTGCCGCTACGGAGCCTGCCGCAACTGCGGGGTGTGCAACATGGAAGGCCGCAGCTCCGAGCTGACCCAGCAGGCGCGGACGCAGGACATCCGCCCCCGCGTGGTCTTTGCCCGGCGCGACCAGGACACAGAGGCCCAGGCCAGCGCCCTGGACCAGCAGGCCCAGGCCCCGGCAGGCGGGCAGACCGCCGTCGCCCAGCCGGTGGAAGCTCCCCTTGCGCCTTGCGCCGCGCCTGCAAACGATTCTGCCGCCACGCCGCCAGCGCAGGCCCAGCGTCCGCCCCTGGCCGCTGCGGGACAGCGCACGCAAAATCCGCCCCTGGGCGGCAAAAAGCCCCTGCCGCCAGACCTCGGCCTTTCCGAGCGCCAGGCCCAGTACCGCATCTGGTACGAGAAACGCGCCGAGGCCGCGTATTTGAGCCAACTGGAATTGCAGAGCATTCTGGAGCGCGCCCTCAGGCGTACGCGCTTTCCTCTGTCCTTCAGCGCGGGCTTCCACCCCATGCCGCGCATCTCCTTTGGCCGCGCCCTGCCCGTTGGGGTGGAGAGCGTCAGCGAATGGTTCACCCTCACCCTGCGCGAGGCCCTGAAGCCGGAGTATGTGCTGGATGTGCTGGCCGCGCAGATGCCCGGCGGCCTGGACCCCTTCCGCATCGAGGAGCTGCCGGTGCTCAAGCGGCCCGTACAGGCCGTGCGCGAGAGCTACCTGGTGCGCTACAGCGGCAGCGAGGACGAAGTGGTGCGCTGGCGCGCCTCGTGGCTGGAGTTCATGCAGCAGGACGTGGTGATGTTTAACCGCAAGAGCAAGAACGGACCCAAGGCCACCAACCTGCGCGCCCTGGTCCAAAGCGCGGAGCCCAAGTCCGACGGCACGGTGGCCCTCACCTTCGACTGGTCCAAGGACTACATGAGCCCGCAGGGGCTGGTGCTGGCGGTCAACGCGCCCATAAGCCCGCTGGCCGCGCACCTGCTCAAGGTGGGCCAGCAGTTCCCGGAGGGCTAGCCCAGGCGGCTTGCGCAGCGTTCACGATGTCGGCGCGCCTTGCGGCGCTTACGGCACCGGCACCGTGGTGAAGGGCCGCGCCGGGTCCGGCTTCAGGGTGCCCTTGCCGGGGAAGATGGCGTCGTACTGCAGGTTGTCGCCAGGGATGGTGAAATAGCCCTGACGCACGGCCTGGGGCCTGCCCAGGCGCAGCAGTTCGCTCACCGTCACCGGTTCGTAGCCCTGGCGCAGCAGCGCGGGCAGCAGCCGTTGCAGAATCGCAAAGCTTTTTTCCGGCACCGCGTTGGCGTGCAGCAGAATAATCGACCCCGGCCGCACCTGCGCCAGTGCTGTCTGCGCCAACGTGTCCGCCGTTTGCCGCCCCTCGTCGCGCTCCCCCTCCACGTCCCACTGAATGACCACGTAGCCCAGCTCCGCCAGGGTGTTCAGCGCCAGTTCCGAGCTGCGCCCATAAGGCAGACGTATGAGGGGCATGGTTTGCGGCACGCGGGCAAGCTCCGCGCCCAGGCCCTTGGCCTCGGCCCGGCGGGTCAGCTCCGCGCGCAGGTTGGCGTACTGCACCTCGGTCAGGTGCAACTGCGTCTCTATCTCCGACCGGGTCATAAGGGCCAGATTGCCATGGGTCCAGGCGTGGTTGCCAAGCTCGAAGCGCGGGTCGGCCATGAGCTGCAGGGCGGCTTCCGGGTGCGAGCGCATCCACTTGCCCCCGGCGAAAAAGGTGGCCTTGGCCCCGGCCGCGCGCAACAGGTTGATGATCTGGTTATTGTAGCCCGCCACGTTGTTGGCGCGCTCGCAGAGGTCGAAGGTGATTGCCACGGGCTTGCGGGCTTGCGCCAAGGGCGAAGACGGCGTCTGCGGCTCCACGCGGCGGATGGCTCCCTGCATGGCCTGGGGCGTGGCCTGCCGGGCGGGCGGGGACTGGGCTGTGGAGGCCAGGGCAGGCGTGCTGGCGTCGGGCTCGCCCACGGGGCCGATGACGCGGTCGGCATCGCTTCCGGCCAGTTCGGCCGGGGTCCACAGGCCGCTTAGCAGGGCCTCGGCCCCGAACTCCAAATTCGCAGGCTCTTGGGCCGCAAGACAGGCGGAACACAGCCAAAGCGCCAGGGCCAGCGCCGCAACGAATCCCCGGTACAAACGTCTCAGCATGGTCGCTCCTCCTGGGCCGCCTTGGCCCGTGGCTACTGCGGAATGGCCTCCGGGATCGAAATTACCTGCGGGGCCTGGGGTTCAGCCTTGGGCTGCGTTTGCGGCGTTTGGACCTCGGCCTGCTGCGGGGCGGCGGGCTGCGTCTCGCCCTTGATCTCTGGCCGCAGGGGTTGCCCGGCTGCGCGCTTGGCGTTTATCTCCGCAACCCCGGCGTCCAGGGCCACATAGCGTTTGCTGGTGCTGGGGTGCGTGGAGCCCATGGTGATGCCCTTGGGGTTGTCCAGGGCCATGCGCCGCCAAATCTCCGGCACGCAGCGCGTGTCGTACCCGGCGCGGGCGGTGTAATACAGGCCCACGTAGTCGGCCTCGAACTCGTACTCCTGGCTGTACATGGCGCGGCCAAGCTGCCAGCCCAGGTTGGGGTTCACCCCGGTGAACACGGTCACGGGCAGGTCGATGAGCAGCCGTCCCAGGGTGCTGTTCACCTGCATGTCCCGAATATGCTTGCGTGTGTTGTGGGCCATCTCGTGCCCCAGAATGCCCGCCAGTTCGTCGTCGGACTGCACGAACTTCAGCATGCCCCTGTTGACGATGATTTTGGAGCCGTCGGCATAGGCGTTCACCACCTCGCTCTGGTCCAGCACGATGGGATAGTCGCACAGGCTCACGGGCTTGATCACCAGGGCTAAATGCTCGCCCGCGCGCTCCACCTCGATGGGCACGTCCTCGCCCTTTTTCACGGCAGCGGCGATCAGCTCTCGCGCCTGCTTCTTGTTCTCCGGCTTCACGCCGCCCACAAGGCGCACAATGTCGCCGCGCTTGAGCCCGGCCTGTTCCGCAGGGCTGCCCGGCGGGGCCTGGAACACCGTGGGCGGCGTGGTCAGCCCCAGCACCTCGCGGGCCAGGTCGCGCTTCTCCTTGGCGTAGTCGTCCAGCTCCAGCAGGGTAAGCCCGGTGCCGCGCGTCACCACGTCGCCGCAGAGCTCCGCGTTGCGGGCGCGGATGTTCCAGGCCACGCGGTTCAGCCGGTCCAGCTTTTCAACGGAATCGCGCAGGACGAGGGTCTGCTGGTACTTGGCCTCCGCGTCGGCGCTGGCCGTATCCACCTGGGGCACATTGGCCTGCGGCGCGCAGGAGCATAAAAACAACGCGCCAAGGACGCAGGCGAGCAGGCGGGGGCAGGACATCAACAAACCTCCAGGGGCGCAGGCCATGCGCCGGGTGACACGTCGTGGGGGCGGCGCGGGCGCAATTGCTCGGCAGCGCATACTGGCTACACGATGCGGCTTTGTTCTGGCAAGCAGTCGATATTCAAGCCTGGGCGCAGTCCAGACTGCGGGCGGCCCTGGGCCCAAAAGCCACAGCCGCGCGCCCGCCAGCCCTGCCCTTCCGCCAGCACATCCTGCCAGCCATGCCTGCCTGCGGGCTGCGGCCCGGCCCACGCCGCTACTTGCTTCCGAACACCTTCTTGAGCAGCGAGGTGGTGCGCTCCGCCGGATTGGTGCGGATGTCCTTTTCCTCCTGGGCGATGAGCGCAAACAGGCCGTCCTGGGCCTTGGCGTTCACGTAGGTGTCCAGGTCCAGGCCGTAGGATTGGGCCGCGCTGGCGGCCAAGGGATTTGCCGTAAGCCGCTTGTAGGCCTTGGCCACGCCCACGGAATCCGTGGCCTTGGAGATGATGGGCTGCATGAGCTCGCCGATCTTTGCGCCGCTGGACTTGCGGAAGTACTGGGTGGCGGCGTCCTGCGGGCCGGTCAAAATGCCCTTGGCGTCGCTTACGCTCATGTTCTTGACGGCATCGCCCAGGATGTTCGCCGCCTGGGGCACGGCCTGCTCCGCCGCGCGGTTCATGGCCAGCACAAGGTCGTCGATGAGCTGACCCTGGCCCGCAAGGCGCAAAGGGGCCTCCAGCTTGCGCAACTGCTCCGGCAGCAGAATCTTGACCGCCTGATTGGTGAAGTAGCCGTCCGTCTTGCCCAGGCTGGCTATGGATGTGCTGACGCCTTTGCCCAGGGCCTCCTTGAGCCCCTTGGTGATGTCGGTATCCGAAAGGCCCGCGCCCAGGCTGCTTGAGGAACTGGCGGAGGCGGCGGTTTTGGAGCCGCCGCTGATCACGGGTGACTGCTGGACCTGCTCCAGCACATCGCCCCAGCCAGCCAGGGCGGGTGCGGCAAACAGCGCAAGGGAACCAAGGCAAAGGGAGGAAGCAAGGACTCGTTTCATGGGTGTCTCCTGTTGGGGCTGGGTACGGTGGCCTTCGCCCTGCGTATACCCTGTGCACGGGCGGGCGGCAAGAATGTCCCGTTTCCTGGCTGGTCCGCATCATGCATATCGCCGGGCAGGAGGAAATAAAATCATGCGCATCAACCCTGCTCTCGCTAATCAGATGTACCTGAACTCCGGAGACGACGAAAGCTCCTGCATGGCCACCGGGACCTACAGCACCCTGGCGGCTGCCAAATACATCAAGGACAACGACAAGGACGGCGACAAGTGCCTGTCCGCCGACGAAGTGACCCTCTCCGCCGCGGCGTACGCCAAGCTCGACGCCGACAAGGACGGCAAGGTGACCCTCGACGAGATGAAGACGTCCCTGGCCGGCAAGGACGACCAGATCTACCAGTATTACAAGAACGGCGGCGCCAGCTCCGACACGGACATCACCACCTCGCTGATCACCAGCTCCAACACAAGCAGCACCTCCAGCGGCACTTACAGCACCCTGGCGGCCAACCGCTACCTTACGGACAAGGACGCCAATGACGACGGCGTGCTCTCCAGCGAAGAAGTTGGACTGTCGTCAGAAGTATTCTCCAAAATGGACGCCAACGGAGACGGCACGGTGACCAAGGCCGAGTTGCAGTCCGTCCTCTCCAGCCAGGACAGCACCATCATGAAGTACTACAAGAACGGCGGCACCAGCTCCACCACCGACTTGACATCGCGGCTGCTGGTGACGATTTAGGGGGCATGACGCTCCCGGATGACGACCGCCGCACAAGCGGCCCGGCAACACGCTGCGCAATAGCCCCGGACTTCGGCCAGGGCGAAGGCGCGTGCATCTACGGCAAGGAGGGCTGTCCGCACACCCTGCGGGCCAGGTCCGCCTTGCCGTGTGCGCGTTTTGTGGACGTGCAGGCCGACCCGGCGGCCCTGGAGGAGATGCTCCGGCTCTCCGGCGGGGTGCGGCGCGTCCCGGTCATCGTCCGGGGAGACGTGGTTTCCCTGGGCTACAAGCGCGGGGCCTGACGCCTCTAGCCCCGTCGGGCCGTGCGCCCGGCAACACGCTTCCTCCTCCGCTTCGCCCCCCCCCGGCATCTGCCCCTGCACCCAGTAACGCCCCAAAGCCCTGCGCTTCAGCCAAGCGTTGCCGTGCTTGCGAGCGTTGCGCGCAGCTTTTGCCCGCAAAAAAGCCAGCGAGTCGCCCCGCTGGCCTCATGAACGCAATCTCTCAAAAAATCACGCTTCACTACCGGATAAGCCGCCCGGCAGCCAAGCCGGAAAGGCAGTGAACAACGCCGTGCGCCTGCGCGGCTAGCGCAGGCCCTGCACCCTGTCCAGCACGGCCTCCAGCACCTCTCTTTCGGTCAGGTGGGTGGTGTCCACCAGCATGGCGTCGGGCGCGGGTTTAAGCGGTGCAACGCTGCGGTTCCTGTCCTGCTCGTCGCGCTGGCGGATGCTCTCGGCAATGGCGGCAAAATCCGCCGGGCGGCCCTGGCTTTGCAACTGGCGGCAGCGCCTGCGCGCCCGCTCGTCCGGGTCGGCGTCGAGAAAGAACTTGTGCGCCGCGCCGGGAAACACCACGGTGCCCATGTCGCGGCCCTCGGCCACCAGGGAGGTTGTACGGCCCAGGAAGATCTGCGCCATTTTCATGTGCGCGCGCACAGCGGGCACCACAGCCAGTTGCGAGGCCCAGCGGCCCGCTTCCTCGCTGCGGATGGCCGTGGAAAGCGGCGCTCCGTTCAGCAGCAGTTCCGTGTCGCTGCCGGTACCCCGCAGGGAGAACTCGAAGTCGCCCAGGCGCTGCTGCAAAATGCCCTGGCTCCAATCCCACGCGCCCTCGCCCAGGGCATGGGCCACGGCGCGGAACATGGCCCCGGTATCGAGGAAGGCCACGCCCAGCGAGCCCGCCAAACGCTTGGCCAGGGTGCTTTTGCCTACGCCGGCCGGGCCGTCCAGGGTCACGATCATGGGAGCGGCGCTAGCCATGCAGAATGTCCTCCAGGGCCTTCAGGAAGGCTTGCGTCTCCGGCAGGGTGCCAACGTTGACGCGGATGTTGTCGGGCAGGCCGAAGCTCTTGAGATGGCGCACGATGACGCCGCGCTTCAGCAGTTCCTCGCACACCTGGTCCGCCGGGTAGGGCGGGCGGAACATGACGAAATTGGCCTGGGAGGGCCACACCTCGCACGAGAGCTCTGGCAGGCGCTTCAAGAGCAGTTCCCGGCCCTTGAATACCACCTCCAGGGTGGCGGAATAGAAATTGTCGTCCTCCAGCACGGCCAGGGCGGCTTCCTCGGCCAGCAGGTTCACGGTGAAGGGCGGGCGGGCGCGGCGCACGTGGTCGGCCAGCCACAGGGGCATGGCCCCATAGCCCAGGCGCAGCCCGGCCAGGCCGTAGGCCTTGGAGAAGGTGCGCAGCACCACCATGTTGTCCAGCTCCGGCACGGCGTGCAGCACGGAGTATTCCTCCGGCGGCCAGGAAAAATCCATGTAGGCCTCGTCCACCACAAGCACGGCCCCGGCGGGCAGCACGCCGGAAAGCACCATCAGCTCCTCCGCCCGGGCGGCCAGGCCGGTGGGGTTGTCCGGGCTGGTGACGANNTTCTCGTCCACGGCCTCGGCCAGCGATTCCAGCGGCAGGCGGAAACCTTCGCCGCGCGGCACCTCCCGGTACTCCACCCCGCACAGGCGCGCGGTGAGGGCATACATGCTGAAGCAGTGCTCGTAGCACACCACATTGGAGACGCCGGGCCGCGCCAGCACGCGGAACAGCAGGTCGATGATCTCATCGGACCCGTTGCCCGCAACCACCAAGCCTTCCGGCAGGCCCATGGCCTTGGAAATGGCGGCGGCAAGGCGCGGGCTGTGGTTTTGCGGGTAGCGGAACACCTGCCCGGCGGCGCGGACGATGGCCGCCTGCGCCAGGGGGGAGACGCCCAGCGGGTTCTCGTTGCTGGCCAGCTTGATGACATGCTCAAGGCCGTAGCGCGCCTTGATTTCCTCCACCGTGAGGCCCGGCACATAGGGTTTAAAGTCGAGAATCTCAGGCCGGACACGCTGGCTGGACATGGGAGCTCCCTTCAGGTTGGCGCAGGCGGCAGCATGCGCAATGGAAATAAAACGCCCGGGGCGCGCCCTTGCGGGCCGCCCCAGCCTGCGCCGCAGCACGGCGGCAAAGCCGCCCGGCGCACCGGGCGGGCGAACCTGCTACTTCGTCGGACGGATGGTCATCACCGGACACTTGGCGCCCTTGACCACCTTCTCGGCCACGGAGCCGAAGAGGATGCGGTCAATGCCCTTGCGCCCGTGGGTGCCCATGATGATAAGGTCGGCGGCTTCCTTGTCGGCCACGCCAAAGATTTCCTCGGCCGCGTAACCGGTCACCACATGGCCTTCGGCTTCAACGTCCTGGAAATTCTCGTTCAAAAAGGCGCTCATGGTGGCCTCGGCGCCGGTGACGATCTCGCCCACGAAATTCTCGATGGAGCTGGGGGGCACATGAAAGCCGACATACTGCGACAGGGAAGGGGCCACGTACAGGCAGACGATCTTGGCCCCAAGGCCCTTGGCCATCTCGCGGGCGTACTCGGCCACGGCGGGGCTGTGTTCGGAAAAATCCACTGCGCACAAGATCTTCTTGATTTGGGCCATGGCACCCTCCCATTTGGTGAGCTTCTTTGGGTTGCCCCCCATGCAGGGGGGATACGGGGACAATGTGAAAATAATCACCTGCGTGCCGTAACGCAAGAGAAAAAACCGCCGATAGGAAACGTGAGAATTGAAAAGACGGCTCCGCCCGCCCTGCGCGCCCTCTTTATGGCTTGGCGCGCGCGGCGCAGGCACCCCCGGATGGACAAGCACCCCGGCATCAGGTATCCGCCTTGAAGGCAGGGATACGCCCCAAGTGCGCGGGAGGCAAGTTTTTCCCCCCTGGCGATCAACATTTATCTCACGATTTCAAGCACTCGCACAAACGCCGCCTTGGCATGGTCTCTGCACGATTCGAACAAACCACAGGATGAGGAGAAGCCATGAAAATCCATCCTGACCAGTTGGAGAGCGTTCGCCTGGACCAGACCACCCAGACGAGCCGAGGCACACAGTCCAGCACCGCCTTTGGCGACATCTTGAGCCAAGAGGTCACAAAGACCGGCGCGCAGTCCACGTCCAGCACAGCTACCCTGCCTCCCCCGGGCGGGCTCGGCACCTTGAGCGCCCTCATCGGCGTCCAGGAGGTCGAGGCCACTACCCCGGTAACCCAGGCGGAGAATGCCATTATGGACAAGGTGGACAGCGTGCTCGACAAGTGGGACCAGTACGCCCAAAGCCTGCAAAGCACCGGCAGCTCCGCCAGCCTCAAGCAGGCATACGGAGTCCTCGACGACATCGACGGGGCCGTGCAGCAGATCCGGGGGGACAATCCCGACCTCGCCGAGAAGCACCCTGAACTTCAGGGCGTGGTCTCGGAACTTGAGGCCATGACGGTGACGGAACGAATCAAGTTCAACCGGGGGGATTACACCGCCGCCTAGGCGGACCAGCCCTCTCCCCGTTCCGGGCTCCCGCCGTGGTCGCGGGCCGGAAAACTCCTGAGCGCGGCGTACTTGGGCCCCTGCGGTCCAAGTACGCTCCGCCAGAGGAGCATCTCCCCCACGCGCGCAGGCGCAAACAGCGCCCCCGCAAGCCCCTGCTCCACCTCCCGCGCCGCCGCCTCCCAGTCGTCGCCCGTGCCGCCGCCCGCTTGGCAGGCCTGCTTCACGCGGCCCAGGGTGACGTGCGGGCGGTAGCTCCTGGCCTGCGCCCCAAAGCCGCAGGGCGCAAGGGCCTGGTCGACCAGCCCCGCCAGCCGGGAGCAGGCCTCGCCGCCTTGGGTCAGCCCGGCCCACAGGGTGCGCGGCGCGCCCCTGCCTCCCCCCGTGCCGCAGGCTTCACCCGGCGGGAAAAAACCGCCGCAGCCCAGGCGCAAGGTCACGGGCGCGAAGTCGATGGCCCCCAGCGCGGCGCAAATGCCCGGCACACGCTCTGCGGCCACCTCACCCAGAAAACGCAAGGTCACGTGCCAGTTGCCCGGCCTGGTCCAGGAAACGCGCGCGCAAAGCCGATCCGCCAGCCGCAGTGCGAGCGCGTCCAGCCCCGGCCCACAGGCTTGCGGCAGGGGCAGCCCCACAAAGCAGCGCACGGCGTCCGGCATCTTGTGTCCCAATCACCCTAAATTACTTGACGAACGTAACAAGGCCGAACAGGGCGCCGGCCACGCTCTGGGCCTTTACCGCCGTGCGCGACCCACGGAACAAGAAGCTCTCGGCGCGCTCGCCGCCGGGCCAGGCCCAGGCCACCCACACCGTGCCCACGGGCTTTTCCCGCGTGCCGCCCGTTGGTCCGGCAATGCCGGAAATGGCCACCGCGCAGCCTTTGCCCTGGGGCATGCCCGGCAGGGCCAGCGCGCCGCGCGCCATGGCCAGCACCACGGGTTCGCTCACCGCGCCGTTCTCGTTGATGAGCGCCTGCGGCACGCCGAGCAGGCCGCTTTTGAGGGCGTTGGAATAGCAGACCACCCCGCCATGAAACCAGGCCGAGCTGCCCGAAAGATTGGTGAGCGTGCTGGCAAGCAGGCCCCCGGTGCACGACTCGGCGGCGGCGAGCAGCCAGCCATGCCCGGCCACCAGCCGCCCGGCGTCCGAGGCGAGCTTCTCCAGCCGCAACGAGCCCTCCTGCTCCAGCATCTCCGCGTGCGTAAACTTCTTCATGCGCCACCCCCACCTCTTGTTTACAGAACAGGCCGCTGCGTGGCAATTGAAAGCCATGGACGAAACCACCCAGCGCGAGCCGCTGCGCCAACGGGCGCAGAACCTGCTGCACCGCCTGCGCCTGCGCAGACGCGAGCCCTGGAACTGGCTAATCCAGACGTTTTTTGCCGCGCTTTTGCCGCCGGGACTGCTGTTCCACAGCCCGTCGCTGCTCGTGCTTTCTCTGCTGGGCATGGCGGCTGGCTGCTTGGCCCTGCCCCTGCCGCCCATGCAATACACAGAGGCCCGCCGCCTGGCCCCGTTCATCGAGGAACTCATCGGGCTGGAGTGCGCCTGGCTGGCCGCCCCGTTACGCCCGCGCAAAAAACGCCAAATCATCTACCTGGCCCTGGGCGCGCCGCTTACCGCCTGGTTTTTGTGGCAGCAGGATCTCGGCCCCATAGGCCTGGCCATTGCGGCCTGGGCGCTGCTTTACGTACGGCGCAAGAACATCGAACAAGGCATCGACCCATAGAAACCAGCCCAGACGCGCCGACCCGGCATTTCCCTCTTTATTCCCGGCCCGGCTTTGGGTACACGGCTTGGAGCGCGCCCTTTGCGCACCGCTGGCAGCGCGCCCCACTTCCAAGGAGACGACCATGCTTGACCTGAAATTCGTGCAACGAAACCTGGACGCCGTAAGCCAGGGCCTCAAAAAACGCTGCAAAACCGAGCCCGATGTGGCCGAGTTCGCCCGGCTGGACGAGGCGCGCATCGCCCTCATCCGCGAGGCCGAGGGCCTCAAGGCCGAGCGCAACCAAGGCTCCGGCGAAGTGGCCAAGCTCCGCCGCGCCGGGCAAGACGCCACGGAACTCATGGCCTCCCTGTCCAAGATGGGCGAGCGCATCAAGGAGCTCGACGCCGAACTGGCCGTCATCGAGGCGAGCGAATCCGACTGGCTGCTCAAAATGCCCAACATCCCGCACGAATCCACCCCGGAAGGCGCTGGCGAGGAGGACAACCCCGTATTGCGCCACTGGGGAACCAAGCCCGAACTCGCCTTCGCCCCCAAGGAGCACTGGGAGCTGGGCCAGGCCCTGGGCGGGCTGGACTTCGAGCGCGCAGGCAAGCTCACCGGCTCGCGCTTCTGCGTCAGCTTCGGCTGGGCCGCCAAGCTGGAGCGGGCCCTGGGTGCGTTCATGCTCGATTGCGCGGCCGAGAACGGCTACACCGAAGTGCTGCCGCCCTTCATGGTCAACCGCGCCGCCATGACCGGCACCGGCCAGCTGCCCAAGTTCGAGGAGGACCTGTTCNNACTACCTCATCCCCACGGCGGAGGTGCCTGTCACCAACCTGCACTCCGGCGAGGTGCTCGACGAAGACCAGCTGCCTACGGCCTATTGCGCCCTCACCCCCTGCTTCCGCAGCGAGGCGGGCAGCTACGGCAAGGACACCAAAGGGCTCATCCGCCAGCACCAGTTCCATAAGGTGGAGCTTGTGCGCTTCAGCCACCCCGAAAAGTCCATGGCCGACCTGGAACTGCTCACCGGGCACGCCGAAATGGTGCTGCAACGCCTGGGCCTGCACTACCGCGTCATCGCCCTGTGCGGCGGCGACCTGGGCTTCAGCTCCTGCAAGACCTACGACATCGAAGTGTGGCTGCCCGGCCAGAACAAGTACCGCGAGATCTCAAGCTGCTCGAACTTTCAGGACTTCCAGGCCCGCCGCGCCAACATCCGCTTCAAGGCCAAGGGCGCGAAAAAGTCGGAGTTCCTGCACACCCTGAACGGCTCCGGCCTGGCCGTGGGCCGCACCC
>DIVX01000104.1:23955-63177 GCA_002422505.1 Desulfovibrio sp. UBA6121
CCCCGCCAAAGGGAATGATTCCCTTTGGAATCCCCATAAAACGAAAGGCTTCTTCCGGCAAAAACGCCGGAAGAAGCCTTTCGTTTTTGGAAAGAAGGCGCGGCGGCGTATTCCTGCGCCCTTGGGTGCAGGCAACGCGGTGTTCTGGGGAAAACCACATGCCAGGCTGGCGCGGCAGGGGCGTTCCCGCTGTACGCTTGGCCCAGCCCCCTCCCCACACACGAATACGTATTTTTGCGTCACACAACGTATTTTGCAATACCGACCATGGAATCAGACGAGGGTTGGTGCTACCAACAATGAGACTCCTCTATCGGATGCGCGCCATAAAACACTCAGGCAGGAGGTTTCCATGACGACCCTTACAACCCAGACCCGGCAGGCAAACGTCACCATTGAGAACCAGACCGGCGAGAACCTCGTTTCCGTACGCGTGGCCCACAAGTACAGCGACACGAAACTCAAACACAACCTCGCCTGGAGCCTGGCCGCCGGGCAAACGGGCATAACAGCCTTCCCCGCGCAGCCTGTGCAGTACAACATCGGCATCGCCACCACGGGCCGCGACTGGTGGATTGTGCTCTGGTGCGACGCCAAGGGCGACTACTACATGACCACCCCCCAGAACGCCCGCGAGATACTGGACATGGGCGAAAAATTTACACACCTCATTGCCGAGGGCATGGTCGCCGTCGGCAGCGGAGTTGTGCTGACAGGACCGGAAGGCATCAGCAAGGGCGCAGGGGTGGCAATCGGGGCTACGGGCATTCTCATCTCCGCCCTCACCAACACCGAAAGCACGGCGGGCTTTAAGCAGCACATCCTGCGGGAATCCGACGCGAACAAAAACACCACCATCGTCTTGCAAAAAAACGCCGTCACCTTCCGCTCGCCTTCCGGCACTTCCACCACCGGAGTCAGCAAGATCGACAGCGGCCAGGTGAACGCGCTGCTCAAACAGCTTGAGGGCTAAGGCGCAAAAACGGCCGGGCGGAGCGCATCCGTCCGGCCGTTTCATTTGGCGTCCGTGGCCGCGCGCGGCTAGCCGAAATACGGCGTAATGAGCGGCCAGAGCATCTTGGTGCCCATGGCGAGCAGCAGAAAGGCAAAGATCTTCTTGAGCCGGCCCACGGGCAGGCTATGGGCCAGCCTTGCCCCCAGCGGCGCGGTGAGGATGCTTGTGGCCGCCACGCCCACCAGGGCGGGCAGGTAGATGAAGCCCAGGTAGCCCGCGTCCCAGCCGGGCAAAGACGCATCAAGCCCGTTGACGATGTACCCGGCGGTTCCGGCGATGGCGATGGGAAAACCGATGGCCGCGCTGGTGCCGATGCAGGTATGCAGCGGCACGTTGCACCAGGTCATGAAAGGCACGGACAAGGTGCCCCCGCCGATGCCCACCAGACTGGACACGCCGCCGATGACGCCGCCCGCGGCGAACATGCCGCCGGTGCCCGGCACCTGGCGCGATGCCTTGGGCTTGATGTTGAGCAGCATTTGCGCGGCCACGTAGTAGAGAAAGACCACGAAAAAGGCCGAGAGGAACTGCGTGGACAGGTGCGCGGCCACCTTGGAGCCCAGGAAGGTGCCGATGAGAATGCCCGGGGTGATGGCCTTGACGATAGGCCAGACCACCGCGCCGCGCTGGTGGTGGGCCCGCAGGGAAGACACGCTGGTGAACATGATGCTAGCCAGCGAGGTGCCCAGCGCCAAATGCTGGATGTAGTCGCCCGGCAGATCGACCATGTGGAACACGATGTTGAGCATGGGCACGATGACCAGCCCGCCGCCCACGCCCAGGAGTCCGGCCAGGACTCCGGCAAAGGCGCCGGTGGCGATGTACAGAAGCCAGGCGGTGATCATATGGGGGAACCTCCGAGGGGGTGGCTGCGGCCAGGGGCTGTCAAAGCGCCGCCCAGCACGGCCGGATGGAATACAGCGTGTTCTACTTCCGGCGCAGGGGCTTGTAAAGACGCGATTTTAAACTGTGGCGCTGCGCCATTGCCACCTTCGCGCCGACCTGCTAATACATGAAAGATGTGCGGCATAGCGGGAATTTTCGATCCGAATGGGGGCCAGACCCCGCAGGAACTGGCGGGTGTGGCGGGCCGCATGGCCGATGTGCAGGCGCATCGCGGCCCGGACGGGCGCGGCGTGTGGACCGATGCCGACGGCGGCCTGGCCTTGGGCCACCGGCGTCTGGCCGTGCTGGACCTCACCGAGGCGGGCGCGCAGCCCATGCAGAGCCACTGCGGCCGCTTCGTGCTGTGCCTGAATGGCGAAATTTACAACCACGCCGACCTGCGCGCCCAGGTGGACGCGGCGCGCTCCTACTCGGGCCGCCCGGCCCTTAACTGGCGCGGCCGCAGCGACACCGAAGCCCTGCTGGAGGCCCTGGCCCTGTGGGGGCCGGAAGAAGCCCTGAAGCGCGCCGCGGGCATGTTCGCCCTGGCCCTGTGGGACCGGCGCGAAAGAACGCTCTCCCTTGCGCGCGACCGTCTGGGCGAAAAGCCCCTGTGTTACGCCAAAAGCCGGGGCCGCCTGCTCTTCGCCTCCGAACTGCCGGGCCTGACGGCGGGCACGGGCTTCTGCCCCGGCGTGGACAGAAACGCCCTGGCGCTTTTTCTGCGGCTTTCCTGCGTGCCCGCCCCGCACAGCATCCTGGCCGGGGTGCGCAAGCTCCCGGCGGGCTGCCTGCTGACCATCGCCGCCGCCGATCTTACCGCCGCCGCAACGGCAGCCCTGCCCGCGCCCAAGCCGTACTGGTCCCTCAAAACCGTGGCCGAGGCGGGCCTGGCCCTGCCCTTTGCCGGGTCGGACGAGGAAGCCCTGGAGCGGGTGCTTTTCTTGCTGCGCCAAAGCGTGCGCGGGCAAATGCTGGCCGATGTGCCTGTGGGCGCGCTGCTTTCCGGCGGGGTGGATTCCTCCCTGGTGACGGCGCTGATGACCGAGGCCGCCGCGAGCCTTGGCGGCGACAGCGTGCGCACCTTCACCGTGGGCTATGCCGACGGCGACGGCGCTGCCTATGACGAATCGCGCCAGGCCGAGGCCGTGGCCCACCACCTGGGCACCCGGCACCGCACCCTGGTGTTCCGCCCGCAGGATGCCCTGAGCCTGGCCACGCAGTTGGCGCAGGTCTCGGGCGAGCCCTTTGCCGATGCCTCGCTTTTGCCCTCGCGCCTAGTGGCCGGGCTGGCGCGGGAGCATGTCACCGTGTGCCTCACGGGCGACGGCGGCGACGAAATCTTCGCCGGGTACAACCGGCACGTGCAGGGCGCGGCCCTGTGGGCGCAGCTGGCCGGGGTGTCTCCGGGGCTGCGCAGCGCGGCGGCGGCGGCCCTGCAAAGCCTTTCACCGCGCGCGTGGGACCGGCTTTTCGCGCTCTTCGGCCCGCTTTTGCCGCACAGCGCCCGCCAGCGGCAATCCGGGGAAAAGCTGCACAAGCTGGCTTTGGCCCTGCCCGTACGCGTGGCCCCGGCCTTCTACTCGGCCCTGGTCTCCGCCTGGCCCGACCCCGGCCAGCTGGTGCCCGGCGCCTCCGAGCCGACCTGGGCCCTGCGCAATCCCGGCGGCTGGCCTTCTGCCTCGCTGTGCCCGGAGGGCGGTACGGCCTGGATGCAGTTCCTGGACTCATCCTGGTACCTGCCGGAGGACATTTTGACCAAGGTGGACCGCGCGGGCATGAGCGTTGGGCTTGAAGCGCGCGCGCCCTACCTGGACCACCGCGTGGCCGAGTTCGCCTGGAGCCTGCCCCCGCAGATGCGCGTGCGCGCGGGCCACGGCAAGTGGGCCTTGCGCGGGCTTTTGGAGCGCTATGTGCCGCGCCCCCTGTGGGAGCGGCCCAAGACGGGCTTCGGCGTGCCGCTGGACGCCTGGCTGCGCGGACCGCTCAAGGCCTGGGCCGAAACCCTGCTGGACCCGGAGCGCCTGGCCTGCGAGGGCTATTTCGAGCCCGCGCCCGTGGCCGCGGCCTGGGCCGAGCACCAGTCCGGCCGCTTCAACCGCCAATACCGCCTCTGGCCGGTGCTGATGTTCCAATCCTGGCTGGAAAGCGCGGGAATTTCAGGGTAGAGGGTTCCCATGCGCATCGTCGTCGTCGCCGGTCATGCCCCGTCCTTGGTGAACTTCCGGGGGCCGCTCCTCGCCGCCCTGGCCGCGCGCGGGCACGAGCTCATCGCCCTGGCCCCGCCCGAACCCGGCGGCGGCGCGGGCACCCTGGCCGCCCTGCGCGCCTTGGGCGTTTCGCTGCGGCACTACCCCCTGGACCGCGGCGGCATGAACCCCATCCGCGACCTGCGCACCGTAAAGGCCCTGCGCGACAGTTTTCTTGCCCTCAAGCCCGAGCTGGTGCTGCCCTACACCATAAAGCCCGTCATCTACGGCTCCCTGGCGGCCCGCTGGGCCAAAATTCCCCGCGTGGCCTCCCTGGTGACCGGGTTGGGCTATGGCTTCGGCGGCCTGCCCGGCGGGGAGGACGCAACCTTCCCCGGCCAGCCGCAAACCATGGGCCGCCGCTGCCTTACCGAACTGGTGACGCGCCTGTACGCCACGGCCCTGGAGCGCAACCGCGCCGTCATCTTCCAGAATGCGGACGACCGCGACCTGTTCCAGCGCCTGGGCATTCTGGACTCCGGCCAGCGCGTGGCCGTGGTGGGCGGCAGCGGCGTGGACCTGGAGCACTTTTCCCCCGCGCCGCCAGTGGCGGCAGACCCGGCCCAAGGCGCACCCGTGTTCACCTGCGTGGCCCGGCTTTTGTGGGCCAAGGGCGTGGGCGTGTTTGTGGAGGCCTGCCGCATGCTCAAGCGCCGCCACCCGCAGGTGGTGTGCAGGCTCATCGGCCCGGCAGACGACGTGCCCGACGCCGTGGCCCCGGACATGCTGCGCCGCTGGCGCGAGGACCGCGTGGTGGAACTGCTTGATCCCGTGGACGACATCCGCCCCGTGCTGGCCGCCACAAGCGTGTTCGTGCTGCCAAGCTACCGTGAGGGCGCGCCGCGCTCCAGCCTGGAGGCCATGGCCATGGCCCGGCCCGTGGTGACCACGGACGTGCCCGGCTGCAGGCAGACCGTGGAGGATGGCGTGACCGGCTTCTTGGTGCCGCCCTTTGAGCCGGGCGCGCTCATGCGGGCCATGGAGCGCTACGTGCTCGACCCCGCGCTCATCGCGCAGCAGGGCCAGGCCTCGCGCCGTCTGGCCGAGGAGCGCTTCGACGTGCGGCGCGTGGTGGCCGACATGCTCGCCGCCCTGCCCCTGCCGGAAAACGCTGCTGCGTCCCCCCTGGCGACGCTTCCCGCCGCCCCGGCGTCCCCAGGCGTGGAGCCCCGATGACGGCCAAGCGGCTGCTCGACCTGACCCTGGCGCTGCCGGGCCTTGCGCTGCTCTCCCCGCTTTTGCTCTTAACCGGCCTGGTCGTGCGCCTGGCTCTGGGTCCGGGCGTTCTGTTCCGCCAAGAGCGCCCCGGCCTGCACGGCAAGCCCTTCACCATCCTGAAATTCCGCACCATGCGCCCCGGCCCCGAAGCGGACGCCCAGCGCCTGACCCCCCTTGGCCGCTTCTTGCGCAGCACCTCGCTGGACGAACTGCCGGAGCTGTGGAACGTGCTCCGGGGCGACATGAGCCTTGTCGGCCCCCGGCCGCTGCTGCTGCAGTATCTGCCGCGCTACAGCCCGGAGCAGGCGCGCAGGCACGAAGTTGCGCCCGGCATCACCGGCTGGGCGCAGGTCAATGGCCGCAACGCCCTCTCCTGGGACGAGCGTCTGGCCCTCGACGTGTGGTACGTGGACAACCGCTCGCTCGCGCTCGACCTGCGCATCCTGGCGCGGACCATCGCCCTTGTGCTCCGGCAGCAAGGCATCAACGGCCAGGGCCAGGCCACCATGAGCGAATTTATGGGCAGCGGCCCGGCTTCCCGCAACCCTTCCCCAAACGGCGCGCGCCCCGGCGATTGAATATCGCGCGCGCTTCTGGTACCCCGGAACCCGGTTTCGAGACAGGCCCCGAGGCCATGAAAGCAAAAGGAAACACAATGTCCGAGCGTCCCCCCGTCCGCAGCAAAGAGAATTTCCTCGTGTTCGGCTCGCCCGCGCTGGAGCAGGCGGAAATAGACGAAGTGGTGGCCTGCCTCAAAAGCCGCTGGATAGGCACCGGCCCGCGCACCGCGCAGTTCGAGCGCGACTTCGCCGCCTACAAGGGCGTACCTGCCGCCGTGGCCCTGCACTCGTGCACGGCCGCCCTGCACCTGGCCATGGTCGCCCTCAACCTCAAGCCCGGCGACGAGGTCATCACCACACCCCTGACCTTCTGCGCCACGGTGAACGCCATTCTGCACGCTGGCGGCACCCCGGTGCTGGCCGACATCGACCCGGTCACGCTGAACATCGACCCGGCCAAAGTGCGCGCGAAGATAACGCCCCGCACCCGCGCCCTTCTGCCCGTGCACTTCGCGGGCCGCCCCTGCGACATGGATGCGCTGCTGGCCCTGGCCGCAGAGCACAAGCTGGCCGTCATAGAGGACTGCGCCCACGCCATAGAGACCCTGTACCACGGACGTCACGCGGGCACCCTGGGCGATTTCGGCTGCTTCAGCTTCTACGTCACCAAGAACATCATCACCGGCGAAGGCGGCATGGTCATCGCCAAAAACCCGGACGATCTGGCCCGCATCAAGGTGCTGGGCCTGCATGGCATGAGCGCCGACGCCTGGAAGCGCTTCGGCGACGAGGGCTACAAGCACTACGCCGTGGTGGAGGCTGGGTTCAAATACAACATGATGGACATCCAGGCGGCCCTTGGCATCCACCAGCTGCCCCGCGTGGACGCCTACCACGAGCGCCGCGTGGCCGTGTGGGAGGCCTACGACCAGGCCTTTGCGCAACTGCCCAAGGGCAAACGCCTGGGCCTGCCCGCGCCCCAGGAGCCAAACACCCTGCATGCCCGGCACCTGTACACGGTCCTTGTCGACAAGGACCAAAGCGGCATTGAACGCGACGACTTCCTCATGGCCATGACCAAGCAAGGCATAGGCGTTGGCGTGCACTACCTTTCCCTGCCCGAGCACCCCTACTACCAGCAGCGCCTGGGCTGGAGCACCGAGCAGTACCCCGAGGCCGCGCGCATAGGCCGCCAAATCGTCAGCCTGCCCATTTCCGCCCGGCTGGAGAGCGGGGACGTGGCCGACGTGATTGCAGCCGTGAGGCGCGTGCTGGGGGTCGAGTAGAGGTCGGGGCGCTGCCCCGAACCCCGCCAGAGGACCTGAGGCCCTCTGGACTCCCCAGAGTGTCTTAAGGTGACCAAGGAGCGCTGCCCCCCGACCTTCCGAGACGGATGAGAGACGTTGGAGGAGACATTCGCTCCAGAGAATACTCCAGGCAAAGTCCTTGAGGCAGAGAGCTTGGAGAGGCAGGGCCTGGGAGCATTGAGCGCGACATGTTGGAGTGGCAGAGTGAAGCAACATGTCAGAACACCACATGAAGCGCTCTGTTGGAGCGGCGCATTGAAGCGATACGGTGAAACGGTACGGTGCAGTGATACGATGGAGCGCTACGGTGGAGTGGGAACCGGCAACACTGTAGAATTTGGCAAACCGTAAGCGGCGGGCATCCGCCGGAGGCAGTAATGAAGATCGTGGTCATGGGCGCAAGCGGGCACGGGCAGGTCGTGGCGGACATTCTGTTCCAGATGTGGACCAAGGGCCGGGAAATGGAGCTTTTGGGCTTTCTGGACGACGACCCGAAACTGACGGGCACGCGCATCCTCGGCCTGCCGGTGCTGGGCAAGCTGGCGGATTTGCCCGCCACCCCGCACGACTGCGTGATTCTGGGCATTGGCGACAACGCCGTGCGCGCCAGGCTCTACGCCGAGCTGACCCAGGCCCGGAAGCGTTTCGCCACAGCCATCCACCCCTCGGCCATCCTCGCGCCGGATGTCGTCATCGGCGCGGGCGCGGCCCTGGCCGCAGGCGCAATAGCCAACCCCGGCGCACGCGTGGGCGAAAACGCCATCCTGAACACCGGCGCCAGCATCGACCACCATTGCGTCTTGGGAGCGCATTGCCATGTGGCGCCGGGCGTACACCTGGCCGGGCACGTGAACGTGGGCGAGGGCGCATTCGTGGGCATCGGGTCCTGCGCGGTGCAAGGCGTGCAGATTGGCGCGTGGAGCGTGGTGGGGGCCGGGGCTGCTGTGACCCAGAACGTTTCCGAGGGCGCAACCGTGGGCGGCGTGCCCGCAAAGCCGCTTTAGGCCATGGCGCGCTCCGGCCCGGCCCGGCTGTTTCTTTCCCCACCGCACATGGGCGGCGGCGAGCAGGCGCACGTGGCCGAGGCCTTCGCCAGCAACTACATCGCCCCGCTCGGCCCGCAGGTAAACGCCTTTGAGGCGGCCTTCGCCGAGGCCACGGGCATTGCCCACTGCCTGGCGGTAGCAAGCGGCACGGCGGCCATGCACTTGGCCTTGCACTGCCTGGGCGTTGGCCCTGGCGACCTGGTGCTGGCCTCCAGCCTCACCTTCATCGGCTCCGTGAGCCCGGCGCGCCTGCTGGGGGCGGAGCTGGCCTTTGTGGACAGCGCACCCGGAACCTGGAACATGGACCCGGACATGCTGCGCGAGGCCCTGACGCGGCTCGCGTCGGAAGGCCGCAGGGTCAAGGCCGTCATCCCCACGGACATTTATGGCCAATGCGCCGACTATGCACGCCTGCTGGACGTGTGCGCCCCCTTCGGGGTGCCTGTCGTGGCGGACTGCGCCGAGAGCATGGGCGCGCGCGCCTACGTTCCAGACAGCGACGACTCGCTGCACGCCGGGGCTTGGCCCGGCTTGGCCGCCAGCATCTTCTCCTTCAACGGCAACAAGATCATCACCACTTCCGGCGGGGGCATGCTGGCCTCCCACGACGCGGAGCTCATCGCCCGCGCACGCAAGCTCTCGCAGCAGGCGCGCGAACCCGCCCCGCATTACGAGCACGCGGAGCTTGGCTACAACTACCGCCTGAGCAACATCCTGGCGGCCATCGGCCTGGGGCAGCTGGACATGCTGGAGGCGCGCGTGGCCCAAAAGCGGCGCGTCTTCCGCTGGTACAAGGAACTGCTGCGCGAAGAGCCCGGCCTTTCGCTGATGCCGGAAGCCCCCACCGGACGCGGCAACCGCTGGCTCACGGTCATCCAGCTGGGCCAAGACTTCGGCGCTGCGCCAGAGACCGTGCGCCAGGCCCTGGAGGCGCAAAACATCGAATCACGCCCCCTGTGGAAGCCCATGCACCTGCAACCCGTGTTCGCCGGGTGCCGGGCCTTTCCCTGCGCGGTGGCGGAAACGCTCTTCCACCATGGGCTCTGCCTGCCTTCGGGCACGGCCATGACGCGCGAGGACGTGGAGCGCGTGGCCGAGGTGGTCCACCGCACGGGCGTAGCGGGCAGGAAACAGGCGTCATGCTCTGCAACCTGAGGAACCGCCATTTTTACTGCATGCTCGCGGCGGAGGCCCTTTGCTTCGCTGCGGCCCTGGCCCTGAGCTATCTGCTGCGCTTCGACTTCCGCCTGCCGGAGGCCTACGCCCAGCAGCTGGGCGCCCTGCTCGTCATCGCCCTGCCGCTGAAGCTGGGCGTGTTCCTGGCTCTGGGCCTGTACCGGGGCATGTGGCGCTACACCAGCCTGACCGACTTCCGCCGCCTGTGCGAGGCCGTGCTCCTGTCCTCGGCCCTGCTGGTGGCCGTGGTGGCCTTCCTCTACGGCTTCACGGGCTTCTCGCGCGCGGTGCTGCTCATGGACGGCCTGCTCACCCTGCTTTTCACCGCTGGCCTGCGCCTGTGCATCCGCGTGGGCTTCGCCAAAAGCCAGGCCCGCAGCGCCGCAGCGCCCCAAGGTCCGGCCCGGCGCGTGCTGGTCATGGGCGCGGGCGGCCTGGGCGAACGCCTGCTGCGCGAGCTGTCCCACAACCCGGCCCTGAATTTCGCGGTCATCGGCTTTCTGGACGACGACCCGGACAAGCTGGGCCGGGCCCTGCACGGGCGCGAGGTGCTGGGGGGCGTGGACGACTGCGCGCGCTTGGCGCGCCAGCACAAGGCCGAGGAAATTCTCATCGCCGTGTCCCACGCCAGCGCGGCCCAAATGCGCCGCATGCTGGAGGCCTGCAAGGCAAGCGGCCTGCCGCACCGCATTCTGCCCGCCCTGAGCCGCCTGCTAGACGGCCAGACCGTGCTGAGCCCCCGCCCGGTGGACTATCAGGACCTGCTGGGCCGCAGCGAGGTGGCCCTGGACCTGGACGGGCTCAAGGCCATACTCACCGGCCGCGTGGTGCTCGTCACCGGCTGCGGCGGGTCCATCGGATCCGAGCTGTGCCGCCAGGTGGCGCGCTTCGCCCCCCGGCAACTGGTGCTGCTCGACGCCAGCGAGTACAACCTCTATGCCATCGCCGCCGAACTGGCCGAGGCGAACTTCCAGAACTTTTCCTGCGCCCTGGGCAGCGTGGCCGACGAAAGCTTCGTGCACGGCCTGTTCGCCCAGCACAAGCCTACCCTGGTGCTGCACGCCGCCGCGTACAAGCACGTGCCCATGCTGGAGGAAAACCCCTGGGCCGCCGTGACCAACAACATCATCGGCACACGCACGCTCATGGCCGCTGCGGTGGCGCATGGCGCCCGGCGCTTCGTCATCGTCTCCACCGACAAGGCCGTGAACCCGGCCAGCGTCATGGGCGCCAGCAAGCGCATCACGGAACGGCTCATGGCCGACTTTCCCATGGGCCCCACGCGCTTTTCCGCCGTGCGCTTCGGCAACGTGGTGGGCTCCAGCGGCTCGGTGGTGCCACTGTTCCGCCGCCAAATCGAGGCGGGCGGACCCGTCACGGTAACGCACCCGGACATGACGCGCTTCTTCATGAGCATCAGCGAGGCCTGCCAGCTCATCCTCCAAGCCGCAACCATGGGCCAAGCCGCCGCCGCAGGCCAAGCCGCCCCCGCGCCGCCTCACCCACTCGCCGACCCGCCCACGCCCGCGACGCCGCAGCACGGCGGCGATATCTTCGTGCTGCGCATGGGCGAGCCGGTGCGCATCGTCGATCTCGCGCGCGACCTCATCCGCTTGTCTGGCCGGGAACCCGGCGACATCGAAATCGCCTTCACCGGCCTACGGCCGGGCGAGAAGCTCTCCGAGGAACTCATGGGCGCGGGCGAAAGCGTCGTTCCCACAGGGCACGACAAGATCATGGTGCTGCGGGCCCAAAGCGCCCAGGCAGGACCGGACCCCGACCTGCTGCAACAACTTGAACAGGCCGCCGCCGCCCGCGACGCCGCCGCAATCCGCGCCCTGCTGCAACGCCTGGTGCCGGAGTACGCCCCGGCCCCGAAGTAACGCCCGCTAAGCCAGGGACTCCCGCCGCTGCGGCCCTCAAGCAGAAACGGCCCGGCCAGCGTCTTCGCTGGTCCGGGCCGTTTCTGCTTGCCATGGGGATTCCAAAGGGAATCATTCNNGGGGGCAGCGCCCCCTGATTCACGCCCGCATTGCGCGTTGTGCTTGTTACGAAGCCTTCAAGTCGCCGATGAGCTGGCGGAGTTCCGCAGCCATGCGCGCCAGTTCGCCGATGGCGGCTACGGACTGGTTCATGCCTTCGGCCGTTTCGGAGGCCACGCGGTTCACTTCTTCAATGGCCGTGCTGATCTTCTCCGACACGCCGGACTGTTCCTCGGCCGCACCGGCGATGCCTTGGACCTGCTCGGCGTTGCTTCTGGAGATGACGACGATTTCTTCAAGCGCCTGGGCGGACTCGTTGGAGTGGCTGGTGGCATCGCCTATGGCCTGGGCCACGTTGTCCATGCTGCCTATGTTCTTGCGGCTGGACTCTTGAATGGCGCGGATGTTCTCGCCCACTTCCTTTGTGGCGCCCATGGTCTTTTCGGCCAGCTTGCGCACTTCGTCGGCCACCACGGCAAAGCCTCTGCCCGCGTCGCCCGCTCTTGCGGCCTCAATGGCGGCGTTCAGCGCCAGCAGGTTTGTCTGGTCGGCAATGTCGTTGATGACGTTGATGATCTGGCCGATGCCCTCGGCCTGCTTGCCCAGCACGGCCATGTCGTCCTTCAGGATGACGGACTTGGCCTGCACGGCGGTGATGCTTTCCACCGCGTGGGCCACCACCTTGGCGCCCTCCATGGCCTTGGCGCGGGCGTTGTGGGAGGAATCGGCCGCCTGGGAGGCGTTCTTAGCCACCTCAAGCACGGTGGCGTTCATCTCTTCCATGGCGGTGGCGGTTTCGGCCACGCGCTGGCTTTGCACCTCCGTGCCCCGGCTGGACTGCTCCACCTGGGCGGAGAGCTCCTCGCTGGCGGAACTGATGACCTCGACGACCTTCTCTAGCTGATGCGCGGCCTGCATCATGCCCTCGGCCTTGGCGCGTTCGGCCCTGGCCTTGGCCTCATTGGCCTCGTCGGTGGCTATGCCCGCCAGACGCGCCTGCTCGGCGGCCTCGGCGGTCTTCTGCTCGGCCTCGGCGATCTTGGCCTTCATGGTCTTCACCATGTCCTGCATCACCAGGTACACGCCGCCGGGCTTTTGCTGGGCGCGGAACTGCACGTTCAGGTCGCCGCCGGCGATTGTGCTCGCCACTTCGCTCAAGTAGCCGGGGTCTTCGCCCAACTGGGCGGAGACGTTGGAGGTAAGCAGGAACCCGAGGCCGATTGCGCCCAGGAAGGCCACGGCGACGATGATGTACAGGGCTTTTGTGGCTGCCGCCGCGGCCAGGTCGTCGGCGTTGGAAAGATGCTTGGCCTGGGCGACTTTGTTATCCATGAGCTTGTCGATGCTGGCCTGGTAGGTCAGGGCGAGCTGCCGTCCCTCATTCTGGTTCACGGCGAGGGCTTCGGCGGTACGTCCTTCGGTGGCCAAGGCCAGCATTTTGTCGAGGGCGGCAATGTACAATTTGCGCTGCACCTTGAATTCTTCCATGAGCGCGCGTTCTTCAGCCGTGCTCAACGATTTCTCGAATTCATCCGCATCGGTTTTGATCGCCTCGCGAAGCTGCGTGATATTCTTCATGGCCTCGTCGGCCTCGGCCTTGTGTATTGCCCGTGAGGCCGTGATGGCGTTGATGCGCACACGCTGGAAATTCGTCGAAACCTTGGCGATTTGCCCAAGCGGCACGGTCACCTGCTTATAAAGCGCGGTTTCGTTGTCGTTGATGGCGTTCAGCTCTTTGCTGCCATAAATGCCAACGACCAGGGTGAGCAGGGCCACGAGGAAGAAGCTGGAAAGAAGCTTTGTGCGGAGTTTGAGATTGCGTAAGCTGTCCATGCTGTTTCCTTCTTTGTCTCTAGGGTTGGGGGGCGAAATCCGGTACGACCTTGCTGCTTGAGTGCTTGCGTCCATTTTGCGCCACGGGCCGTGCCGGGCGCGGTCTTGCGCTTTTAATGCACAGCTGGCGCGGCCAGGGTTTCGTGGCCAGAAAGGGCGTCCAGCTCTTCCACCGTAAGCACCTGGCCGGAATCCAGCAGGATGAGCAGGCGGTCATCCAGCCTGCCCACGCCCCGGATGTATTTGGAGTCCACGCCGGAAACCACGGCGGGCGGAGCATCGACCATGGAGGCGGGCAGGCGCAGCACCTCGGACACGGAGTCCACCAGGCAGCCCACCACCCCGGAATCCAGGGCGAAAACCACAATGCGCGTCTGCTGGTCCGGCTCCTTGGAGAGCAGCCCGAAGCGTTTGCGCATGTCGATGATGGGAATGACCTTGCCGCGCAGGTTCAAAATGCCCTCCACAAAAGCGGGAGCGCTGGGCACCTTGGTAATGCCCGTATGGCGGATGATCTCTTGCACGGAGAGGATGTCCACTCCGTATTCTTCCTCCGCCACTTTGAAGGTAACGAGTTGCAGCAGACTGCTTGTTCCGCTGTTTTCGTGCGTCGTCTCGGCATTCATGCTGTCTCCTTGCTGAGGGCGTGTTGCAGGGCCGAAATGCTGTGGCTGGCCCTGATGGTGAAGACGAGTCCGGCCTCTTGGCCGTGCAGCCACTCCACAATGCAGTGCGCCTGGGCCAAGGGCGCGCCGTTAATGACCAGGGGACACTGCAGGGTGCAGCGCTGGCCCAGGCGCAGCAGTTCGCTGGCAGCGCATTCCAGCCGCAGCCGGGCGTCGCGCGTGCCTATGGAGATGAGCTCCGCCTTGTGCTCCGGTCCGTGCTCCGACGAGCCCAGCAGCCTGCAAGGTTGCCTGTGGCCATAGGCCAGGGGGCGAATGGCTGGCCGCTTGGCTGCACGGGTCATGAGGCCCCCTTTTGCACGATTGCGGCGGGGTTCCGGTCGGCGCTGCGGCGGGCCAGCGCACAGGTCAGGGCGTTCACGCAGACTGGGCAGAAATGCCTTCCGGCCTGCTCGGCCATGTGCGCCGCAGCCTCTGCCGGGCTTAGCGCCCGGCGGTAGGGCCGGTCCGAGGCCAGGGCCTCGTAAACGTCGGCCACAGCCAGGATGCGCGCCTCAAGCAGAATGTCGGCGCCGAAGATTCTCTGGGGATAGCCGGTGCCGTCGAAGCGTTCATGGTGTTGCAGCACCGCCTGGAGCACGGGGCCGTGAAAGGGAATGTCCTTGAGGATGCGCTCTGCGCAGACCACATGGCTGCGCACCTGCTCGAACTCTTCGAGGGTGAGGGGGCCGGGCTTGTTCAGCACCTCGCGGGGCACGCCGATTTTGCCGATGTCGTGCAGCAATCCGGCAATGAGCAGGGTGTCCTGGGCCTCGGCGTCCAGGCCCATAACCCGGCCCATGTCCACCGCGATGGCGGCCACGCGCTCGTTGTGTCCGGCTGTGGCGGGGTCTTTTTCCGCCAGGGCGCGCAGCAGGCTGCCTATGCCCATTTTGAGCAGGTCGGAAAGCTTGGCGGTGGTCTTTTGGGGCCTGCCCGTCCAGTGCGCCAGTTGCAGCTCAAGAGCCTTGTTTTTCTCAGTCAGGCTTTGCAGGTGGGCCTTGTTTTGGCGACGCTCGCCCGCCTTTGCCAGCAGGCGCTCCACTGTGGCGGCCAGCAGATTCATGTCGGTCAGGGGCTTTGTAAGATAGTCCCACGCGCCCAGGCGCAGGCTCTTGACGGCCTCATCCACCGTGCCCGTGCCGGAGATGATGACCACAGGGGTATCCGGGGCTTCCTCCGCCAGGTGGGCCACCACAAGAAAGCCGTCGCCCCCGGGCATGCGCAGGTCGGTAAGCACCAGGTCTGGCTTGTGTTCGCGGAATATGGCTATGCCATCTGCGCCGCTGGCCGCTTCCAACACCTCGTGGCCCAGGTCGCACAGCCAGTCTCCGGTGGCTAGCCGGATGAAGGGTTCGTCGTCGATGCAGAGTATCTTGGCCATGCGCGGGGCTCCTTCAGCTGTCAGCCCGCACTAATCAAGATGCATACCAAAGTGACTATTTTTATTATTTTTATGTAATTACAGTATGTTGTGAGAGAACATGCGCGGCGGCTCAGGCAGTCCGCTTCGGACAGCTTGATCGCCTGCGGCGCTGTAGGCAAAAATATTGTGTAAATTGAGGGTGCTTAGCGAATGTAAACAAAACCTGATGAACTACGGAAAAGTTGATGTGACTGAACGGGCAGGAGAATGTGTGGACGGGCTTTGCGGAAAGGGCGTGGGGCGCGGACTATTGGCGCTTCAGGCGTTCGCTTAAGGCTTGCGGGCTGATGCCGAGCATGGCTGCTGCGAGTTTTTGGACGCCGCCCGCGCGGCGCAGGGCCTCGGCCACCAGGGCGTTCGTGGCGGCGCGGATGCTGGGCAACACGGGCCACGCGGTGAAGAGCTCCTGCGGCTGGGGCTCCGCCGCCTGGGTCGCCAGGCCGCGCAGGGCCGGAATGGCCGCAACCTCCAGAAGGCCCGCGCCGCAGCGGCCCAGGGCGTCGTGGGCCATGGCCTTCAACTCGCGCACGTTGCCGGGAAAGGGGTAGGCCCGCAACTGGCTGATGAGTCCAGGAGAGCATTCCGGGGCCGTGCGGCCCAGACCTTGGCTGATGTGGAACAGGAAGTGGCGCAGCAGCAGGGCTATGTCTTCTGGCCGTTCGCGCAAGGGCGGCAGGGCCACGGCGTGGGTGCAAAGGCGAAAGAAAAAGTCGGTGCGGAAGGCGTTGTCCTTGCGCAGTGCGTCCAAGGGCCTGTTGGTGGCGGCCAGGATGCTTGCGCGCAAGGGCCGGGGACTGTCCGAGCCGAGGGGGTGGTATTCGCGCTCCTGCAGCACGCGCAGCAGGCGTAGCTGAGCCTGCTGGCCCAGGTCGCCCACCTCGTCCAGAAACAGGGTGCCGTCTGCGGCTTTTTCCATCATGCCTTCGCGGGGGCGCTCCGCCCCGGTGAAGGCCCCGCGCACGTGCCCAAAGAGCGTGTCGGAAAAGGCGTGGTCGTCTAGCCCGGCCACGTTCACGGCCACAAAAGGGCCTGGCCTGCGGCTGCTTTTGTGCAGGGCGCGGGCCAGCAGCTCTTTGCCCACCCCGGTTTCCCCGGTTATGAGCACCGGCTCCCGGCTTTGGGCCACGGCCTCGCAGTAGCGGAAAATGTCGCGCATGCGCGGGTTCATGGTCAACAGCTCGGCGAAGTCCTCCGGCGCCTGGAGGTCCTGGGCCAAAAAGGAGCGCGAGAGCATGGCGTTGCCGCGCTTGAGCGCGCGGCGCTCCAGGGCCCGGTCCACGGCATGGTCCAGAATGGTCAGGTCGGCGATGGGCTTTTGCAGATAGTCGAAGGCTCCGGCGCGCAGGGTGCGGATCACGTCGTCCATCTCCCCCTGGCCGGACATGATGATTACCGGGGTTTCCACATCTTCTTTGCGGATTGCCGCGAGCACGGCGTGGCCGTCCATGGGGCTCATGCGCAGGTCAAGCGTCACCAGGGCCGGCTTGTGCAGGCGGAAAAGCCCCAGGCCCGTGGGGCCGTCCTGGGCCTCCAACACGCAAAACCCCCTGTCGCGCAGGTGGTCGCCCAGGGTGAGGCAGAGCATGGGCTCATCCTCTATTATAAGCAACGGATCCTGGCAGATGTGGCTCACGGTCAACTTTTTCCTTGCAGCCGCTTCAGAACCTCTTGGAAGCGGTTCATGTCTGTTACAGGCTTGATGAACACGGCCTCCACATCGCCATACTTTTGTTGCATGCCACCTTCTGCAAGGCACTCCTGGGAGCCTGTATGAATGATGTAATGGAGTTGCGGCTGTACAAGGCGGGCATTTCCGATGAATACAAAGCCGTCGGATCCTGGCAGACGAACGTCTACAATGGCGAGGGTGAACCGATGCTCATGCAGTGCGCGCAAAGCCTCTGCCGTGCGGTTGGCAGTCGTAACCAGGCAGCCTATATCGATAAAATAGTCTGCCAGCGTCTCGCGTATGCGTGGCTCATCGTCGAGTATCAAAATGCTGCTTTGGACCATCAACGCCAGATCCCCCCCCTCAAGGTCCTATACCGCCACGGATACAGATGTCAAAGAAAGGCGACTTGTTGTAAAGGGGATAATGTTGCAGTCTACAGCCGGGTTTGGCCATTGCGTGTGCTGGCCCGAACAGGGCGGGCGCCGCATTGCTCTTGCCCGCGCAGACGCGTTATGGCATATGGACGATGCTGAATCATCGCAGGTCGCTAACCCGCTTGTGCGTGGAGAGCCCGATATAAAACTTCAGGAGAACCACCCATGACGAAGCGCCTCAGCTCTGCCCACACATTTCGCCCCGTGTTGCTTCTTGCGCTTGTTCTTCTTGCGGCCCTTGCCGCAGTGGGTTGCGGCAAAGGAGACGACAGCGGCCAGGATTCCAAGCCCGTGCCGGTGATTACGACGGTTTTGGAGGCCAAGGCCGTGCCCCTGGTGGGCGAGTTCACGGGCCGCACCGACTCCGAGTCCACGGTGGAGCTCCAGGCGCGCATCAGCGGCTTCCTCAAAAAAATCAATTTTGTCGAGGGCTCGCTGGTCAAGGCCGGAGACCTGCTGTTCATCATCGACCCCGTGGAGCAGCAGAACACCCTGGCCCGCACCAGCGCGGACGTGGCTCGGGACAAGGCGCAGCTTGACTATGCCCGCAAGGAGCGCGCCCGGTTCGAAACCCTGGTGAAGCAGGGCGCAGTGAGCCAGCAGGAATACGACGCCAAGCTCACCAATGAACGCCAGCTTGCGGCCAGCGTTTCGGCTGCGGCGGCCACCGCCAACGAGGCCCGCACCAACCTGGGCTACACCAAGGTCGTGGCGCCCCAGGCCGGGCGCATTGGCAAAAGCAACTTCAAGGTGGGCGATCTGGTGGGGCCGGGCCAGAACAGCGTGCTCGCCACCATCTCCTCCACCGAGCGGTTCACCGTCACCTTCAACATCAGCGAGCGCGACTACCTGGTGAGCGCCAAGGAGGCCGCCGAGGCCAAGGCCAAGGGCTTGCCGCCCAGGCTCTTTGTCGCCTCCGTTGTGCTGGCCGATGGCGACGTGTACCCCCACGACGGCTACCTCGACATGGCCGACCGGGCCATTGACCCCACCACCGGCACCCTGCCCGTGCGCGCCGTGTTCCCCAACCCCGACGGATTGATCAAGCCCGGCCTGTTCGCCAAGGTGCGCGTGAACCTGGGCACGGTGGATAACGCCACCCTGGTGCCGGAGCAGGCCGTTTCCGATGTGCAGGGCGAGAAGTTCGTGTTCGCCGTGACCAAGGACGGCAAGGCCGAGAGCCGCCCCGTGACCCTTGGTTCCCGCGTGGATACCGCCTACATAGTGCAGAAGGGGCTGGCCCCCGGCGATACCGTGATTGTGGACGGCTGGCAGAAGGTGCGCACCGGCACCCCGGTGGCGGCTGCCCCCGCAGCGCCCGCCGCCCAGGCGCCAACGGCGGCCACGGCGAACGCCACCAAGTAGCGCCGGTCTGATCCGCGCCAGGGCCGGGCGGGCGCGCTTCGCCCGTTGCTGGCGGCATTTTCAAGCGTTGCGCCTTCAGGCTGTAGCACGTCTCTCGCGTCAGGCACGTCAGCATCAGGGAGCCCACGATGGTCAATTTCTTCATTCAGCGGCCCATCTTTTCCGCCGTCATCTCCATCATCATCACCATTGTGGGCGCGCTGTGCATAGCCGTGCTGCCTGTTTCGCAGTTCCCAAGCCGCATTTCGCCCTCCACCGTGCAGGTGGTGGCCAGCTACAACGGCGCCAGCGCGCAGGTTGTGGAGGAAACCGTGGCCGCGCCCATCGAGCAGCAGGTGAACGGCGCGCAAGATATGCTGTACATGAACTCCGTGAGCTCCAACGATGGCCGCATGGTGCTGAACATCTCCTTCGCGGCCGACCGCGACCTGGAGCTGGCCACGGTGGATGTGCAAAACCGCGTGCAACTGGCCGAGGCCAGCCTGCCCAGCGACGTGACCCGCGCGGGCGTCTCGGTGATGAAGCAGTCGCCGGACATGGTGCTGGTGGTCAACCTCACCTCGCCCAGCGGCGTGTACGACTCGCTCTTCCTGGAAAACTACGCCCGCATCAACATCGTCGACGCCATCAGCCGCATTCCCGGCGTGGGCAACGTCACCCTGGCCGCCAACCTGACCTACGGCATGCGCGTATGGCTGGACCCCAACAGGCTCACCGAACTGGGGCTGACCGCCGTGGACGTTTCCAACGCGCTCTCCGAGCAGAACGTGCAGGCCCCCGGCGGCCAGTTGGGCCAGCAGCCCGCCCCGGCCAGCGTGCCATACCAGATCACCGTGCAGGTGAAGGGCCGCCTGTCCGAGCCCGCCGAGTTCGAGAACATCATCCTGCGCGCGGGCACCGGCGGCAACATCGTCCGCCTGAAGGACGTGGGCCGCGTGGAAATGGGCTCTGAGAGCTACCGGGGCTATACCCGGCTGAACGGCCAGCCCACCTCCACCATCTGCATCTACCAGCTGCCCGGCGCCAACGCCATCGACCTGGCCAACAAGGTGCGCTCCGTCATGGCCGAGCGCTCCAAGGTCTTCCCGGAGGGCATGGAGTACAAGATCCCCTTCGACACCACGCGCTTTGTGCGCGCCTCCATCGAAAGCGTGCTGCACACCCTGTTCGAGGCCGTCATCCTGGTGCTCATCGTGGTGTTCATCTTTTTGCAAGACTGGCGCGCCACGCTCATTCCGATGATCACCGTGCCGGTGGCGCTCATCGGCACCTTCGCCGCCTTCCCGCTTCTGGGCTTCTCCATCAACACCATCACGCTCTTCGCCATGGTGCTGGCCATCGGCATCGTGGTCGATGACGCCATTGTGGTGGTGGAGGCCGTGCAGCACAAGATAGACCACGACAAGCTCCCGCCCATCGAGGCCACCAAACGGGCCATGGCCGAGGTCGCCGGCCCCATCGTGGCCATCTCCCTGGTGCTTATGAGCGTGTTTCTGCCCTCGGCCTTCATGAGCGGCACCACCGGCCGCCTGTACCAGCAGTTCGCGGTCACGGTGGCCGTAAGCGTGGGCATCTCCGCCCTCAACGCCCTCACCTTAAGCCCGGCGCTGTGCTCCATTCTGCTGCGCCCGGCAACGGAGAAAACCGGCGCGCTGGCCCGCTTCTTCGGCGCCTTCAACCGCGGATTCGACGCCGTGACGCGCGGCTACGGCTTGCTGGTCAGAAAGGGCATCCGCATGTCGGCCATGGTGCTTCTTGGCCTGCTGGGCGTGGTGGCCGCCACCGGCGGCGTGCTCAAGGTGCTGCCCACGGGCTTTGTGCCCAGCGAGGACATGGGCTACTACATCGTTTCCGTGAACCTGCCCGAGGCCGCCTCGCTCAAGCGCAACGACGCCCTGGTGCAGAAGATTGAGGGCGTGCTGCTGAAGGACCCCGCCGTGGCCGACACCATCGTGCTGGGCGGGCTCAACATCCTCACCAGCGGCTACAGCTCGTACACCACCTGCGTGTTCGTGGTGCTCAAGCCCTGGGACGAGCGCAAGACCAGGGAACTTTCGCTGGCCGCCAGCATCCGCCGCGCGCAGGGCCAGTTTGCGCAAATGCCCGAGGGCCGCATCATCTGCATTCCGCCCCCAACCGTGCCCGGCATGGGCAGCACCGGCGGCTACCAGTTCGAAATGCAGGACCGCAGCAGCAAATCTTTGGCGGAGCTGGGCAAAAATACTGGAATGTTGTGGAAGGCCGCCGCAGAGAACAAGGCCGTAGGCTCCATATTTACGGACTTCAGCATGGGCGTGCCGCAGTACTTCTTCGATGTGGACCGCGACAAGGTGAAGAGCCAGGGCGTTGTCTTGAGCGACGTGTTCAGCACCATGCAGATCATGCTCGGCGGAAAGTACATCAACGACTTCAACAAGTACGGACGCACATATAAGGTGATGCTTCAGGCGGAGCCGCAGTACCGCGCCACGCAGGACGACATAGCCCGCTTCTTTGTGCGCAACAGTTCCGGCAACATGGTGCCCCTAAGCACCCTGGGCACGGGCACCAGCATCAAGGGGCCGGAATACGTGCGCCGCTACAATCTGTACCGCTCGGTGGAGTACACCACCGCAGCCGCGCCGGGCCACAGTTCCGGCGAGCTCATAGAGGCCATTGAGCGCACGGTGGAAAAGACCCTGCCCCAGGGCTACGGCATGGAGTGGACCGGCATAGCCTTCCAGGAGAAGATGTCCGGCTCGCAGGCCGTGGTGGCCTTCGGCATGGGCCTCTTGATGGTCTTTCTGGTGCTGGCCGCGCAGTACGAGTCCTGGTCCATCCCCTTCGCGGTCATCCTGTCCATTCCCACCAGCGTGTTCGGCGCCATGAGCGCGCAAATGCTGCGCGGATTCGACAACAACGTTTATGCGCAAATCGGCCTGGTGGTGCTCATCGGCCTGGCGGCCAAGAACGCCATTCTCATCGTGGAGTTCGCCAAAATGCGCCGGGCTGCGGGCCTAGCCACGTCGGAGGCCGCAGTGGAGGGCGCGCTGGCGCGGTTCCGGCCCATCCTGATGACGAGCTTCGCCTTCATCCTTGGCGTTGTGCCCCTGGCGCTGGCCAGCGGGGCGGGCGCCGCCGCGCGCAACACCATGGGCACGGCGGTGTTTGGCGGCATGCTGTGCGCCGCAGCCATGGGCGTGCTGCTCATTCCGGTCTTGTACTCGGTCATTCAGGGCTTTTCCGACCGCTTCGGCAAGAAGGTTCCGGTCGCTCCCGCCGCAAACGAAGGGGAAAGCCCACGGCAGGACTAGGTCCGCATCTGCTCCCAGCCCCAGGAGGGCCTGCGAGATGACGAAATCGCCTGGACTGCGCCATGCTTGATCCGAAGGGGCCGCACTCAAGGTTCAGCGCCTCGCTGCACCGCCTGCTTGTGCGGCGCATTCTGGGCATGACGGCGGTCATTTGCGTGGTCTTTGCCGGGGCGACCTACATTCAGCTCTATTCAGGCTACGACGACGTCATCATCGAGAACTCCGTGCGCGGGGCCGAGGACTTCCGCTCCCTTATCCTGCCGCAGATGGACAAACCGGGAGGGCTCAAGCCCGCTGCGGTGCAGGCCGTGCTGGACTCCCTCTCCGGCGGAACCCGGCGGCCGGGCCTGGGGATCACCGTTTCGGCGCGCATTCTGGACAGCGAATTCAAGCTATTGGCCGAGCGCGCCGCCACCAGCTACCCGCTGGCCGCCGAGGTGAGCGCGTACCTGGCCGCGCACCCCTTCGCCTTCAGCCCCGACCAGCAAACCCTCAGCCGCGCGCTGGTCTCCATCGGCGGCAAGCCGCACCTGCACATGGCCATGTCGCTTACGGACAGCCGAGGCCAGGTGGCCGCCTACGCCGAGAGCGTTTACGCCGTGTCGCAAAAGGTGCAGGACGACATCACCGAGGGCATGCTGGGCACCGTGGGCCTGGTGGTGCTGGTGGTGCTGGCCACCACGCTGTTGCTCTATCCCGTCATCACCCGGCTTTTGCGGCGCTCCCTGGAGCTTTCCGTGCACCTGCAAAGCGCCAACCTGGAAACCCTGCGCGTGCTGGGCAGCGCCATAGCCAAGCGCGACAGCGACACCGACCGCCACAACTATCGCGTCACCATCTATTCCGTGCGCCTGGCCGAGGCCCTGGAGCTCTCCGGCGCGGCCATCCGCTCCCTGGTCAAGGGGGCCATGTTGCACGACGTGGGCAAGATCGGCATTCGCGATGCGGTGCTGCTTAAGCCCGGCGCGCTGACGGCCGAGGAATACCACGAAATGCAGTCGCACGTGCAGCACGGGCGCGACATAGCCGCCCAGGCCAGTTGGCTGGCCGACGCCATGGACGTCATCAGCGCGCACCACGAGTACTACGACGGCTCCGGCTACGACCAGGGACGCGTCGGGGCGGAGATCCCCCTTGGCGCGCGGCTCTTCGCCGTGGTGGATGTCTTCGACGCCCTGACCTCCGAACGACCCTACAAGGTCGCGTATTCCTATGAGGAAGCCGTGCGCCTGCTGGAGCTTGGGCGCGGCACGCACTTCGACCCGCACGTGCTGGACGCGTTCCTGCGCATCGGGCGCGGCTTGTTCGACGCCGTGGCCCACAGCGGCGAGGCCGAGCTGAAGGACAGCCTGCAGCAGATCTTTCAGACCTATTTCATCGGCGACATCAACATGATGCTGGAAGGCATGCACGAGGTGCTTTCCAGCCGCTGGGCCCGGCAGGTCAAAAATTCCCAGCCTTCCTGATTTCTCACGCCTGGCGCGCATGGCGAAGCCGCGCCTGGGCGTTGATTCATTCGAACGAATATCTTTCCCGCCATGAATGGAAGGCGCACATGACCTTCGTTCCCGCAGCAAAGCCAGGCGGGGCAATGGCCCTCAGCCTTTTGCCAGCTCAAGGCGCACGGCTGCGTGGAGAATTGCGCCCGCACGCGGGGCTTGACGAAACCCTGTTCGAGGTTTAATTCAATCGAATGAATGAATCAAGTTCGAGGCTGGAGGCCGGCGTGAAGAAGCAGACAACAAAAAACGCAGAGAAAGAGACGCGGCAGCGGCTCATGGATGCCGGGTTGCGGCTTTTTGGCCTGCACGGGGTGGGGGCCACCAGCACGCGCGCCCTGGCCCTGGAGGCGGGCGTGAACCTTTCGGCCATACCGTATCATTTCGGCGGCAAGGAAGGGCTGTACCGGGCCGTGCTGGAGCACACCATCGGCGTAAAGCTGGCCGAGGTGGGGCCTGGCCTGGACCGTGTTCTTGCGGCCTGCGCCAATCCGTCCGCCGGGCGCGGCGAGCTGCTTGCGGCCATGCGCACCCTGGTGCGCACCATGGTCACGGTGATGCTGGGCAGCCCGGAATCGCGCTCCTTCAGCCAGATCATGATGCAGGAGCAGATAGCGCCCACCGGGGCCTTCAACATTTTTCACGATGGCTTCTTCGCCAAGGTCCACGGAGTGTGGACCCAACTGCTGGGCCGCCTGCTGGGCCTGCCGCCGGAATCGCTTGAGCTGCGCCTGCGCGCGCTGGCTGTCATGGGGCAAATGGTTATTTTCCGCGTGGGCATGAGCGGCATCCTGCGCGTGGTGGGCGGCGAAAAGCTCTCCGATGCGCACCTGGAGTGCATCACCCGGCTGTGCATCCAGCAGGTGGAGGCCATTGTCGCGGGCTATGAACCCGCCTGCCCGGAGCTGGGTGCCATGTCGGGCCTGCTGGAGGGCGCGCAATGAACCGCAAACGTCTTTTGCTGATTGCGGGCCTCGCCGTTGCGTGCCTTGCGGCCTGGCTGGTGCTGCGCAACGGCGCGGACAGAGACAAGCCCCTCAAGCTTTACGGCAACGTGGACATCCGCGAGGTGGAGCTTTCGTTCCGGGTGCCGGGCCGCGTGGCCGAGGTGCGCGTGGACGAGGGCGACACGGTGCGCGCGGGCGACGTGCTGGCCGTGCTGGACGCCCAGCGCTACCGCGACGCCCTGGCCAAGGCCGTGGGCGACCGCGACGTGGCCGCCGCCAACATGTCCAAGTTCCATGCGGGCTACCGGCTGGAGGAAGTGGCCCAGGCCAGGGCCATGGTGGCCCAGGTGGAGGCCCAGGTGGAAAACGCCGCGCGCATTGCCCGCCGCCGCGAGGAACTGCTCAAGAGCGGAGCCATTTCCGCCCAGGAGCGCGACGACGCCGTGGCCAGCCGCGACGCTCTGCTGGCTCAGCTGCAAAGCGCGCGCAAGGGCTTGCAATTGCAGGCCTCCGGCTTCCGGGCGGAAGAAGTGCTGGGGGCCGAGGCCGCCCTGCGCTCTGCCGAGGCCTCCGTGGCTGCGGCCATGACCGACCTTGCGGATACGGAGATCATCGCCCCTTCCGACGGGCAGGTGCTTTCCCGCGTGCGGGAGCCGGGGGCCATGGCCAGCGCCGGGGCCAACGTGCTCGTGCTCTCGCTGAACAAACCCGTGTGGGTGCGGGCCTACGTGCCGGAGCCGTCGCTGGGCAAGGTGCACCTGGGCATGCGCGTCAACGTCATCACCGACAGCCGCCCGGACAAGCCCTATTCCGGCACGGTGGGCTTCATTTCCCCCGTGGCGGAGTTTACGCCCAAGAATGTGGAGACCGAGGCCCTGCGCACGGATCTGGTCTACCGCCTGCGCATCGTGGTGGACAACCCGGACCAGGGCATCCGCCAGGGCATGCCGGTGACGGTGACGGCTGCCGCCGAAAGCGCAGCTGCGCCGCCTGCCGCAGCGCCCCTTTCGTCCACACCGCCCGCGCCGTCCGCGCCGTCCGCGATGACAGGCGATGCCACGGCTGCTGCTGCTGCTGCGGGCAAGGCTGCCGGGGCGCAGCCGGACACGCCCGCCGCCGTTGCCAAGGGCGATGCCGAAAGCAAAGCCGCTGCCTCCGGCAAGCCAGATGCAAGCTCTAAGGCCACGCCCAAGGCTAAGACTTCCGCAAAGACTTCGGCCTCCTCCGGCGCGTCTGCCAAGGCCGACGCTTCCGCCCGCGCCGCCAAGCCTGCGCCAGCCTCCACGCCCGAGGCCAGGACCGCTGCGGGGGGCGCGCAATGAACGCCGGGCCGGGCGGCCTGCCGACCGGAAGCCCTGCTTCCGCGAAGCCTGCGCCCGCCCAGCCGGAGCCTGCCGCGGTTGCGCCCGGTTTGGTCGCGCCTACCGCCCAAGCGGCCTCTGCGCCAGCCGCCCCGGCGCAGTCCATGAGCCAGGACTCCACGCACGCCGCGCAGGCGCAGTCCGCGCCCGTTCAGCCTGCGCCCGTCCAGGCTGCATCCGCCCAAGCGGCCTCTGCGCCAGCCGCCCCGGCGCAGTCCGTGAGCCAGGACTCCACGCACGCTGCGCAGGCGCAGCCTGCGCCCGCCCAGGCCGGATCTTCTCAGCCCGACCCCGGCCAGCCCGGCCCCGGCTTGTCCAGCTCCGGCCAGCCCGGCCCCGCTCTGTCTGGCCCCGGCCAGCCGGAACCCGCCGCCATCATCACGGCCAGCGGGCTTGTGCTGCGCTATGGCAAGGCCGGGCCGCCCGCCCTCGACGGCATCAGCGCCAGCATCCGGCCCGGGCGCATCACCGGGCTTGTGGGACCGGACGGCGCGGGCAAGACCAGCCTCATGCGCCTGCTGGCCGGGCTCATGGATGCCCAGGAAGGCAGCCTGAGCGTGCTGGGCCTCAACCCGGCCACCCACTCGCGCGAATTGCACGGGCGCATCGGCTACATGCCGCAGAAGTTCGGGCTCTACGAGGACCTGACCGTGGCCGAAAACCTGCGCCTGTATTCCGAGGTGCGCGGCCTGCCAGCCGCCGAACGCGCCGCCACCTTCGAGCGCCTGCTGGGCTTCACCGGCCTGGCTCCCTTCACCACGCGCCTGGCCGGGCGGCTTTCCGGCGGCATGAAGCAGAAGCTGGGCCTGGCCTGCGCCATGATCAAGCGGCCGGAGCTGCTGCTGCTTGATGAGCCCAGCGTGGGCGTGGACCCAATCTCCCGGCGCGAGCTGTGGCGCATGGTGCGCGCCCTGGCCGACGAAGGCATCGGCGTGGTCTGGAGCACGTCGTACCTGGACGAGGCCGAGGGCTGCGACGAGGTGTTGCTGCTCTCCGCCGGGAAGCTGCTGTTCTCCGGCAGGCCAAAGGAATTGACCAGCCGCGTGCAGGGCCGGGTGTTGCAGGTGCGCGGGCTTTCCGGGCACGAGGGCGGCAGCAGGCGCGCGGTGCTGCGCCGGGCCTTGAGCCTGCCGGGCGTCATCGACGGCGTGATTCAGGGCCGCCACGTGCGGCTGGTGCTGGGCGCGGGGGCGCCTCCGCCGGATCTGGCCGCCATGCGCGCCGGGGACGAGGCCGTGCTGACCCCGGTTGCGCCGCGTTTCGAGGACGCCTTTCTGGACATTCTGGGCGGCGGACCGGGGGGCGTTTCCGCCCTGGCCCAGGGCATGCAAAGCAAGCCCGAGAGTGGGCACAACATGGTGGAGGCGCGCGGCCTTACCAAGCGCTTTGGCGAGTTCACCGCCGCCAGCGACATCACCTTCTCCATTCGCCAGGGGGAAATCTTCGGCCTGCTGGGGCCCAACGGCGCGGGCAAGTCCACAACGTTCAAGATGATGTGCGGCCTGCTTAAGCCGACAGGGGGCCAGGCCCTGGTGGATTCCCTGGTGCTGGGCAAGGGCAAGGGCGCAGCGCGGGCGCGCCTGGGCTACATGGCGCAGAAGTTCTCGCTCTACGGCACGCTTTCCGTGCGGCAGAACCTGGATTTCTTCTCCGGCGTGTACGGCTTGGCCGGCGCTGCGCGCAGCCGCGCGGTGGAGGGCATGATCGAGATTTTCGGCCTGGGGCCGCTGCTTTCCGCCTCGGCCGACGAGCTGCCGCTGGGCTTCAAGCAGCGCCTGGCCCTGGCCTGCGCGGTGATGCACGAGCCCGCCGTGCTCTTCCTCGACGAGCCCACCAGCGGGGTGGACCCCATCACCCGGCGCGAGTTCTGGACGCACATCAACGGCATGGTGGAGCGCGGGGTCACGGTCATGGTCACCACGCACTTCATGGATGAGGCCGAATACTGCGACCGCATCGCCCTGGTGTACCGGGGGCGCGTCATCGCCATGGGCTCGCCGGACGACCTGAAGGAGGGCGTGGCCAGGCCCGAACTGCCGGACCCCAGCCTGGAGGACGCCTTCATCGCCCTAGTGGAGCGCGACGACGAACAGCGCGCCGAAAAAGAGCGCGCGCAGGCGGGCGCGGCCAAAAGCGTGGCGGCGGCATGAGCGCGTCCCTGCGCCGCGTGGCGGCCATCATGGTCAAGGAGGTGCTGCAGATCGTGCGCGACCCTTCGTCCATTCTCATCGGGGTCATTCTGCCCATCTTTCTGACGCTGCTCTCCGGCTTTTCCACCAACCTGGACATCGACCACGTCTCCATAGGCCTGGTGCTGGAGGACTCTTCCCCGGAGGCCCGCGACCTCGCGGCCTCGTTCACCGCCACCAAGTACTTCAGCGTGCGCGTGGCGCACGACCGCCGCGTGTTCGCCAAGGACATGATCTCCGGAAAGGTGCGCGGGCTGGTGGTTATTCCGCAAACCTTCAGCCGTGATTTGGCCCAGGCCGGGGCCAGCGTGCCCTTCCAGGTGATTGCCGACGGATCTGAACCCAACACAGCGCAGTTCTTGCAAAATTATGCGCAAGGGGTGTGGCTTTCCTGGATGCAGGTGCGCGCGGAGGGCAAGGGCGAGCAGTTCGCCCAGCCCGTGCGGCTCATCCCCCGCACCTGGTACAACCAGGAGCTGGTGAGCCTGAACAGCCTGCTGCCCGGCGGCATGGCCATCAACCTCACGCTCATCGGCGCGCTTTTGACCGCGCTGGTGGTGGCCCGCGAGTGGGAGCGCGGCACCATGGAGGCCATGCTGGCCACCCCGGTGGGCCCCCTGGAGATGCTGGCGGGCAAGCTGGCGCCGTATTTTCTGCTGGGCATGGGGGCCATGCTCATTTGCCTGGGCATAACGCTGGTGGTGTTCGGCGTGCCGTTCCGGGGCTCCATTCTGGCCCTGCTGGCCGTGTCCGCCGTGTTCATGGTTTCGGCCTTGGGGCTGGGGCTGTTCATTTCCTCCGTGGCGCGCAACCAGTTCGTGGCCGCCCAGGCGGCAATTCTGGCGGCCTTTCTGCCCGCGTACTTCCTCTCCGGCTATGTGTTCGAGCCCTCGGGCATGCCCTGGCCCATTGAGCTGCTCTCCCGCATCATTGCGGCGCGCTATTACGTGTCCTGCCTCAAGACGCTGTTCTTGGTGGGCGACGCTTGGGCGCTGCTGCTGCCCAACATGGGCGGCATGGCGCTCATCGCCCTGGTGCTGCTTGGGCTCACCCTCAAAAATACGGCAAGGACGGTGGCATGAACGCGGACCGCCTTTCCCGCATCCGGGCCTTGGTCATCAAGGAATTGCTGGCCGTGCTGCGCGACCGCAAAAGCCGCACAGTGCTGATTCTGCCGCCCATTTTGCAGCTGACGATCTTCGCCTTCGCCGCCACGCTGGAGGTCAAGAACATTGAGCTTGCGCTGCTGAACAAGGACGGCGGCAAGGCCTCGGTGGAGCTGGTGCACCGTTTCGAGGGCTCGCCCTCCTTTGCCCGCGTGTTTCCCTTGCGCAGCCAGCAGGAGGTCGCCCCCACCCTGGAGGACGAAAGGGCCATGGCCGTGCTGGTCATAGGCGAGCGCTTTTCGCGCGATGTGGCCGCAGGCCGCCCGGCCGAGGCGCAGATACTGCTCGACGGCAGACGCAGCAACGCCGCGCAGATAGTGCAGGGCTACGCCCAAAGCATAGTGGAGCAGTACAACCGCGACCTTGTGGCGCGCTATGGCCTGCCCGCGCCGCCCGCAACGCTCATTGCCCGCAACTGGTTCAACCCCAACCTGGACTACCTGTGGTTCACGGTGCCGAACCTCATCGGCATGCTGACCATGGTGGTGGGGCTCATCGTCACCGCCCTTTCCGTGGCGCGGGAGCGGGAGCTGGGCACCTTCGATCAGCTGCTCGTTTCGCCCCTTTCCCCGGGGGAGATTCTGGCGGGCAAGACCCTGCCGGCCATGATTCTGGGCGCGGTGGAGAGCGTGCTCATCATCCTGGCGGCGATTGTGCTCTTCGGCATTCCCTGCGTGGGCTCGGTCTTTGTGCTGGGGCTCACCATGGTGCTGTTCTTGTTTTCCGTGGTGGGCTTCGGCCTGTTCATCTCGTCTTTGTGCAACACGCAGCAGCAGGCCATTCTGGGCACCTTCACCTTCATGCTGCCCGCCACCATGCTTTCCGGCTTCGCAACGCCCATCGAGACCATGCCGACGTTCCTGCAGATCGTCTCCCTGGCGAACCCCTTGCGGCACTTTCTGGTGGCGGTGCGCGGCATAATGCTCAAGGGCATGCCGCTTCTTACCGTCCTCGACACCATCTGGCCCTTGCTGCTCATCGCCGCAGTGACGCTGACCCTGGCGGGCTGGCTGTTCCGCCGGGGCATCGGCTAGGGGCGGGCCTTTCGCCCGCCTCACCGGTCTCATGCCCTGGCCGCTGCCCCGAGGCTGCCCCCTTCGCGTCAGCACCGTGCATACCTTGCGCCATTTCTTCCACTGCCCCGTTCTTCGTGTGTTCCGCCTCACCGGTCTCATGCCCTGGCCGCTGCCCTGAAGCTGCCCCCTTCGCGTCAGCACCGTGCATACCTTGCGCCATTTCGCCCGCGCACGGCGCTTGCCTTGAGGCGCGCGGCGTGGTCAACTGCCGGGCGCTGCGCCGCATAGGGCTGAAGCTTTCGCCCTTGCGTCCGCGCCGCATACATCACCAAACAAGGACACAACGCGAGTGAACCAAGCGCATTTTTCCCGCATCGCCGGGGAGCTTTCCCTTTCCGCCGCCCAGGTGGCGGCTGTGGCCAAACTGGTGGAGGAGGGCGGCACGGTTCCGTTCATCGCCCGCTACCGCAAAGAGGCCACGGGCTCCCTGGACGAAGTGGCTGTGGCGGCCATCCGCGACAGGCTGGGGGATCTGGCCGAGCTGGACAAGCGCCGCGAGGCCATCCTGGCCTCCCTTGAGGAACGCGGCCTGCTCACGGCGGAGCTAAAAGCCTCGGTGGCCGCCGCACAAGACAAAGCCCGGCTGGAGGACATCTACCTGCCGTTTCGTCCCAAGCGGCGCACGCGGGCCATGATGGCGCGCGAAAAAGGCCTGGAGCCCCTGGCCGGGGCGCTTATGGCCCAGCAGGGACGCGACCCGCTCGCCCTGGCCCGGCCCTTTGTGAGCGAGGCCAAGGGCGTGCCCGACGTGGCCGCTGCGCTTTCCGGCGCGCGCGACATTCTGGCCGAGGCCATGGCCGAGGAGCCGCGCCTGCGCGCGGAGGCCCGGCAGCTTTTCGCCCGCCGGGGCCGCTTCCAATCCAAGGTGGTGAAGGGCAAGGACCAGGCCGGGGCCACCTACCGCGACTGGTTCGCCTGGGATGAGCCCCTGCGCTCCATTGCCGGGCACCGCGCCCTGGCCATGTTCCGGGGCGAGGCCGAGGGCTTTTTGTCCCTTTCCCTGCGCCCGGCGGAGGAGGAGCTCTTCGAGCTGGCGCGCCGGGCCTATGTGCGCGGGCGCGGGGCAGACGCCAAGGAAGTGGAGGCGGCGCTTACCGACGGCTGCAAACGCCTGCTTGCGCCCTCCCTGGAAAACGAGTTGCGCGCCGAGGTGAAGGCCAGGGCCGACGCCGAAGCCATCCGCGTTTTTGCCGCCAACCTGCGCGGCCTGCTGCTGGCCCCGCCCCTGGGGCAAAAGCGCGTGCTGGCCCTGGACCCCGGCTTCCGCACCGGGGCCAAGCTGGCCGTGCTCGACGCCCAGGGCGCTTTGTTGCACCATGCAACCATCTACCCCACAACCTCCGCCGCCCAGCGCGAGGCCGCCGCCGCAACGCTCAAGGAGCTCTGCACAACGCACCGGGTCGAAGCCATCGGCATCGGCAACGGCACCGCCGGGCGGGAGACGGAAGCCTTTGTGCGCAGCCTGGAGCTTGGCGTTCCCGTGGCGCTGGTGAACGAGGCCGGGGCCTCCATTTACTCCGCCTCCGAAATAGCCCGCCGCGAGTTCCCGGACCTGGACCTCACCGTGCGCGGGGCGGTCAGCATCGGTCGCAGGCTCATGGACCCGCTGGCCGAGCTGGTGAAGCTCGACCCCAAGAGCATCGGCGTGGGGCAGTACCAGCACGATGTGGACCAGGGCGGCCTGCGCAAGGCTCTGGACGATGTGGTGATGAGCTGCGTAAACGCCGTGGGCGTGGATGTGAACACGGCCAGCCAGGAGCTGCTGTCCTTCGTGTCTGGGCTGGGACCGGCCCTGGCCAAGAACGTGGTGGCCCACCGCGACGAGAACGGCCCCTTCCCCACGCGCGATTCCCTGCGCAAGGTCAAGCGCCTGGGACCCAAGGCCTACGAGCAGGCCGCAGGCTTTTTGCGCGTGCGCGGGCCGGAGCCCCTGGACGCCAGCGCCGTGCACCCGGAACGCTACGCCCTGGTGCGCCGCATGGCCAAGGACGCGGGCTGCGCCGTGCAGCAACTGCTGGCGGACGCCGCCGCCAGGGCCCAGGTGCGCCTGGCCGACTATGTTTCAGACGGCATAGGCCTGCCCACCCTGACGGACATTCTGGCCGAGTTGGACAAGCCCGGCCGCGACCCCCGCGCGGCCTTCAGCGCCTTTGCCTTCGCCGAGGGCGTCAGCCGCATCGAGGACCTGGAGCAGGGCCTGGAGCTGCCCGGCATAGTGACCAACGTGACCAAATTCGGGGCTTTTGTAGATGTGGGCGTGCACCGCGACGGCATGGTGCACGTGAGCCAGCTGGCCGATCGCTTCGTGTCCGATCCGTCCCAGGTGGTGCGCGTGGGCCAGGAGGTGCTGGTGCGCGTTGTCGAGGTGGACTTGCAGCGCGGGCGCATCGCCTTAAGCATGCGCGGGCTTGCCGGAGTCAAGCCAGGAGAGGGCGCTTAGAGCGCAGGCGCGCCCGCCCTGCTTCCGCTCATCGCCTGCGGGATCATTGGCCTTGGCAGTGGCCTGAACCGGCGCGGGTGGCCGTTGTGCTGGTGGCGCAGAATGCGCACAGGGCCCTTACGGTGCTCAGCCGACAGGCCGCGCAGTGTGGCCCAGGAAAGGCCGCCGTGCTGGCGGCGGAGGAGCGCGGGCGCAAGGCTTCCCTGGCCTGGGGGCCTTCAATGTTGTTTCGCCAACGCTGAAAACGGCGTGTTCCTCGCGCTGCTGGCGCAATTCCAGCCAGTCGGCCCTGGGCGCAGGGTGCGCGCAGCCGGGCACGGGCGTTTTGACGGCGCTTCGAGAAGGGGCCTGCCGCGCCAGTTGCCCCCTGCAAACACAAGAGCCAGCGAGTTGCCCCGCTGGCTTCGTGAATACAATTTCTACAGCAATATTCTGCGCTGCAAAACCCAACAGCCGACCCGGACGGGGGGCGACGGTTGTCGTGCAATGCGATGCCTAGACTTTCTGCTCCACGGCCTCGAAGCAGGGAATGCACAGCGTCTTGCCCTGGAAGCGCCGCGTGCGCGATTCCATGGTCTTCTCGCCGCAGTCCTCGCAGACCAGACTGGAAAGGACGCGGGCCGGGCGCGGCGGGCGCGACTCCAGCCGGGTGATGGAGAACATGTCCTCCAGCTCCAGGTCCAGGAAGCGGCGTTTGAGCTCTTCCCGCAAGTGCACAAGCCGCTTGCTGTCCTTTTCCGTGGCCGTGTTCGCGGCCTCCTTGCCCATCAGCTCGCCCATCTCGCGGTCCATGTCCACGCGGGTTTCCGGCCGCAGCACGGCCCGGAAGCCGCTGCTGCCGCGCCGGTAGAACGAGAAGGCCATTTTGCCGTAATCGCGGTGCAGCAGGTTGCCTTTGCCCACGGTGCAGTTGGTAAGCACCATGATGGCATCGACGCCGCACATGTCCGTTTCGACCACGGCCACCAGGTCCGGCCCGGCTGGGCCGAGTTCCCGCAGGGCCAGTTCTGCGGCGCGGATGCCGATGATGAGGCCGGGGCACTCGTGACCATGGAAGGCGACGGTGGCGTGAATCTGCTCTGGGGAAAGGGCGCAGGGCATGGGGGCTACTCCTCGTGTGTTGGGGTGACGACCGGGCAACCGTTGAGGTGGTGCACCTGCACGGGCAGGCCGTACACCTCGCTGACGGTTTCCGACCGCAGATCGGCGGGCGGACCCATGGACGCGATGCGTCCGTCCTTGAGAAACAGCAGCTGGTGGGCGAAGCGCAGCGCGGTGTTCAGGTCGTGCAGGGTCATTACCACCGCCATGTGGTGCTGCCGGGCCACATGGCCGATGAGCCTCAGAATTTCCACTTGATTGCGCAGGTCGAGCGCGCTGGTGGGCTCGTCAAAGAGCAGGAGCTTGGGCTCTTGCACCAGGGCGCGGGCAATGGCCACCTTTTGCAGCTCCCCGCCGGAAAGCTGGTCCAGCTGGCGCAGGCGCAACCCCTCCAAATGCAGGTGCCCTATGGCCGCCTCGACCACGGCGAGGTCGCGGGAATCGGGCCGCCAGCGCACATGGGGCTTGCGCCCCAGCAGAATGGAATCAAAGACCGTGAGGCGCGGGGCCTCGGTGCGTTGCGGCACGTAGCCTATGTTTTGGGCCACGGCGTTGGGCTTCATGCGCAGCACGTCTGCCCCGTCCACCAGCACCGTGCCGTGGCTGGGCCGCTGGATGGCGTTGATGCAGCGCAGCAGCGTGGATTTGCCCACGCCGTTTGGCCCCAGCACGGCCAAAATCTGGCCTGGCTCCACGCGGAAATTTACCCCGTGCAGCACCGGACGGCTGGGGTAGGAGAAGTGCAGCCCGCCAACGTCAAGAATCATGGCCGCTGCCCCTTGAGGATGAGCAGGAAGAACACCGGCGCGCCCAGAAAGGCGGTGAGCACGGACACCGGCAGCACCTTGGGCGCCAGCACCAGCCGGGCGGCCGTATCCGCCCCGAGGAGCAGCAGCGCCCCTGCCGCCGCCGTTGCGGGCAGCAGGTAGCGGTGGTCCGCGCCGACGACGCGGCGCACCAGATGCGGCGTAACCAGCCCCACGAAGCCGATGATGCCGAGAAAGGAAATGATGACCGCCGTGACCAGGGTGGCCACCAGCATGCCCAGCATGCGCACCCGGTTTACCGCGACGCCGAGGCCTCTGGCCGTTTCGTCGCCCGCGTCCATGGCGTTGTAGTTCCAGGCGTTGGCCATGAAGTACGCCGCCGCGCCCAGGCTGACCACGGCCAGCAGGGCCACGTGGGTCCAGTTGGCCCGGGCCGTGTCGCCAAAGGTCCAAAACACCATGGCCGCCAGTTGGGTGTCATCGGCCATGTATTGCAGCAGCATGGTTCCGGCGGTGAACAGGGCCCCCAGCGCCACGCCCGTGAGCACCAGCACCTCTGGCGTGGCCCCGCGCGTTTGCGCCAGGCCAAGAATCACCAGGGCCGCCGCCAGGCTGGCGGCAAAGGCCGCCGCCACTATGAGCATGGGCTGGGTGAGCAGCATGGCCTCGCCTGCGGTGGCGGTCATGCGGCCATCGCCCAGGAACAGCACGGCCAGGGCCGCGCCAAAGGCCGCCGCGTGGGAAATGCCCAGGGTGAACGGCGAGCCCAGCGGGTTGCGCAGCACGGACTGCATGGCCGCGCCGCACAGGGCCAGGGCCGCGCCAGCGGTCAACGCGGCCAGGGCCTGCGGCATGCGGATGTTCCAGATGATCAGGCGCGCGCGTTCGGAATCAGGCTGGCCGAAAAGCGTGCGCACAACGGCCGGAACGGACAGATCCGCCGCGCCCAGCCCCAGGGAGAACAGCAGGCAGGCCGCTGCGGCCAGCGTCAGCACGATGATGAAGCTGACCTTGCGCCCGATGTAGCGGGTGTACTCCTGCGAGGGCTGCGGGGGAACAAAGTGCATGTCAGCGCAGCTTTACGGGCTTGAAGGCCTGGGACTGGAACGCGGCGTTCATTTCCTGGAACACCGGCTTGCCCACCAGGAAGGTGTAGATCTCGTTGGCCTTGGCCACGGGGTCCACGTCCTGAAAGCGCTTGGGGTAGAGCACCTTGCCCACGTAGTAGGCATCGGCCAGGATGGAGCCGAAGTTCTGCGAATACCAGTTGTAGGGCAGCACCCCGTATACTTGGCCCTGGCGCACGGCCTTCAGCGTCTTGTAGGCCGGGTCCGTGCGCAGTTCGTGCAGGCCGCCTGCGTCGTCGCCCATTTGCAGGGTGGAAAGATCCAGAAAAATGTGGTCCGGGTTCCAGTCCAGAATCTTTTCCTTGGCCACGTTGGCCACGCCGCCGGGGCCGGGAAGCGCCGCCACGTTGCGCACGTTCAAGAACAAGAACGGCGGGTAGCCCGGCTCGGTGGACTGGAAGCCCTGCGCGCCCTTGAGGGCAACGCCGCCCACGAAGGCGCTGGGGCGCTGGGACTCCGGCAGGCCGGAAACGCGGCGGCCTAGCTCCGCAATGTGGGAATCGAAGAAGCGCACCAGGGTTTCGGCCCGCTCCTGCCTTTGCACCACCTGGGCCATTATGCGCAGGGCGCAGTAGAACTCCTGGCGCTTTTTGCCCAGGTCGCCGTAGTTCAGCGCCACCACGGGAATGCCCGTCTTGCGCTCCAGCTCCTGGGCGTTGGTGCCCATGTCCGGGTTGGCCTTGAGGATGACCTGGGGCGGCGTCGGCAGGGTCAGAATGCGCTCCGGGTTGTCGAAGCCGCGGAACTGCCCGAAGACCGGCAGGGAGCGCAGTTGCGGATTGGCCAGGGCGTAGGGGCGGGCGTCGAATTTGCTGTGCTTGCCTTCGATGTCGTCGACGGCGACGGCCAGGTTCTGCGCTTGCAGGTACACCAGCAGCCGCAGGCACCCGGAACCGGAGCAGATCACACGCTCGATCTTGGCGGGAATGGTCACCTTGCGGCCCAAGGCATCGACGACCACCCGCGTTTCGGCGGCGAGGGCCGTGTTGGCGAAGGCAAAGCTGAGCAGAACAAGACTGGCTATGATGCGGAGCATGGAAGTCTCCTGGCGTTTGTGTCGCACAGCGTGATTATGAATACGTGATTGGTAGCACGAAGTGGATAGCGGTCTTGAATCGATATGTCAACGGGGGGAAGCTCTTATCAGCGCGAGGTGGGGCGCGCGCACAGCTTGGCGCACGCGGCTGTTAGCCCACGCGCCAAGCTGTGCTGCTGTTCTGGGGGTGCCCCCCTTGGGGCTGTGCAGAGATTACGGGCAGCTCTCGTGTTACGAAGGGGGATGGAGGCTCTGGAACGCCGCGCCGACACCTGTTTGCACAGGCGGCGGGTGGAGGCTCTGCCTTGCGCCTTGGGCGGGTGGGAGCCCCCTTCAGCGTTTTACTGCGCGGCCAGGGCGTCCTTGAGCTTTGCCGTCAGCAGGGGGGCCAGGCGCGGGTGGAACAGGGGCACGCGCAGGGTTTGCGCGCCTTGGGCGTAGCTGGCCACCTGGTAGGGCGGGAAGGTGAACACGAGGTCTGCGCCGTCGAGGACAAAGACGCTGAAGTTCGCGGGCGTGGGCGCATAGCCCTCGGGGAAGGCCAGGCCGTCGATGGCCAGGGTCAGGCGTGCCTCGGCCAGTTGGGAGAGCACGGCCAGGGCGGCGGGCGTGTCGGTGAAGATGTCGGCCAGCTTGAGCTGGGCCTGGGTGCGCAGATCGAACACGAAGGTGGCGTAGGTGGTGTTCGGGTGCGCGCCGCCTGTGTCGCGCATTTCCTCAAAGCGAATGGACAAGAGCGCGGGCGAGGCGGTGTGCGCGGTGAAGGCGATGCGGTCCACGTTGGCGCGGGCGCGGCCACGGCCTATGCCGGTGCTTTTGAGCAGGTCCTGCACCTCGGCGCGGCGCTCGTCAAGAAAGGCCTTGAGGCTGGCGTCCACCTGGGGCAGCCCGGTGACGGGCAGGGCGTAGCGGTAGTACTGCTCCCGGCTGTAGCTTTTGGCCATGCGTTTGACCTTGCGGATGAGGCTGGTGGGCGCGGGGCGCGGCCCCTGGGGCAGCAGCTTGGGGCCGATGACGGCGTTCACGTCGCGGGTAAGGATGTCCAGCCGGGCCAGATCTGCGGCCACGCCGCGCTCCAGGGCGTCCCCCTGGGATTGCAGGCGGCGCAGCTCCGCCAGGGCCGGGGCGCGGCGCGCTTCCAGCTCCCTGGCGTCCTGGCGCGAAATTTCGGCAAAGACGCGCGGCTGGTCGGCCAGCTCGTCCACCAGGTCGCCCTTGGCGGCATCGGGCTGGGGGCGCTGGCGCTCCAGCACATACAGGCCCTTGATGCGGGCGTTTTTCTTGAACTTGCGCGGCGTGGCCAGGAATACGGTTTCGCCGCTGCGCAGGCGCACGAGGTGCAGGGCCGGGCCCAGGCGGCGCAGCACGCGCGCGCCCTCCAGGGCCTTGGTGTCCACGGGGGGATTGGCGGCGTAAAGGCTGGCCGCCTGTTCCTGGGCCTTTTCGTGGCTTTCCCAACGCTGGCGCAACTGCGGCGGGTCGAAGGCCAGCACGCTGGTGAGCACGCGGCGCAGGTCCTCGGCTATTTCCGGGGCGGCGGCGGCCGGGGCAAGCTCTGCGCGTTTGGCGTCGTAGGCTTCGCTTGCGGGCGGGGTGTCGTTCACCAGGGTGTTGAGCGCGCCCAGCACCTGGGCGTTGGTGAAGGCCGGGGCGGCTGGCGCGGGTGTTTGCTCTGCGGTTGGGGCTGGCGCGGGCGCAACCGGGGCCGGGCGTTCCAGGGCGCAGGCGGCCAGCAGGCAGGCCAGCAGGCAGGCCAGCAGGGCCGGGGCAATGGCGCGTAGCGGGGCGCTCAAGGCGGTGCGCAGGGTGGCGCGGGAAAAGGCGCAGACAGAAGCGGGCGCGTCATTGTGATGCAGGGTGCGCATGGAGGCCTCCGGGTTGTTTCGAAAAACTCTGTACGCCGGGCCGGGGCCGGGCGCAAGGGCGAGAAAAAGGCCGCCCCCCGGTTGGGAGACGGCCCGTGAAGCGTGGGGGTGCGGCCGGGCGCTAAAGAATCTGGCTCAGGAAGAGCCTGGTGCGCTCATTCTCCGGGTTCTGGAAGAAGTGCTCGGGCGTGCCTTCCTCAATGATGGCCCCATGGTCCATGAACACCACGCGGTCGGCCACCTCGCGGGCAAAGCCCATTTCGTGGGTTACCACGGCCATGGTCATGCCCTCGCGCGCCAGGGTCACCATGACGTCCAGCACTTCGCCGATCATCTCCGGGTCCAGGGCGCTGGTGGNNCGCTGCTGCTGCCCGCCGGACAGGCGCGAAGGGTACACGTGGGCCTTGTCCTTGATGCCGACCTTGTCCAGCAGCTTGAGGCCGATGGCGTCGGCCTCGGCCCTGGAGAGGCCCTTGAGCTTGATGGGCGCGAGGGTGAGGTTTTCCAGCACGGTCTTGTGCG
>DIVX01000156.1:0-695 GCA_002422505.1 Desulfovibrio sp. UBA6121
GGGCATTCCCTGGCAGGGCAACTATTCCTCCTGGCTGGAGCAGAAGCAGCAGCGTCTTAATCAGGAGGAAAAGGCCGAGACCGAGCGCCAGAAGACCCTGGCCCGCGAGCTGGAATGGATCCGCATGAGCCCGCGTGGCCGCCACGCCAAGGGCAAGGCGCGCATCAGCGCCTACGAGAACCTGCTTTCGCAGGAGAACGAGAAGCTGGCCCCGGAGCTTGAAATCTTCATCCCTGCCGGTCCGCGCCTGGGCAACGTGGTTATAGAGGCCCAAGGCGTCAAAAAGGCCTTTGGCGACAATCTGCTGGTGGACGGCATCACCTTCAGCCTGCCGCCGGGCGCCATCGTGGGCATCATCGGCCCCAACGGCGCGGGCAAAACCACGCTTTTCCGCATGATCACCGGCAAGGAGCAGCCCGACGAAGGCACCCTGCGCCTGGGCGACACCGTGCAACTGGCCTACGTGGACCAGGACCGCACCATGGACCCGGAGCTCACCGTGTACGAGGTCATCTCCGGCGGCAACGACCTGATCAAGCTGGGCAACCGTGAGGTCAACGCGCGGGCCTACATCGGCAAGTTCAACATCACCGGAAGCGACCAGCAGAAAAAGGTCGGCCTGCTTTCCGGCGGAGAGCGAAACCGCGTGCACCTGGCTTCGCTGCTGCGGGAGGGCGCCAACGTGCTGCTGCTCG
>DIVX01000156.1:709-6886 GCA_002422505.1 Desulfovibrio sp. UBA6121
GCTGGTTCCTGGATCGCATCGCCACGCACATCCTGGCCTTTGAAGGCGACAGCCAAGTGAGCCTGTTTGAGGGCAACTGGAGCGAGTACGAGGCCGACCGCAAGGAACGCCTGGGCGCGGCGGCGGAACAGCCGCACCGCATAAAGTACCGGCACCTTACGCGCTAAACCGACAGTAGACGCCGGGGTGGGGATTTTCCCTGCCCCGGTTTTTGTTTCAAGGAGGCCGCCATGCGCAAGAAGCCGCTGTTCACGTGTTCCCTGGCCCTGGTGCTGCTGCTTCCCGTTCTGGCCCTGGCCCAGTTCAAAAAACCGGTGGATGTCATTTCCACCAGCGCGGGCGAGGTCGCCATCACCTTTCTGGGCCACAGCAGTCTGATGCTTGTGTGGAACGGCAAGGTCATCCACATCGACCCCTGGTCCGCCCAGGCGGATTACACGAGCCTGCCCAAGGCCGACCTCGTGCTGGTGACCCACGAGCACCGCGACCATCTGGACACCGGGGCCATCGAGGCCATCCGCAAGGAGGGCACGCTTTTGTGCACCTCGCTCAAGGCTTCGGCCCCGTTGAGCGGGGCGGTGGTGCTGAAAAACGGCGACTCGCGCGAATTCCTCGGCATCCGCGTGGACGCCGTGCCCGCTTACAACCGCGTGCACATGCGCTCTGGCTCGGAGCCCTACCACCCGCGCGGCCTGGGCAACGGCTATGTGCTGCACTTCGGCTCTACGCGCATCTACGTTGCGGGCGATACCGAGGATATTCCGGAAATGGCGGCGCTTAAAGGCGTGGACGTGGCCTTTTTGCCCGTGAACCTGCCGTATACCATGAGCATGGACATGCTGGCGCAGGCGGTCGCAGTGCTGCAGCCGAAGATCTTGTACCCCTACCACACGGGCGACACGAACCTGGACGCTGTGCAGGCGCGGCTTGCGGGCCTGCCCGGCGTGGAAACGCGCATCCGGCCCCTGAAATAGAGGCGGTAGGGCGCGCTTCCGGGCCATGCGCCTGGCATGCTCCCCATTTGCGAAGCACTTGCAGAGGCGCAAGCCACACCAGCGCGAAGGACTTTACGCGGTCCGGCGTTCTTTTGGTGATGCGCGGCCGGGCTGCCACTGGGCCGTGTCTACCGCCAGCAGCACCATTCCCACGTGTTTTTTGTGTTTCCCGCGTAACGCAGCCTGACCCTTGCTGCAAACCGGCGTGGGACGCCTTGCCGTATGCGCAGGGCTTCTGCGACTTTCCGGCCCTTTGTTGCAAAAGGCGACGAAGGGCCGCTTTCTTGCGTGGGGCATGGCGGCCAAGCCTCCAGCCTATCAGGCGCTGGACGGTATGGGAGTGCTTGTGGGACAGGCGGTGAAAACTGCCGGGCGGATTGCGCGCACAGCGCGCGCAGGGAATGCCGACAGGGGCAAAGTTTCTGCGCGTGTCGGCCAAGAGTCGCTCGAACGCAGGAGAAAAGCTGGGAGAAGGAAACGATACGGGCCAAAAACGCCAGCCAGCTAGAAACGCTGCGGCGCTGCGCGTGGAGCGGGCAGGGGAGACTAGGCGGTGGCGGCGTGGGGGCGGTGCAACGCGCTGGAGTCGTCGTCCAGGGAGCGGCCTTCCAGCAGGGCCATCAGCTTCATCTGGTCCTCCACGTTTTCCAGCTGGAACGAAAGGCCCATCTGGAAGGTGTTCGTGGCTGTCTGGCGCACGCGGCGCACCTGGGCCAGCAGGGGCAGGCGGATGGAGCGGGCCGCATCGGTCAGGACGAGGTGCAACTGCGTAGAGGTGGGCAGGGCGGCGTCCGCGTTGCAGGAAAGCCCGCCAAGGCTTAAGTCCAGGGCGCTGGCCTGCACTGTGCCGTGCTTCCTGCTCAGAATGCGCAGGGGCAGGGGCGCGCTCAGAACGTAGCGCGGGTGGCTGCGGTTGGCGTCCTGGTATACGCGCACGCAGTTGCGTTCCGCCTTGGCCTGATACATGGCCTTGTCCGCGCACTGCACAATGCCCGCCATGTCCAGGGCGTCCTTGGGGAAGCAGGCCAGGCCGATGCTGATGGTGGTCGGACCCAGGTTCTGACCGTCATAGAGAACCTGATGCCTGGAAACCGCCTCGCGGATGCGCTCCGCCATGGCGCCGGCCTCTTTGGCGCTGGACTGCGGCAGGATGATGGCGAATTCCTCGCCGCCGTAGCGCACGGTGCGGTCGTACAAACGGACGGTGTTCTGCAGGATGCGCGCAACGTCTTGCAGGGCCTGGTCGCCCGCGCTGTGGCCGTGGGTGTCGTTGAAGTCCTTGAAGTTGTCCAGGTCGAGCATCAGCAGGGAAAAAGGCTGCCCGAAGCGGCGGAAGCGTTCGATTTCCCGGGGCAGTTCCTGGTTGAAGGAGCGGCGGTTGAAAAGCCCGGTCAGCTCATCGCGATAGGCGCATTCCTCCTTGTGCTGCAGCAGTCGCACCTCCACGAGGATGGGGTCGTGCAGCAGGGGGCGCACCTGGGCGAAGTAGTCGCAGGCGGCGGTAAGCAGGGTGATGTTGCGCTTGAGGGCGGCGCGCAGTTCGCCCTGGTGGCTCACTATGGCCAGCAGGCACTCGCGGGCGTCCTGCGGGGGCATTTCCAGGCGGGTAAGGGCGTGCAGGGCCTCGGCGTACAGCTCCTGCCCATGCTCCTGAGCCAGCGCCTCCCAATGCTGCGCCGTCATGGCGCAGTCCGTGGCGGCGCGCAGCAACAGCGCCTTGAGGTGGGGGGAATCGGCGTCGTGCGATCCCATGCGTATGCACATGACTAAAATCCTTTGAGAATGGTCGATGGAGAAGTAGTTGTTGTTTTATAATTTTGTCAAGTGGTTTTGTCAATGTGGTGACAAACTTGACCTATGACCCCCTGCTGTGCAAAATTGATGCAAATGACGCCCAGGCGTTTGGAGGAGCAAGCATGGCCGGAACCTTCCGCAATGACGAATCGGTGTTGCGCGCCCGTGTGGCGCAGGTTGCGCAAGAACGCGCCAGTCTGGGCCTGAACGGCCTTGTGGGGGGGCTGGAAACGGTGGTCGTGGCGGTGGAGCCGGACAGGCTTCAAAGCGCCGCAGCAGATTTTTTGGCCACCACAGGCTATAGCTTTTCCAGCGCTTTCGAGGACGCGGATGGCCAGGCCTGTGTGCTTTGCTGTCCCGGCTCGGCGGATTTTCTCTTCCGCGCGCGAAAGACGCAGGGCTGGGCCTTCGCCCAGGAGCCCCTGGGGCCGAAGTCTGCGCACGTGCCCGCAACCCGGGTGGAAACCATGGTCTTCGCCTGCGCAGATCTGACCCGCTTTGTCGCAATCCAGCAGGCGCGCGGGGTGCGCTTCCTTACGCAGGATATCGTGCGCAGCGGCTCCGCGTTGTTCATTCAGACCGAACCCTCGCGCTACAGCGCCTTGTCGTACGGCTTTGTGCAGTGGCTGGGCAATGAAAAGAGCTATGCCTCGGCCTCGGCGCAGTCCGCCGGGTGGAGCCTGCCCAAGCCGGAGGCCCCGCACCTGCGAAACATCGGCGTGTTCGACCACGCCTCGGTGCGGGTGCGCGCCAAGGACCGCGACGACGCCATCGTGGAGTTCCTGGAGCTTACCAACTACGAGTTCTCCATGGCCGTGTACGTGGACAACCTGAACTCTATCACCAATGTGGCCCGCCTTGCGGGGGAGCCGTACGCCATGGTCATCACCTCTGGCCTGGGCGAGGCCGCCGCCGGGCAGGAAGGGCCCACGGAGAAGTTCATCCAGAACTACGGGCGGCGTATCCATCACCTGGCTTTCCGCACTGTGAACATAGAGGACACCTTTGCCGGACTCAAGGCCCAGGGCATGGAGTTCCTGCTGGAGCTTGTGGGCTCGCAGGAGGAAGGCCTCAAGCAGACCTTCAGCCGGCCTTCGGCCCAAACCCTGCTGGTGAACGAATACATCCACCGCTACGAGGGCTTTGACGGTTTCTTCACCAAGAGCAACGTGACCCTGCTGACCGAGGCCACGGCAAAACAGTAGCTTGACAGTCCGGGGGGACGTGGATAGATGAAACGCATGAGCGGTTGTTCAGATGATTCCTGTGAGCTTGACGCCTGCGAGAAGCCCTGCGTCCACCACGACAAGGTGGAGCGGGTGCGGGGCGTGCTTCTTGATGATGCAGCAGCCGCAGGACTGGCGGAGATTTTCAGCCTGCTGGGCGATCGTACGCGGGTGCGCATTCTGCATGCCCTGACCCTGGGCGAGCTCTGCGTGTGCGATATTTCCGCCGCGCTGAACGTCAGTCCTTCGGCAATCTCGCATCAGTTGCGGCTTTTGCGCACCGCCAAGCTGGTGCGGGCCCGCAAGGAGGGCAAGAACGTGTTCTACAACCTGGATGACGGCCATGTGCACAGCCTCATCGCCCAAGGCCTGGAGCACGTGTTGGAGTAGCGGTTTTTTTTGAGCTGAAGCATGAATAAGTGTTCATATGTCAACAACAAAAGGAACGGAAATGCTCCCCCCCATCGTCGCTGACTATTTGCTGGAATGTTGGTCCGTGCTGCGCGAGGCGGCCCCCTTCGTGCTTTTCGGCTTCCTGTTTGCCGGGTTGCTCAAGGCCCTGCTGCCCGATACCTGGATGTCGCGCCACCTGGGCGGGCGTGGGCCGCTTTCGGTTTTCAAGGCGGCGCTTCTTGGCGTGCCGCTGCCCTTGTGTTCTTGCGGGGTGGTGCCTGCGGCCCTAGGCCTGCGGCGGCAGGGGGCCGGGCCGGGCGCAACCACGGCCTTCATGATTTCCACCCCGGAGACGGGCGTTGATTCCCTTGCCGTCACCTGGGCCATGATCGACCCGCTGATGACCCTTTTGCGCCCAGTTGCCGCCTTTATGACGGCCACGGCGGCCGGGTTGGCCGCCAACCTGCTGCCGGAGCGGCTGCTGCGCAGCCCGGCGTATGCGCCCGTGGCAACCGGGTGCGGCTGCGGCGGGGCCTGCGCCTCCTCCTCTTTCGCCATTGCGCCAACACCGGCAGGCTCTGCGCATAATCATGCCCATACTCAGACCCCGGCGGCGCGCCCCGGGCTTGGCGCGCGCCTGCGCAGCGGCCTGGGCGAGGCCTTTGGCGAAATGCTGGCCGATGTGGGCGGCTGGCTGCTTTTGGGTATTCTGCTGGCCGGGGCAATCTCGCTCTTCCTGCCGCCGGATTTCTTCGCCAGCGCCCTGGGTGGAGAGTTCACCTCCATGCTGGCCATGCTCTTGGTGGGCATTCCCATGTATGTATGCGCTTCAAGCTCAACGCCCATCGCGGCCTCGCTGCTGCTCAAGGGGCTTTCGCCCGGCGCGGCGCTGGTGTTTTTGCTTTCCGGTCCGGCCACCAACGCCACCACCATCACCGTGATGACGCGCAGCTTCGGCCCGGCGCTGACGGGCGTGTACGTGGCCTCCATCGCCGTGTGCTCGCTGTTCTTCGGTCTGTTGACCAACCGCCTGTATGCGGCCCTGGGGTTCGACATCCACGCCGTGCTCGGCTCTGTGGACGAGGTGCTGCCCGCCTGGGTGGAGGCGGCCAGCGCCCTGCTGCTGTTGGCTCTTATTGCGCGCGCGATTGTTGTTCAGCGCCAGGCTTCGCGGCGGCTGGCCGCGCTGCGTGTGGCCGCCAAGCACTTGCCCGCATAGGCAAACCATCACGGTCTTGCGGCACCGGGCCGATTGCTGTAGCCAAAGACACCGGGCGCAACAGGCGCCCTGAATCCGCAGGCAACCGGCACGGAGGCGACAGACACGGCATGAGCATGCAGGGCGGGTCCACCCGCAAGCTGGAGTTCCAGGATTCGGCGTTGGCCAACAAGCTCTTTGGCCCGCAGGGGGCCAACCTGGCCCTGCTGACCGAGAAGAGCGGGGTGGGCATAGAAACGCGCGGAACAAGCGCCACCCTTTCGGGCAAGGCGGACCTCGTGGAGGTGTGCGCCGGGGTGCTTACGCAGCTGTACGGCCTGCTGCGCGAGGGCAGGCAGGTGCACCCGCAGGACGTGGACTGCGCCTGGCGCATCCTGCTGCGAGAGCCGGGGTCGGACATCCGCCGCATCTTCCAGGATACGGTCTATGTGGCCTCGCCCAAGAAGACCATCGCGCCCAAGACCATCAGTCAACGCGACTACCTGGAGGCCATCCGCGCCAACGACCTGGTGTTCGGCATCGGCCCGGCGGGCACGGGCAAGACCTACCT
>DIVX01000056.1:0-12068 GCA_002422505.1 Desulfovibrio sp. UBA6121
GGGCGATTAACTCAGCGGTTAGAGTGCCACCTTCACACGGTGGAAGTCCCGAGTTCAAATCCCGGATCGCCCACCACGAGAAATCGGCCCCGCTTGTCGGGGCCTTTTTCGTTTTCACGTCCTGCCCTCAACCCAGGAAGCTCCATGCGCATAGTGCTCTACCAGCCGGAAATACCGCCAAACACCGGCAACATCGCCCGGCTCTGCGCGGCCACGGCCACCCCGCTGCATCTCATAGAGCCTCTGGGCTTCAAGATAGACGACAAGCACCTGAAGCGCGCCGGGCTGGACTACTGGCCCAGCGTGAACCTCTCCGTGCACCCGCACTGGGCAGCCTTGGAGGCGGCGCTGAACTCGCTCACGCCCCGGCCGCGCATCGTGCTCACCAGCGCGCGCGGCGGCACGCCGCACCATCTCTTCCGCTTCGAACCCGGCGACGCCATTGTCCTCGGCCCGGAAACGCGCGGCCTGCCGGAGGCCATTTTCGACCTCTGCCCCTTGCGCGTGCGCATTCCCGTGCTGCCCGCCGTGCGCAGCCTGAATCTGTCCACCTCGGCGGGTGTGCTGTTGTACGAGGCCCTGCGCCAAACCGGCGGCCTGGACAGCCTGCCTTGAAAACGGCCCCAAGCGCGGACACCGGCTCGCAGCCTTGCGCTGCGCGCGGTCAACAGGTAGTAACGGCGAACCATATCGCATAAGGAGCCGACCATGCGCCTTCTCGTCACCGGCGGTTGCGGATTCATCGGGGCCAATTTTCTTTACGCCATGCGCCAACGCCACCCGGACTGGCGGCTCGTCAATCTGGACAAGCTGACCTACGCGGGCAACCTGGGCAGCCTGCGCGCCCTGGAGGCCGAGGCTGGCCCGGCCTACACCTTCGCCCATGGCGACATTTGCGACCGCGAGCTGGTTTCCGCCCTGCTGGCCAAGCACACGATCGACGCGGTGGTGAACTTCGCGGCGGAAAGCCACGTGGACCGCTCCATCGACGATCCCTCGCCCTTTGTGACCACCAACGTGCTAGGCGCGCAAAACGTGCTCGACTGCGCCCGGCGCGCGGGCATCCCCCGCGTGGTCCACGTCTCCACCGACGAAGTGTACGGCAGCCTTGGCCCCACGGGTCAGTTCCACGAGGACACGCCCCTTGCGCCCAACAGCCCGTACTCGGCCTCCAAGGCCGGGGCGGACCTCATGGCCCGCGCCTACCACGAGACCTACGGCCAGGACGTCATCGTCACCCGCTGCTCCAACAATTACGGCCCCTTCCAGTTCCCGGAAAAGCTCATTCCGCTCATGTACACCAAGGCCATCAAGGGCGAGCCCCTGCCCGTGTACGGCGATGGCCAGAACGTGCGCGACTGGATTTTCGTGGACGACCACTGCCGGGGCATAGAGCTTGCGCTGCTGCAGGGCCGGGCGGGCGCGGTGTACAACTTCGGCGGCGCGGCGGAAATGCCCAACCTCGAAGTGGTGCGCACCATTCTGCGCCTCACCGGCCAGAACGACACGCTCATCCGCTTCGTTGCCGACCGGCCCGGCCACGACCGGCGCTACGCCATGAACTTCGACCTGGCCGCGCGCGAGCTCGGCTTTGCGCCCTCCGTCACCTTCGCGGAAGGCATGGCCCGCACCATCGCCTGGTACCAGGCCAATTCCGTGTGGCTGGATGAAGTGCAAAGCGGCGCATACCTGAAATTTATGGACCGCTGGTACAAGGAGCGCGCATGAGCCTGCCGAAAAAGGCGCTGATCTTCGGCGGCAAGAACGGCCTGCTGGGCCGCACCCTGACGACCGCCCTGGACGCTGCGGGCGTAAACTCCGTGCCCGTTGCCGGGGCGGACGTGGACTATTTTGACGCCGACGCCCTGGACGAGTTCTTGGACGGGCACGAGCCCCCGCTGGAGGACGAAAACTACGACCCGGCGGACCTGTGTCTGGTGAACGCCGTGGCTTACACGCAAGTGGACAAGGCTGAGGACGAACCCGAGGAAGCCTATCGGCTGAACGCCGCCTTTCCCGCGCTTTTGGGCGTGCTGGCAGAGGAACGCGGCCACAGGCTGGTGCATTTCTCCACGGACTTCGTATTCGACGGCGCGAAAAACGCGCCCTACCTGCCGGGCGACGCCACGAACCCGCTCTCGGTCTACGGGGCCTCCAAACTGGCAGGCGAGGAAGCCCTGCTCGGCCTTGAGCTCCCCGGCTTGCTCATCCTGCGCACGTCCTGGCTCTTCGGCCCCGGCAAGATGAACTTTGTGCAGCGCATGCTGGAGCTTGCCGCAGAGCGCCCGGAGCTTTCCGTGGTGGCCGACCAGCACGGCTCGCCCAGTTACACGCCGGACCTGGCCGCCCTCGCCGTGGCCCTGTTGCGAAACAACGCCACGGGCTTGCTGCACGCGGCCAACTCCGGCCCGGCCACCTGGCATGAGCTGGCTGCGGCGGCCATCGAAATGGCCAAGCGCCCCTGCCGTGTGAACGCCATCCCCACCAGCGGCTACCCCACCCGCGCCAAACGTCCGCCGTACTCCGTGCTGGACCTGGGCGAAACGGCCCGGCTGGCGGGCTTTGTCCCGCGCCCCTGGCGCGAGGCCCTGGCGGAGTATGTGGCCGGGTATCTGGCCGTGGCCCCGGCACGGACGGGCCAGCCCCCCCAGGCCTAGACAGGCCAGCGGCTTGCCAAAGCCCGGCGATTGTGGTTTGCCAATGTCCATGCGGACCTATTTCTTCCTGCCCCCCGTTCGCCAGGCCGCCGGAGGCATCACCGTCATCCGGCGCATGGCCGCCTTCCTCGCCGCTTCCGGGCGAGAGGTCTTCCTCGTCCCGCGCGAGACCCCCGGCCAGGGCGCTGGCTGGACCCCCTGCGAGGCCTGGACGGACACGTCTGTTGTCCCCTGGGAGCAGTTGTCGCTGCACAAGGACGATTTGTGGGTGGTGCCGGAGGGCTGGGTCAACGCCCTTTCCCCGGGGCTGAACGCGGGCGCGCGCTGCCTGGTGTATGTGCAGAACTGGGCCTATCTGCTCTCCGCCCTGCCGCAGGGCGTGAGCTGGCGCAAGCTTCCCGTGGAATTTCTGGCCGTGTCCGACCCGGTGGCCCGGTTTGTGGCCGCCACCACGGGGAAAACGCCCCCCGTGCTGCGCCCCGGCATCGATACCTGCCTGTTCAAAGGGCCGGAGGATAGGCCGGAAAACTCCGAACGCCCGCGCATCGCCTGGATGCCGCGCAAGAACAAAGCCCTTGCACGGCAGATTCAGGAAACCTTCAAGCACCTGGACGAAGACCTTGCCGCGCGCTGCGAATGGGTGGAGATCGCCGGCCTGACCGCGCAGGGCGTGGCCGAAGCGTTGGCGTCGTCGCACATTTTTCTGGCCACCGGCTTCCCGGAGGGCTGCCCCCTGCCGCCTCTGGAGGCCATGGCCTGCGGCTGCCTGCCGGTGGGCTTCATGGGCTTCGGCGGGGCGGACTACATGCGCCAGGCCCTGCCCGCGCCGCCCACTGAAAACGCAGACTCGGCGTCCCTCGCGCCATTTTTCGCGCCGTGGTGGCCCCTGCGCAGCGTTCCCTGGGGCGGCAACGGCCTTTGGAGCGCCGACGCCGACATCCTGGGCGCGGCCCTGAATCTCAAAACCGCCGCCGCCTGGGTACTTGCGGGCCACCCGCTGCTTTCCGCAACCCTGGCCAATGCCCGCGCCACCGCCGCCGCCTATGCCCTGGACGTCCAGCGCAAGAACGTGCTGGATCTCTGGTCGCGCCTGGAAAACGCCTGAACAAAGCCCTGAGCGTCATGTCAAAAAAGAACAAGCCTCCCCGGCAAGAGCCGGAAACCCTCGGCCTGCCCCTTGGCGGGGTGGATTCCCACGCGCACTTGGACCTGGACGACTTCGACGCCGACCGTGAGGCCGTGCTGGAACGCGCCCGCGCCTGCGGCGTGGCCCACCTGGGCAACGTGTTCCTGGGGCCGCAGGCCTATCTGTCCAAGCGGCATTATTTCGACAAGCACCCGGAAGTATTTTTCATCCTCGGCATCCACCCCGGCAACGCAGACCAGTGCGAACCCGAGGCGCTGGCCACCATGCGCCAGGCCTTCGGGGCCGATGCGCGGCTCAAGGCCGTGGGCGAAATCGGCCTGGACTACTACTGGGACGACTACCCGCGCGCAGCGCAGGAGCAAGCCTTCCGGGCGCAGCTGGCCCTCGCGCGTGACCTCGGCCTGCCGCCGGTCATCCATTGCCGCGACAAGGCCGACAGCCAGGAAGCCTTTGCCGACGCCCTGCGTCTGCTGAAGGAGGCGGACCTTTCCGGGCGCAAGCTCTTGTGGCATTGCTTCGGCGGCGACACAGACCAGGCCCGGCAGCTGCTGGACCAGGGCTGGCAGGTGAGCATTCCCGGCCCGGTGAGTTATGCCCGCAACGAGACCCTGCGCGAGGCCGTGCGCTTCATCCCCCTTGAGCGCTTGCTCATAGAGACCGACTGCCCCTATCTTTCGGCAGAGCCCTGGCGCGGCAAGCGCAACCACCCGGCGCTCGTGGGCTTCACGGCGTACTGCGTGGCCCAGGTGAAGGGCTTGAACCCCGTTGACGTATGGACGACCACGGGCGCAAACGCCCGCGCCTTCTTCAATCTGGAGGATATCTGATGACCGCCCAGCTTACCGACGCGGAGCGCGCCGACCGTTTCGCCCGCCTGAAGCGCTTCTTCAACAACCGAGACAGGCTCTGCGTGGCCCTGGGCATTCAGGTGACGGACATCAGCCTGGGCGCGGCCACCACCAGCATGACCATTGCGGAAATGCACCTGAACGGCGCGGACGTGGCCCAGGGCGGGGCCATCTTCACCCTGGCCGACCTGGCCTTTGGCGCGGCGGCCAACTCCCACGGCACCCTGGCCCTGGGCGTGAACGCCAGCATAGCCTACACCAAGGCCGCCACCACGGGCAGCCTGACGGCCCACGCGCGGGAGACCGCAGCCTCCGGCCCCTTGGCGACCTATGTGGTGGAAGTGAAGAATCAGGAAGGCGAAACCGTAGCCACCTTCCAGGGCACGGCCTACCGCAAGCGCGAACACCTCGACCTTTCCGCCTGGGGCTAGCCCCCGGCACGGCCATGAACGGCCAGGGGCGCGCCGCTACATCTGGGCGGCGCGGTTCTTGGCGTTTTCCTCGGCCACGCGCTCGGCCAAAAGCGCCACCACAAAGCGGTTCACTGCGGCGGCCAGTTGCGGGGCCTTCTGCTGGATGAGGGCGAAGCGCTCCACGGAAAGCTTGTACGCCACGCAGCGCTCCGTGGCGATGACCGACGCCGAGCGCGGCGCGCTGGTGTAGATGCCCATTTCGCCAAAGACCGTTCCCGGCCCCATCTTCTTGAGGCGCAAAAGCTTGCCGCCCGGCAGCGCAAGCTCCACATGCACCCGGCCGGATTGCAGAAAATACATGCAGTCCGAGGCATCGCCCTGCTGGATGAGCCGGGTTTTGCGCGGGGCCTCCACCCGCTCCAGGCAGCGCATCAACGCGGGCACCAGCGCGGGCTCCGGGAAGCTGGCGGCCAGCAGTTCCTCCAGGCTCTCCTGGCGCTGCTCCACCGCACCGGCCTCGGCAAGAATCTCATCCTCGCACGACTCCAGGGCGTAATCCAGGTTCAGGGCCACGCGGCACACGCCCCCGGCCTCGGCCATGCGGTAGCCCAGGGCCTCCAGGTTCTCCTCCAGCTCCAGGGGCACGCTGGTGAGATACAGCTGCAAGCCGCGCTGCCGCGCCAGGGCCTCCAGCCTGCGGAAGCCAATGGCCGCAGAAGCGCCAAGGCCGGACACAGCGCCGAAATCCAGCAGCACGAAGCGCAGCGGCTGGGTTTGCAGGCGCGTGGTGATCACCTTGAGCAGGCCGTGCAAGGTGCCGAAGAACAGGAAGCCCTGCAGCCGCAGCACCAGGATCTCTCCGCCGCGCTCCTTGAGGATGCGGCGCTCGGCAGGCGAGCGGTCCACATTGCTGTGGAACACATCGCCGCTTTGCACAAAACGTATGCCCCCACCGGAAACCGCCAGCGCAAGGCTGAGCACGGCCCCCAGGCCCAGGCTGGCGAACACGCCCAGCACCGGCCCCAGCAGCGCCACCAGCAGGCACGAGGCCCAGGCCGCGCGCAGGTCGTCGGGCCGGGAGAGGGGATTGCGCGCATCGCGCAGCAGCCAGCTTACGGGCATGACAAGCCCTATGCCCAAAAGCACGCCCAGGGGCACGAACTGCGGCACAAAGGGCAGAAGCGGCGCGCCGAACAACAATACGCCCAGGCAGCCAAGCCCGGCGACAAAGCCCGCCAGCGGGCCGGAGGCTCCCAGGGCGCGCAGCCCCAGGCTGCCGGAGAGCGAAAGTGAGGACGGCAGGCCGCCCAGCAGACCGGAGAGCATGGAGGACGCGCCCACGAGGCGCATCTGTTCGTCCGGGGAGGCATCGCGCTCCAGCACGGATTCCAGTATAGACGTGCGCACCAGCGAGGGCAAAATGCCCACAAGCGTCACGGCGGCGAAAAACTCCGAACGCGAGGCCAGCGCCTGCCAGTTAATGTGCGCCAACTGGCCGGGATCATACAGGCCGAGGAACCCGTGCAGGTCAAGCAGGGGCGGCAGGCCGGGCAGCGCCACGGCCAGGGCAGCAAGGGGCGAGGAAGCCGGCAGCAGGCCCGCAAGGGGGCTGGCCGGGTGAACCAACAAGTTCCAGGCGCCGACGGTCAGCGCCGTGAGCAGCAGCGGCCACAGCAGGCTGCGCATGCTCATGTGCACCAGGAAGAACAGCAGGCCGAAGCACGCGGCAGGCCCCCAGGCGGTCGCACTGTCCAGCAGCAACTGGCCAAGTTCGTCCATCGGGGCGGCGCTCAACTGGGCCAGGGCCGGGTTGCCGTGCGCCATCACCACCACCCAGGCCTTGACCAGCAGCAGGCCGAAGCCCGCGATCATGCCGCCAAGCACCTCGCTGGGCAAAAAGCGCACGCGCTCCGCCAGGTTCAGGCGGGAAAGCAGCAGGCCGAACACGCCTGGCAGCAGCGCCGCCAAGGCCAGGCCCGCCAGCATGGTGGCGGCCAGGGTCTGCGCAGACGCTTGCCCAGTCAGCTCGGCCCCAAGGGACGCCAGCAGCAGAAACACGGCCAGCACGGCCGAGGGATCCGGCCCTCCAAGGGCCACGGCCAAACGCCCATGCAGGGCAAAGAGCACCGAACCGAACACGGCGGGCAGCAGGGTCATGCTCAGGGCGACCGGAGCCAGCCCGGCCGCAGCGGGCAAAAGCCCCGCCAACATGGCCAGGGCAAGGCACACCAGCACCTCGTACCCGCCGCCAAGCACCCCGGATAAGATATTCACAGGCAGGCTGCCGGAAAAAAAATGCCGCACATACCCGGCCAGGGTCTCCGGCTTCTCGGCGTTGTCCAGGGCCAGGGAGTCTTCCTGCAATGTGAGCCCGCCCTGGCGCTTGCCCTGCTCCGGGGCCAAGGCCTGCACAAGGGGCGATGTTCCGGCCGCATCCAGCAGCTCGTCCAGCGCCACGCCGTCGAGGCCGGGTTCCGCCTTGGGCTGCGCAGGGCGGACAACCTCGCCGCGTTGGCCGCATTTGGGGCACTTGGCCTGGCGGCCAAGCAGTTGCTCCGGCAGAGTTTGGGAGTGCCCGCAGGAGGCGCAGAGGAACATGGCCCCGCCAGGGGCCGCCGCTTGGGTCAAATCGTTGTGCTGCTCGCCGGACACTGCGCCCTCCGCACTTGGTGGCGTCACATGGCGCCTTGTGGACTATGGCCTAGAATTCCGTAATTCTCAAGGCCGCGCGACCAGCCCTGCTGATACAATTGCGCGCGCGGCTCCCGGCCTTAGCCGAAGCTGTCGCGCATGACCTTGAGCAGCTGGGCAACGCGGTGCTCGTAGGTGTGCTCCGCCAGGATGCGCGCCCTGGCCGCAGCGCTCACCCGCGCGCGCAACTCCCGGTCCGCAAGGCAGCGCTCCGCAAGCTCCGGGATCTCCTCCGGCGCGTCATACGCAACAACCTCGCGGCCGGGCTCGAAGAACTGGTCCAACTGGGCGCGCCTGTCCGTCAGCACAAAGCCGCCGCAGGCCGGAACATCAAATACGCGCTGGTTCACCGCGCCCTTCATCTGTCGGCTGGTGCAGTTCAGGCTCACTCCGCTCAAGGGGTAGAAGCGCGGCAGATCGCCGTAATAATCCACCTGCGGCAAAAAACGTGCGGCGGGTACGACGGGCAATTGCTTCCAGGCTTCGCGCCAGCCAGATTCATCGCCAACGATGAGCGGAGCCAGGGGCGCAAGGGCGAAGACGCAGGCCCGGCGGTACTGCCTGGTGGCCTCCCAGGTCAGCAACGATTCGCAGGCCAGGCGCAGGGCCAGGGGCTGGGCGCGCAGACAGGCCGCAAGCTCCGGGTGCGCGGCGTTCAGGTAGGCGTCCACGCCGCGCTCTTGCGAGGCTCCGAACCCTGCCGCGACGTCCTGATACCGGGCCGTCAGTTCCGGCACGGAAGCGCAGGCGCTCAGGCTCTCGGCCACGGCGCGGGCCATGCTGTCGCCCACGAAGGAGACCTCCGCCCGCCACGACGCGGGGCCCGGAGGCAGGCCGGGGCGAAAGCGCCGGGCATCCGTCGCCAGGGGCAGATACTGGACATTGGCGTAGCCCGCTGCGCGCAGGCTCGGCAGATTGTCCGCATCCCAGCTGAACAGCACCGTGCCGGGCCGGGCCAAGCCGGAATAGCGCGAGAGGATGAGGTGCGGATTGTCCACGAACCAGGAGGCCAGCGGCAGGCCCAGGCGCTCCAGCAACTCGGCCAGGCGTCCTTCGCTGTCGAGGCCGAAGTGGTTGACCGTGAGCACGAAATCGGGCCGGAATTCCAGCACGCGGCGCAGCAGCGCCTCCACAAAGGCTGCGCTGCCCTGGCCGCCCTGGGGCACCGGCAGGGCCGACCACGGCGCGCCGAGCCGCGTGAGGGCGTCTTTTATCTCGCTGTTCAGAAAGTACGGGCGGTCCAGAAAGAGCACGCGCGGCGCGGCGGACTGGAATTTCGGGTACGCGGCCTTTTCCCAGAAGTTGGCCTTGGCGCTGGCGGCCAAGGCATCGTGCAGCGCGCCGTACAAGGCCGGATCCACCCGGCGCGCGGCCGGAGCGGCCAATGGCGCAAAGGGCAGGCCGCCCTGCTCCCCCTGCCAGCGGGTAAGCGCGGCCAGCACGGCCTGCGGGTCGGCCTCGGTGAGCCAAAGGACATTCGGCGCTGCGGCGAAACGCTGACGCAGACCCGTGACTTCCCAGACGGCGGCCTCGCGGTCCACCACGGCCACAGGGCCGCCCTGCCCGGCCAGCAGCTCCAGGCAGCGGCCAAGACTTGGGCCCAGCAGCACAGGCAGGCTGCGCGGTCGAACCGCCGCCGCCAGGGCTTCCTCGCGCCGCGCTCCGCCCCGGCCCCACAGCCGCCAGCATTTGCCGCCAACGCTCAGGCGCAAATCATCCAGCAGCCCGTCCGCAAGAATGGCTTCCGCCAAGGTCACGGCCTGGGGCGCGTGCAAATTCGTGAATTCGTCCTGTGGCATGCGATTCCTTCCGGCCTGTGAATATGCAAAGATCATGACAGGAAGCAGCCAGCCGGGCCAGAACTGTTTTAAGCGCCCGGCTAAAGATTTGCTCCGCAAAGACCGATAAGTCCGGCGAGAAGGGCCCTACCGGCACACGGATCGTGCCTGCCCGCGAACTCCCAGGGAAGGGGAAGACTCTATGACCGACACGACCCGCATCCGGGTGCTCATCCATTGCCGCAGCGCAGGCGCAGACCTGTTCCGCACGCTGGTCTCTCTGGCCTGCCAAAGCGTCGGCCCGCAACGGCTGCACATCATCCTGGCAAGTACGGCCCCGCAGGAGCACAACTCGCTGGAGGCCCGGCTGCTGCAGAACTCGCTGGGCTTCAAAAGCGTGCAGGTGCAAGACGCAACAGGCCTGCACCCGGCCATGGCGCTGAACATCGCCGCCCTTGGCGGGCAGGAGGAGGCCCTGGCGCTGGTTCCGGAAGGAACGCGCCTGAGCCCGCGCTTCATGGCCAGCAGCCTGCGCGTGGTGGAAGCCAGGCAGGCCAAGGCGGCCTATCCCATGCATACGGCCGGCACGCCCGACGACATGCCGCTCATCCGCTTGCGGCCCTTCAGCAAGGAGCAGCTCACGCGCTTCAACCCCGTGGGGCCCGCCGCCTTGGTGCTGCGGGAGGCCTGGCAAAGCCTGGGCGGCCTGCGGCCGGGCGTGCAGCTCACCATGTGGGACTTCTGGCTGCGCTTGGCTCTCTCCGGGGGCAACATAGTGCGCGTGCCGGAGCTTTTGGCCTTTTGCCGCCCGCTGCACAAGCTGCCGCCCTGGCAGGACGGCCAGGCCAAGGCCCTGCTCGTGGTGGCCTCGCCAGGGGCCTTTGAGCCGGACGTGTGCCGCTGGGCCCTGGCGCATCTGCGCGGCGACGCCTGGGCGGTGTCCTTTACGCCGGGGGTCATTCCCTCCCCGCGCGACGTGCAGGCCATGTTCGCCGCTGCGCCCACCGTTCTGCGGTCCAGGCCCCTGAGTTGGAACGGCGGAAGCATCCGCACCGCGTAAACAGCGGCACGCCTGAGCAAAAGAATAATCAGGCTTGCCGCTTTGTTGCGGGCAGAGCCAATCGCTACTCCGCCCCGGCCCGCAGTCGCTGTTTCAGCTCCTTGCCCGCCCCCCAGCACGGGGCGACCTCCGCGCCAAGACTCCAGTACTTCATGCTGGACATATCAAACAGCAAGGGCCGCACGCGGGCCAGATCAATGCCGCCGTCGGCGCGCAGCACGCCCTCATCCGCATGGGTGGCCACCAGTTCGCCGATGAACACGTCGTGGGTGCCGAAGTCCACCACGCGAGAAAGGCGGCACTCCATGCACACCGGGCAACCCTTGATCAGCGGCGCATGGGCCAGCTCGCCCTGGAACAACTCGAAAAGCTGCGATTTGTCCGTATTCTTGCCGCTCACCAGGCCCACGTAGTCCGTCTCCACCACCAGATTCTCGCCGGGAATGCATACGCTGAACTCGCCGTGCTCGATGATTCCCTTGGGCGTGTGGTGTTTTTTGTTGATTCCAAAGGACAGAAACTGCGGCTGGCCATGGTTCATGATGCCCACATGGGCAACGGCCAGGAAGTTCGGCTTGCCGTTCACCACGGCCCCTACGATGGTTGTGAGCGATGGATACAAGGCATTGACCGGACCAAGGTTGCGTTTCATGAGAACCTCCCTTTCTTCATAATTGCATGCACAAGCAATAAACACTCTGCCGGAGACTTGCACGCCAAGGCGCTAGCTGGCGTTACCTTCAAGGGCCTGCGTCGCGGCGTCGATCTCGCGGGCCAGGCGGTCGCCCTCCGGGCCGAGCACGGAAGCATAGGCGGTGTGCAGGCGCTTCCAGGCCTGCTCCACGCCCTTGAGCCGCCCAAGCCCGGCGGAGGTGGCGGCAAGGCGCGCGGCGCGGCCCTCCGCCGTGCGGGTAAGCAGACCCTTGGCCACCAGGGCGTCCACAAAGCGTGTCACGGTGGACGGGGCCAGGGCAAGCCGCTCGGCCAGTTCGCCGGGGCCGATGCCGGGTTCCTCCGCCGCGAGCATGAGCACAAAGGCGTGCGAGGGCGAAAGCCCGGTGGGGCGGAAGGCCTCGTCCGCAAGACGGCTCATGGCGCGGCCAAGCGAACCTGCCGTAAAGTACAGGCAGTGGTGCACAAGGTCGCTTGATTTCGGCATGGCTTGCTCCTGTTGCAGGTGATGGGGTCGCCGCGAGTACGCTTGCATGTACAACTAACCGCGCTAAAGGATTTTGTCAAGCTGGCGCAGGCTGGCTGGGCGGTGCCCCGCAAGGCGCAAAAAAAAGCCGCCCCCGGTCTCCAGGAAGCGGCCATTCGCTGCAATAAGCCCAAAAGGTTTACAGGCTGGCCTACTTGCCGCCCTGCTTCTTTTCGATCTTGCCCCAGGTATCCTTGAGGGTGGCGGCGCGGTTGAACACCGGCGCTCCGGGCTTCGTGTCCTTTTCATCGGCGCAGAAGTAGCCCAGGCGCTCGA
>DIVX01000056.1:12132-12331 GCA_002422505.1 Desulfovibrio sp. UBA6121
GTGCCCTTGACCTTGCGGCCATCCGCCGTGCCGCCGCCCCGGCTCTCGGGGTCGTAGGTACAGCGCAGCTCCACAACATTGCCCGCCTCGTCCTTCACCACCTCGCGGCAGGTGATGTAATAGGCGTAGCGCAGACGCACCTCGTTGCCGGGGTACAGCCGGTGGAAGCCCTTGGGCGGCACCTCGCGGAAGTCGTCCT
>DIVX01000120.1 GCA_002422505.1 Desulfovibrio sp. UBA6121
GGCCTGGAGGACGTGTCCCGGGCCGATCCGGACTTTGCCCTGGACCTGGCCCACGCGGCCCAGGAGCTGGGCGCGGCGCGCATCCGGCTCTCGGACACCGTGGGCCTTCTCTGCCCGCAGGACATGGAGCGGCTGCTCGTCCCGTTCCTGCGCTTCCTGCGCGTGCCCATGGCCGTGCACTGCCACAACGATTTCGGCATGGCCACGGCCAACGCGGTCACGGCGCTCACCTGCGGCGCGGCCTTTGCCGACGTGTCCCTCCTGGGCCTGGGCGAGCGCGCGGGCATCGCGGCCCTGGAAGAGGTGGCGGCCTGGCTGGGGCTCCGGCGGGACTGCGGAAACTACGATCTCACGGGCCTGAAAGGCCTCTGCGAACTGGCGGCCCAAGCCGCGAACCTGCCCCTGGCCCGGAACAAGGCCGTGGCCGGGCCGGACGTGTTCGCGGCCGAATCCGGCCTGCATGTGCATGGGCTGAGCAAGGACCCGGCCCTGTTCGAGCCGTTCGATCCCGCCGAGGTGGGCGGGGAGCGCAGAATCGCGGTGGGCGCCAAGAGCGGCCGCGCGGCTGTTGCCGGGGCTTTGGGACTCGCGCCCCAGGCCGCCGAAGAGCTGGTGACCCTGGTGCGGGCCAGGGCCCGGGACCTGGGCCGGCCGCTCACGGCAAGCGAAGTGCGGAAGATGCAGGCCGCGGGCTGAGACGCTAAGCCAGCAGCCCGGCCAGGTCCTTGTCCATCTTGTCCCTGAGCTGCGCGATGAGCCCGTCATTGGCCATGGCCATGTCCAGCTGCCGGGTGTGGATGACCACGTAGCCGAGCACGGCCACCCGGTCCAGGGTGGCGGTCTTGTCGAATCCCTCGAGCCGGGCGAAGAGCGCGTCCTCGCGCGCCTCCACCCGGAAGTCCCGCTCCTCCAGGAGCTCGGCCACGAGCCGGGCCCGGCGCACGCGGCGGCTCAGGTCCGCGGCCCCGCCCTTGAACTGGAAGCTCACGTAGTTCTCCTGCGGATCGTCCCCGGCCTGGGCCTCCACAGTGCAGAAGTGGAACCCGAAGCGCGACTGGAGATTGCAGAACTCCTTGGAAATCATGAAGTAGTTCTTGACCGCAAAGGTCGTGGCCATGGTCGGGTCCAGCTCCGGGTTGCAGGCCGGGCCCGCCACCACTGAGAGGAAGCCCTTGGCGTCGGCCGCGGGCGGCCCGGCCCAGGGCACGGCCACTATGCCCGCCCAAATGGCCAGCATGGGCGGACTCACGATGTCCGCCAGGTTCACGAAACGTTCCGGCACCGGGCGCGAGAACCCGTCGTCCAGGTTCACCACCCACCATTGCATGGGCACCTCGCACACCAACTGCTTGCTGGCCTGGCTGGCCAGCCCGCTGCGCGAGCCGAAGTCGAACATGTCGCGCACGCTCATCTCGTGGGCGTAGCGGGTGATGTCGTGATAGGTGGCGCACGCCTCCGGCTTGAAGTCCGGGGCTTCCGGGTCCGTCAGGTTCAGGGGCAGAATGAGCCGCGACACCGCGCGCAGGCACTCGTACACCGGGCTGCCCGCCATGACCGGGGCCTGCGGCGAGGCAAAGGACAGCAGCGCTTCCACCCGGTCCGCGTACACACGCCTGCCCAAGGCGTCCACGGTGACGGTCTGGCCTTCGGCGAAGCGGGTGGAGGCCTCCGGCACGTCGAACAACGCGGGCACGCCGAATTCCCGCGCCACGTTGGCCAAATGCCCGGTGATGCCGCCTTGCTCCGCCACCAAGGCCGCGGCGCGCGGCAAAAGCGAGGCCCAGCGAGGCAGGGCCATGGGCACCACCAGCACGCCGCCGTCGGGAAAACGCAGGGCGTCCAGTTCCTGGCGGGCCACAAACACCGGCCCGGCGCCCACGCCCGCGCAGGCGGCCGCGCCTCCGGCGAAAAGCTCGCGCGCGCCCTCCACAGCGCGCCCGGCAGGGGCGGCCTCGGCCCCTGGGCCTGTCTGCGGGGCAGCCTGCTTGAGGGGCCTGCACTGCAAAAGCAGCACCTGCCCGGCATGGTCCACGGCCCATTCGATGTCCTGCGGGCCGCCATAGGCCTCTTCCAGCACTCCGGCCAAGCGCGCCAACTCCAGGGCCTGGGCGTCCGTCAGGGAAGGCGCTTCCGCCAGCTCTGGCTCCAGGGGCTCGCGGCGCAGGCCTTCGCCCAGGTCCGGCACGGTGCGCTCCTGCTTGTGCTTGATGTGCTTCCCGCGCAGGGCAAAGCCGCCGTCCGCGCGCTCCACCACAAAAAGATCCGTAGGCGTGGTGCCGTCCACCACCGCCGTAGGCAGGCCCCACACGGCATTGATGAACACCGAGGCGTCGCGGGCGTCCAGGGGATTGCGCGAGTACATGACCCCGCCTGCGCGGGCGTCCACCAGCTCCATGCAGCCCACGCACATGGCCACGTCCTCGTCGCGGATGCCCCGGTTCAGACGGTAGGTCATGGCGTGCAGGGTGTGCTTGCTGGCCACAATCTCCTTGTAGGCGTCCAGCAGGTCCTCCTCCGGCACGTTGAGCAGGCTCTTGAATTGCCCGGCGAAGGTGGTTCCGGCGGAGTCTTCGCCCAGGGCGCTGCTGCGCAGCGATACCCGCAGCGGGGCGCCTCCCGCTACGGCCTGGGCGGACTGCGCGCTGAGGCGCGCATAGGCCCCGCGTATGGCCTGGGCCAATTCGTCCGGCACGGGCGCGGCCATGATGCGCTGGCGGATTTCTGAAGAGACGCGGTAGCGGGCGGCAACGGCCTCGGAATCGCCCGCAGCGGCTGCGTCCTCGGGCAGGCTTTGCAGCCGGGCGTTTATCTCGGCCTGCAGGTCGCCTGCGGCCATGAAGACATCGTACCCGGCGGCGGTGACGACGAACCCGGCGGGCACGGGCAGGCCCAGGCTGGTGCGCATGTCGGCCAGAATGGCCATCTTGCCGCCGGTCAGGTCCGCCGCGTGGCGGTCTATTTCCGCAAAGGAAAGAACAAGCGGCGCGCCCTGGCGCTGCGGGCCGCTGGTCATTATTTCGTCAATGCCCGCCTGAATGGCGGCCAGGCGGGAAAAGAGCGCCTCGTAGCGGCCAGGCTCCAGCTCGGTCAGGGCGCGCACCAGCTTGAACACGTTCACGCCCACGGCCGTGGCGCTGGCGCGCACAAAGCTCATGCCGAAAATGGCGCTTCCCTTGAGCGCCTCTTCCAGGTCGCTCATGAGCTCCAGGGCCTTGTTGTTGGCCTCCAGCAGGCGCATAAAGGCCTGGGAGCGCGCGGCAAACAGCGCGCGCAGTTCCTCGTCGCTCGGCGCGGCCCTGCTTGCGCCCCCGCGCAGGGCCTGCATGATCCGGCCAAAAAATCCAGGTCGATTGCCCATGTCTGACCAATCGCAGAAAACTCTTGCCGAGACAAGGCCGCACGCCCCGCGCGGAACAAAGAAAGGCCGACAGCCCGCCGCAATGGCTCCAGGCGGCGCGATTTCCCTGAAAGCACTTGCACATCCCCATTGCAGGGGGTATTGTTCCAAGCTGGACGCGGGCTTTGACGCAACGGCCTCAGGCAAGCGCGTCTGCGCCACATAATTCTGCGAATAAGGGTGAGCCGCATGATCGAAAGCTCTGGCTACACGAAGCTGCGCATCAAGATGGTTTTAACCACCCTCGGCTTTTCCCTCATCCCTCTGCTAATTCTGGGCTACACGATTTTCCGCCAGTTCGAGGCAGCGCACATCGGCAAGGTTGTGCAGCACCTGAACCACCTGACGGAAAACAAGCGCCGCACCATCGACCTGTTCCTGAACGAGCGCCTCTCCCAGCTTATGGCCATAGCCTACACCCACAAGCTGCAGTACTTCCTGGAGGACGGCACCCTGGAGCGCGTGTTCACCCTGATGCAGGCGCGCAGCAAGTATTACATCGACCTGGGCATCATCGACCAGGACGGCAGCCACGTAATCTACACCGGCCCCTACCAGGCCATACGCACCGCGAACTACAAAGACGAGGAGTGGTTCAACCAGGTGCAGGCCAAGGGCTTCTACATCAGCGATGTGTTCCTGGGACGCCGCAACTACCCGCACTTCATCATCGCCGTAAGCAGGCGCGAGGGCGACCATACCTGGGTGCTGCGCGCCACAATCGATTCCGACATCTTCGATTCTTTGGTGCAAAGCGACCAGCTGGGCGCCAACGGCGACGCTTTCCTGCTCAACACCGACAACGTGCTGCAATCCAAGCCGCGCTTCGGTCCCAAGCTGCTGGAGCACATGAACCTGGGCTCCTTCGCCAAGTTCACCGGGGTCAGAACCGACACCATCGCCGTGGACGGCAAACCCTACCTTGTGGGCCTGGCCTGGCTGGAGAACAAGAACTGGCTGCTGGCCATACGCGACGACCCCACCGAGGAGCTGATGCCGCTGGCGCGCACGCGCTGGCTGGTGTGGATCATTCTGGCAGGCGGCTTCCTGGTCATCGCCGGGGGCACCATCCTCACCAGCAACACCATCCTGTCGCAGCTCATGCGCTCCGAGCGGGAAAAGGCCTCGCTGAACGCCAGCCTTACCCAGTCGAGCAAAATGGCCTCTTTGGGCAAAATGGCGGCGGGCGTTGCCCACGAGATCAACAATCCCCTGGCCATCATCAAAGAGAAGGCCGGCTGGATGCGCGACCTGCTGGGCGAGGAGGACATCAAGGCCAGCCCGAACTTCAAGGAGTTCGAGGACGCCATTACCAAGATCGAGTACCACGTGACCCGCGCCAAGGACGTGACGCACCGGCTGCTGGGCTTCGCCCGGCGCATGGACCCCATCCACGAGGACGTGAACGTCAACGAGGTCATCACCCAGACCATAACCTTTCTGCAGAACGAGGCGCGCTACCGCGCCATAGAGATCCACACCGGCCTGCAAAAGGACCTGCCCTTTGTGGCCAGCGATTCCGCCCAGTTGCAGCAGGTATTCCTGAACATAATCGACAACGCCATCGACGCCATCGGCAAGGACGGGAACATCCACATCCGCACCATGGCCGTGCACGACCCCGACGAGGTCGTCATCACCATCAAGGACTCCGGCCCCGGCATCCCGAAAGAGAAGCTGGACAAGATCTTCGATCCGTTCTTCACCACCAAGAAGGTGGGCGAGGGCACCGGGCTCGGGCTGACCATCAGCTTCAGCATCATCCAAAAGCTGGGCGGCACCATCAAGGTGGAGAGCGAGGAAGGCCAAGGCGCCACCTTCATCATCTGCCTGCCGCGAAACAAAGACTAGCCTGCCGACAGGCACCGAGGAACGCCAATGGAAATACGCATCCTGCTGGTGGACGACGAAGCCGACTTCGTCGAGACCATGGCCAAGCGCTTTCGCATCCGCAAAATCACGGTGGCCCCGGCCTACAGCGGGGTGGAAGCCCTGAAGCTTATGGACGAGCAGGACTTCGACGTGGTCATTCTGGACGTGCGCATGCCCGGCATGGACGGACTTGAGGTGCTGCGGCAAATCCGCCTGAAGCGCCCCCTGACCGAGGTCATCATGCTCACGGGGCATGCCTCCCTCGACGCCGGAATGCAGGGCATGAACCTGGGCGCGTACGACTACGTGCTCAAGCCGGCCGACTTTGATGAACTGCTGGACAAGGTGCGCCGGGCTGCCGAGCGCAAGGCCCTCAATGTCCGCGCCCAGGCCAAGGGCTAGCCTGCCGCAAAGCGCCCGGCTGCTTTTTGCAACAGCCACCGGGGCGCGGCTTGGGGGCGAGCGCACCCTGGTGCTGTGGCTGCACTTTTTGTTGCCGCCCGCCCTGGCCGGGCTGGTGGTTGCGGCCACCTTCGCCAGCCTGCCCCTGGCGGCGCTTTTGGCCATGGCCGCGCTGATCATGGCGGCCTGCTCCGCGCGCGCGCTCATCCGCCGCCTGTCGGAAACCGAGGATGCCAGAAGCTCCCTCAACGCCCAGCTCATCCAGTCGCAAAAGCTTGCCGCCATTGGCGAACTTTCCGCAGGCATTGCGCATGAAATCAACAACCCGCTGGCCATCATCGCCCAAGAAACAGAGTGGGCCTCGCACCTGCTTTCCGAGGCCGAAAAAAGCAACGAGGCCGACTTCGCCGAGGTGCGCGACTCCCTGCGCGAAATCCGCTCCCAGGTGGACCGCTGCAAGAACATCACCCACAAGCTGCTCGACTTTGCCCGCAAGCGCGAGCCCGTGCTGCAGGACGTGGACGTGGCCCGCCTGGTGGACGACATGGCGCGGCTGGTGGACAAGGAAGCCTCATACAAGAACGTGAGCCTGACACGCAAGCTGCCCGAAGACCTGCCCACCCTGCGCACCGACGCGCCGCTGCTGCGCCAGGTGGTGCTGAACCTGATGACCAACGCGCTGCAGGCCGTGGACCGGGGCGGAGCCATAACCGTGACGGCCGAGGCCGACGACGACTCCCTGACCATCCACGTGGCCGACAACGGCCCAGGCATCGCCCCGGAGAACATGGACAAGATCTTCAATCCGTTCTTCACCACCAAGCCGCCCGGCCAGGGCACAGGGCTTGGGCTCTCCCTATGCCACAACCTCGTCAGCGGCATGCACGGGCAAATCAGCGTGGCCAGCCAGCCCGGCCAGGGGGCCACCTTCACCGTGCGCCTGCCGCGCAAGCTCGGTGGGGGGCAGGCATGATCGCCCTTTGCACGCACGATGGCCGCAGCCAGAACCTGACGCCTGACCCGCAACTGACCTTGGCCCAGGCCATCTTTCTGGCCGGGCTGTGGCAGGGCGTGCCCCTGTGCGCGGGCCTGGGCAAGTGCGGCCTGTGCCGCGTGCGCTTTCTTTCCGCCCCGCCGCCGCCCTTTCCCGAGGAGACGCGCAGGCTGGGCCAAACCGCCCTGGCTGAGGGCTGGCGGCTTTCCTGCCTGCACCCGGCCACGGCCTGCAAGATTGAACTGCCGGAGCCCAAGCGTTCCGGCGGGCCGCGCCAGCTCAAAACGAGCGAAACGGCGAAAACCGCTGGCGGCACGCCCGCAGGCGAGCTGACCCTGGCCGTGGACCTGGGCACCACCAGCGTGCACTGGGCCGCGCAGGCGGGCGGAACAACACTTTACGGCGGGCAGGAACTGAACCCGCAAATGGGCCTGGGCAGCGAGGTCATGTCGCGCCTGGGCTTCGCCGCCCGCCCCGGCGGCGCGGAGACCTTGCGCCAACTCGCCCTGGAGCGCCTGCGCGAACTGGTGCGCCACGCCGAGGCCGAGTCAGGCCGCCCGGTGGCCCGCCTGTGCGTGGCGGGCAACAGCGCCATGACCTACCTGCTGCTGGGCCTGCCCGTGCCGGGCCTGGCGCGCGCGCCCTACCGCCTGGACTACGCCGGGGGCGATGACCGGAGCATAGCGCCCGACCTGCCGCAAACGCGCATCCCGCCGCTGCTCGCCCCCTTTGTAGGCGCAGACCTGAGCGCAGGCCTGACCGCCCTGGCCTTTGGCGCGCAGCCGCCGCAACACCCGTACCTGCTGGCCGACCTGGGCACCAACGGCGAATTCATCCTGGCGCTTTCGCCCAACGAGTATCTGCTGGCCAGCGTGCCCATGGGCCCGGCCCTTGAGGGCGTGGGCCTGCGCCATGGCCGCGCCGCCGCGCCCGGCGCCGTGCGCGCCTTCAGCCTCACCCCGGCAGGGCTCAAGCCGGAGTACGTGGAGCGCCCGCCCATGCAGGGCGAAGAGGGCGGCATCACCGGCGTGGGCTATCTGTCCCTGGCCTCCGCCCTGCTGCGCGCCGGGGTGCTGGACGAATCGGGCCGCTTCGTGGTACCCGCCACGCCCCTGGGGCAGCGGCTGGCAAAGGGCCTTGCCGACGTGAACGGCGAGGCCGTGCTTCCCCTCGGTTCCGGGCTCGCCCTGCCCGCCTCTGACGTGGAGGAACTGGTCAAGGTCAAGGCCGCCTTCAATCTCGCCCTGTCGCGCCTGCTGGCGGAATCCGGCCTGAAGGCCGGGGCGCTTACGGCCGTGCACCTGGCCGGGGCCATGGGCGAGCATGTGGACGCCCGCGACCTGGCCACCCTGGGCTTTTTGCCCCCCGTACTGGCCGAGCGCCTGGTGCGCGCCGGGAACACCTCCCTGGCCGGGGCGCGTCTGCTGTTGAATTCCGTCGAAGCCTGGGACTGGGTGCGCGCCCTGCCCGGAAAATGCCGTCCCCTGGACCTGACCTCGGACCCCGGCTTCGGCTCCCTGTATGTTGAAAGGATGGTGCTGCGCCATGTCGCCTGAACAACTCTTCCCGCGCGCCAGCCGGGACTTTCTGACCCAGCTTGCGGGCCTGCCCAAGCACCTGGACGCGGCCATGCCCATGCGCCGCCAGCACCGCCGCGAGCTGCCCGGAGACATCCGCCACCTCTCGCACCTGCTGACGGACGAACGCGGCGACCTGCGGCGCGACTATCTGGCCGACCCGGCGGCCCTTTCGGCCTATTTGCGCTACTTCCTGCCGTGGAACATCTACCGCCTGGGCGTGCTTTTCGCCGGGCTGGCCCTTGATCCCGGCGGCGACGATCCCGACGGCGCGGCCACCATCATCGACCTGGGCACCGGGCCGCTCACCGTGCCGCTGGCCCTGTGGCTCAGCCGCCCGCGCCTGCGCAGACGCCCGCTAACCTTCATCTGCGTGGACCGCGCGCCCAAGCCCATGCGCCTGGGGCTGGACGTGCTGCACAGCCTGGCCGCCAGCCAGGGCGGCATCGCCCCCTGGAAAATCACCCTGGTGAAGGGCCCGCTGGACGCCCGCCTACGCGAACGCGCCGACCTACTCATCATGGCCAATGCGCTGAACGAAGTGCTGCACCGGGGCGAGAGCGAGGACCTGCTGGAAACGGCGGACGCCCTGGCCTGGCACCTTTCCTCCATGCTGACGCCCACGGGGGCGCTGTGCGTGGTGGAGCCCGGCGTGCGCCCTTCCGCGCACCTCATGGCCGCCCTGCGCCGCGGCTTTCTGCACCATGGGCTGAAGCCCCTGGCCCCCTGCCCGCACACCGAGCCCTGCCCCATGAGTGGCCGGGGCTACACGGCCTGGTGCCACTTCAATTTCGACGCCGAGGCCGCGCCCGGCTGGCTCAAGAAGCTCTCGGACGAGGCCCGGCTGACCAAGGACAACGTGAGCCTGAGCTTTCTGCACTTCTCGGCCAAGGGCCGCAAGCTGGAGGCCGCGCCGGGCAAGAGCCTGGTGCGCGCCGTGTCCGGGCCCTTTGAGCTGCCCGCGCCGGACGGTCTGGCCCCGCGCCGCTTCGGGCAATATGCCTGCTCCGAGCGCGGCCTGACGCTTTTGAGCCTGCCCAAGAAGCACCTGGTGCCCCTGCCCGGCGCGCTGCTGGAGGCCGCCTGGCCCGACTATCCGGAGACGGACGCCAAGTCCCATGCGCTGATTCTGCCCCTGGGCGGCGAGGTGCCCACGCCCGCCCTGCGCCCTGCGGCAGAGCGAAATCCCGCGCCCAAGGCAAAGCCCGGCCAGCTCGACGGCCAACTCGACGACCAGTTCGACGGCAACGCCCCTGAACGCGCGGAAACGCGTGGAGCCAAACGGGATGAGCGGAGGGAAGAGCGGCGCGAAGAGACGCGTGGCGCCAGGCGCGGCAACGCACCTGACGGCGCACAGCCGCACCAGCGCCCGGCCCGGCCTGCCCGTTCGGAAAACACCAGGCAACACGAGAAGCCGAGCCAATCCTCCGCTCCCGAAAAATCCAGGCAGCCGGAGCGCGCACCCCGGCCCGAGAGACCGGCCCGGCCCACCCAGCCCGACCAGTTCAGCAAGCCCTATCAGTCCGCCGCGCCCGGCAAGCCGAATCAGCCGGGTCAGAACGCCGCCAAGGCCAAGCCCCTCACTGTGGACAGCATCATCGCCGCCGGGGAACCGGGAGCTGCGGGAGCGCACGACGCCCCGCCCAAGCGCAAGCGCCTGCCGTCCGAGCGCCCGGCTGATCCCATCAAACCGCCCAGAGGGGCCAAAGCGCCCGCCAAGGCCGCGCCCGCAAAATCTGCCCCAGGCAGGCCAGCGCCCGCAGGCTCCGGCCCGGCGCAGGGCAAGGCCGAGCCCAAGTCCAAGGACAAGCCCCACGCCTCCCGCGCGGAACGCAAGGCCGCTGGCGGCGAGGCCGCAGACAAGAAGCCCGGCGCGGCAGCGGGCAAGGGCGGCGCGGCAGGCAAAAGGTCCGGCAGCGCGTCTGGCAGCACGTCTGACCGCGCGCCAGGCAGCACATCTGGCGGCAAGCCCGGCCCGAAACCAGGCAAGAAGCCCAGCAAGAAGCCCGGCAAAAAAGCGGGCGCGCCCAAGGGCAAGGCCTAGGACCAGGCAGACATGCGCATCGACGATCTGGGACTTATTTCCTACCGCGAGGCCGAGGCCCTGCAACTGGCCACCCTGGCCGAGGTGCAGAACGGGGCCGAGGAAGTGCTCTACCTGCTGGAGCACCCCAAGGTCATCACCCTGGGCCGCCAGGGCGGCAGCGAAAACCTGCACGTAAGCCAGGCGCACCTGCGCGCCCAGGGCATAGAGCTGGCCCAAACCCTGCGCGGCGGCAACATCACCTGCCACTTTCCCGGCCAGTTGGTGGCCTATCCCATCTTCCGCGTGGAGAAGCGCCCCGGCGGCATCCGCCAGTTCTTCCACGACATGGAGGAGGTGGTCATCCGCACCTGCGCCGCCTTTGGCGTTTGCGTCACCCGGCGGCAGGGCTTTCCCGGCGTGTGGACCAGCCCGGAGCAGGGCCAGCGCAAGATCTGCTCCATGGGCATCGGCGTAAAGCGCTTCGTCACCTATCACGGGCTTGCGCTTAATGTGGGCCCCGACGTGAGCCTCTTTGACCTCATCACCTTGTGCGGCATAGGCGGTGCAACGGCCACCTCCCTGACTGCGGAGGCCGCCCGGCAGAACACGCGCCTGGCCGATCCTGCGGCAAACGCCGCCATTGAAGTAAAGGAAGTGAAGGATGTCCTTGCCAGAGAATTCCGCGCCTGTTTTGCGCATTCCCCCCTGGCTGCGGGTCAAGCTGCCCAGCACTAAGGGCTTTGCCTGCACCAGCTCGCTGTTGCGAGACCTGGACCTGAACACCGTGTGCCAAAGCGCGCGCTGCCCCAACACCTGGGAGTGCTTTTCGCGCTCGGTGGCCACGTTTCTGATTCTTGGCCGCGAGTGCACGCGCAATTGCGCCTTCTGCAACATCAATCCCGGCAAGCAACTGCCGCCCGATGCCGACGAGCCGCGGCGCGTGGCCGAGGGCGCGGTGCGGCTGGGGCTCAAACACATCGTGGTCACGTCCGTGACGCGCGACGATCTGCCCGATGGCGGCGCAGAGCACTTCGCCGAAACCATCCGGCTGGTGAAGGCCGCCCTCCCCGGCTGCACGGTCGAAGTCCTGATCCCCGACTTCCAGGGCGATGCGGCCGCCCTTGAGACCGTGCTGGCGGCGGGGCCGGACGTGCTGAACCACAACGTGGAGACCGTGCCGCGCCTGTACGCCAGCATCCGCCCGCAGGCGGACTATGCGCAGAGCCTGGAGCTGCTGCGGCGCGTGGCGGCGCACGGCAGCGGCATTCCGGCCAAGAGCGGGCTTATGGTGGGACTGGGCGAAACGGACGAGGAACTGCGGGAGGTCATCCGCGACATGCACGACGTCGGCTGCACCATGATCACGGTGGGGCAGTACATGCGGCCCTCGCGCAATCATCCGCTCGTGCAACGCTATATGCCGCCGCAAGACTTCGACGCCCTGGCCGAATTCGGCCGCTCCATCGGCGTGCCCAAAATGTTCTGCGCTCCGCTGGTCAGAAGCAGCTATCACGCTGCGGAGTTGGCAGGAGGGGAGTAGAAACAGGCGAAGAAGGCAGGCGACAAAGCAGCGTAATCGGCATTCCGCCCAGGGGCGGCACTATCGGAGATATCTCTGTACAACCCGGATATGGGCTTCATGCGGGCTTGTGGATGATTATATCAACTGTTGTTGGAAGGACATATTGGAGTAGTGGCAGCTGCCTCATTACAAAGAAATAGATGGTCTGCATCGGTCCACGGTTAGTAATGGTTGGGGCGAAGCGAACCTTCACATCCAGGCCTGTCTCTTTTCCTAATTCCATCAATTTCTTATACACTATGACATCCTCATATACCCACGGACGTTTTGCATTTACTCTCCAACGAGCCGCCGAAAGCATAAAAGACTGACATCCTGGTTCATGTAAATACAGGGCCGTTCCACCCGGCCTGAGAATACGAGCCAACTCGATAAAAGTTTTCCGATGCTGAGCAAAATGGTGCGCTGCGCTAAAAACGAAAACAAGATCGAATGATTTATCGCCAAACGGGGTGTCAGAGGCGCTGCATGCTTCCACATCATCGACCTTCACTCGAAAAATATGTTCCCACTTGTGCAACGAAGCTACAGCGGCAGGGCTGATGTCTGTGGCCGTAACGTGTACATTGGAGAAAAGTCGCTTGACGATACACGAAGCCCAGCACTGCCCCCCGCCAAGTTCGAGAATCCTGTTTGCGCTCACAAACAGCTTTTTAAAATAATCTACCTTTTCTAGAAAAACCTGAGCTTCAGCAGCTTTCCGGAGTATGCTTTCAAGGGAATCGCTTTGGGGTGACTCTGACTTCGAATTTTCCCAGAAACGAATTTCTGCTAATTCACGCTCTGCGGTACTCTTCATCATTTACTTCTCCTCATTGCACTCCGGCTAATCCCCCCAGCGCTGCCCCCCTACCCCGCCACCAGCGTCGTCATGCCCCGCTCCACCTCGCGGTGGCGCACGGTGAGGCCGCAGGCGGCGAGCTCCGCGCTCAGCCAGTCCGCGCCGATGCGCAGCTTGCGGTAGCAGCCCTTGGCGAAGCGCCAGGCCGAGCCCTCGCGCGTGTACACAATATCGTGCGCCAGGTAGGCGTCCTCGCTCTCGTGCTCCAAAAAGCAATGCGCAACGCGCTGTTCATCGGCCTTCACGGGGATGAAGCGGTCCAAGCCCTGCGGCAGCACGCTCATGTCCCGGTAGCCAATGACCACCGAAGCGCCCGGCTCCAGCGTGGCGGCCAAATCGTGCAGCATCTGCCGCACGGCGTCCTTGCCGGGCAGGTGGGTGATGGTATCGCCCATGCACACCACCACGGACCAGGGGCCGGGGGCCAGGTCGCGCAGGTGGGCTATGTCTCCCACCACGCCGCGCACGTGCAAATGCATGGTCTGCTGCGCCATCAGGTCCAGCAGCTTGCGGCTGGTGTCGAGCCCGGTCACGTCAAACCCCAGCCGGGCCAGCGCGACGGCCTGATACCCAGGCCCGCAGCCAAGATCGAGCGCGCGGGCGCTTCCGCTCGGGCCAATGCCCAGGCGCGCGAACAGCGCCTGCTGCTCGTCGGCCTTCACGTCGAACGGCCCCATCATCCAGGGGTACACGTCGTCCAGAATCGCCTCGTAATGTTCCTGCGCCGTGCCGATCGTCGCGCGCATCGCCTGCTCCATCGCTCGTCCCAGTCCTTCGTCCGCACTACAATGCCACAATTTAGGGTGACAGCCTCTGCGGCCCAGGCGCAGCAGGCAGGCGCAGCGCATACGCCAGCCCCCGCGCGGCAAAGCCGCCCCGGTCCTACTTGCCCCGCACCACCTGATTCTTGATCAGCCCCTTCAAACGAACGACATCGTTGAAGGAAATCTTGTGCTGGTCAAAAATGGTCATCAGCCCGAAGAAATTGCTTTCCGTGCAGACGATCTTTGCGGACGGGAAGCTGACCGAGCCGAGGAAGTTGTCCAACCCGCCGAAACCGATCTCTATTTCTCTGCCGTTTTGGCCTTTTGCGGTAAAGGTGTACAGCTTCCCGATGGGCCGAAGCTGACTGATCCACTTTCCCAGGGCCTTGAATTCTTGCCGACGGCTCGCCATAAATCTTCCTTTGTGCTGCAATGGCAGCGTGTTGCACTTCGTGCGGCGCAAAGACGAAACAGTGCGCCGCGCCCTACGCGTCCCAGTCCTTCACCTGCAGCTCGATCTTGGGAATGCCGTCGAAACGGTCGATGCGCGGGGTGAAGGCGAAGCGCATGAGCTTGCCCTGCACGTCGCGGGTCAGGTCGGCCGCCTTGCGCCAGGCCTTGGCGGGCAGCACCGCGCCGGGCCGCAGGCCCACTTGGTCCTCGGGCAGTTGCTCGGCCAGTTGCAGCTTCACGTGATCCTTGCCGAACACGCGGTAGTCCTTCACCAGCACCGGTGGAGAGACGAACACCGGCTCCGGGTTGCCCATGCCGAAGGGCTGCAACATCTCCAGTTCCTTCAGCAAGGTAAAGGAGATGTCGCCAAAGGGCAGCTCGCGGTCCAGCTTCAGCGAGGCCTTGAGCGGCAGCGGGCCAAGGGCGGCCTCCACGGCCAGATGAAAGCCCTCGCGCAGGGCCTCCAGGTTGTCCAGCGGCATGGACAGCCCGGCGGCCTGCTTGTGCCCGCCGAAGCCCAGAAACAGGTGCTCAAGCCCGGACAGCCCCTCGTGCAGGTCGAATTCCGCCACGCTGCGGCCAGAGCCCTTGTAATGCCCGCCGCCCTTCTCGTCGCCGGGGTCGTCCTCGCGGCAGAGCATAAGCACCGGCTTGTAGTGCCGCTCCACCACGCGCGAGGCCACAATGCCGATGACGCCGGGGTGCCAGTGGTCGCCCGCCAGCACAAGGCCCAGGCGCTCCTTCTGCTCCTCGGCCTGGGCCAGGGCTTCCTCCAGAATGGCTTGCTCCTCGCTGCGGCGCTTGGCGTTCAGGCCGTCCAGCTTGGAGGCCAGGGGATTGGCGGTGTCCATGTCCGGGGCCAGCAGCATGGTCAGCGCCACTTGCGGGTCGGCCATGCGCCCTGCGGCGTTGATGCGCGGCGCCAGGCCGAAGCCGATCTGCCCGGCCCCAAGCTCGGCCACGCGGTCGTAGCCGCTGTAGACCTTGAGCGAGGCGATGCCCGGCCGCTTGGCGTCCTTGATGAGCAGCAGCCCGTTCTTGACCAGGATGCGGTTGGGGCCGGTCAGGCTCACCACGTCGGCCACGGTACCCAAGGCCACAAGGTCGAGAAACTGGCGCATGTCCAGGGGATCGCCCGGCAGCAGGCGGTTCAGCGCCGCCATGAGCATGAAGGCCACGCCAACGCCCGCCAGTTCGCACAGGCCGGTGCAGGCGTCGCCGCAATCGCCGCCGCACAGGCGCGGATTGCAGATCGCCGCAGCGGGCGGCAGCTGCGCCGGGGGCAGGTGGTGGTCGCTCACCACCACGGTCATGCCCAGTTCGTTGGCCCGCGCCACCTCGGCCACGGCGCTTATGCCGCAGTCCACGGTGAGCAGCAGGCGCACGCCGTCATCCGCCAGGCGCTCAATGCCCGCCATATTCAGGCCGTAGCCGTCGTCCACGCGGTTGGGCAGATAGTGGCGCACCTGCTGGGCGGCCACCTCCGGCCCCAGGCGCTTGGCGAAGAAATCCTTCACCAGCGCGGTGGAGGTGATGCCGTCCACATCGTAGTCGCCCCAGACACAGAAACGCGCCCCGGCCATAAGCTCGCGCGCCAGCACCCGGGCGGACTCGGTAAGGCCGGGGATGGATTCCGGCTTGGGCAGGTGCCGCAGGCCGGGCGAAAGAAAGCGGTCCATGGCCTGGGTGGAGGTGAAGCCGCGCCGCCAGAGCACCTCGGCGATGACCTGGGTGATGCCCAGTTCCTCGGCTATCTGGCCGATGTTTGCGGGAACGGGCGCGACGGAGAGCAGCTTCCAGTTGCAGGGCATGGCGGCCTTACCGCCCGGCCGGAGCGGCGGCGTAGGCTTCGGCCATGCGGCGCAAAATGTCGCTGGCGCTGCCCACCGGGTCGGCGCTGCGCGTCACCGGCCTGCCAACCACCAGATAGTCCGATCCGGCGGCCACGGCGGCTTCCGGGGTCATGACGCGGCGCTGGTCGTCGGGCGGAGCATCGGGCGCGGGCACGCGGATGCCCGGCGTGAGGCAGAGGAACGCAGATCCGCAGGCCTGCTTGATGCGCGCGGCCTCCTGCCCGGAGCACACCACGCCGTCAAGCCCGGCCTGGCTGCTCATGCGGGCCAGTTCCAGGGCCACCTCGGCCGCTGGCCTGCCCTGCAAAATGGGGTTGTCCACATCCTGCATGCTGGTAAGCACGGTGACGGCGAACAAGAGCGGCCTGGCGGCCTGCCGGTTTTGCCCGCCCTGCGCGCCCGGCTGGCCGGAACGCTCAAGGCAGGCCTCGTCGCGCGCGGCCACGGCTATGCGCGCCATGTCGGCCCCGCCCGCCGCGTGGATGTTCAGCATGTCGGCCCCGCTCTTGACGGCGGAGCGCACGGCCCCGCGCACGGTGTTCGGGATGTCCAGAAACTTGAGGTCGAGAAAGACCTTGAAGCCCAGGCGCTTCAACGCGCGGACGATCTCCGGTCCCTCGGCCACGAAGAGCTCCAGCCCCACCTTCATCCACAGTTCGGGCTGGCCGGGCCCGGCAAGGGGTGCAAGCTTCCGGGCCATGTCCAGGGCCTCGGCCCCGGTCTGAAAGTCCAGGGCGATGACGAGCTTGGGCAGGGGCATCAGGCGCTCTCCCACTGGGCCATGAGGCCGGGCAACAGCCCCGGACGGCTGCTGGCCCGGGCGCGGCCCGCCACATACACGGCGCGCAGTTCGTCCGCCGCCTCCTCCAGATCATCGTTGACGATGTGGTAGTCGAAGTGACCGGCCTGCTTCAACTCGCCCAGGGCGTTCTGCATGCGCCGGGCAATGACGTCCTCGGCATCGGTGCCGCGCCCGCGCAGGCGCTTTTCCAGCACCTCCCGCGAGGGCGGCAGGATGAACACATACAGCGCCTGCGGAAACACCTGCTTGAGCTGCAACGCGCCCTGCACGTCGATGTCGAAGAGGATGTCCTGCCCGCGTGCGATCATCTGCTCCACGGGCTCTTTGGGCGTGCCGTAGAAGTTGCCGTGCACCTCGGCCCATTCGGCGAAGAATCCGGCCTCGCGGCGGCTCAAAAAGGTCTCGCGCGATACAAAGTGGTAGTGCACGCCGTCCTGCTCGCCCGGACGCGGGGCGCGGGTGGTGCAGGAGATGGAATAGGCGAAGACCGGAAACTCGGCCCGCAGCCGGGCCACCAGGGTGCTCTTGCCCGCGCCGGAAGGAGCGGAAAGCACCAGGCACAGGCCCTTGCGGCCCCCGTGCAGATTGTCGAGCGGGGCGTCTGTGGGGCGCATTAATCCTCCTCGCGTTTGCCTGCGCCTTCCTCGGCAAGGAAGCGCTGGCCGATGGTCTCCGCCTGTATGGCCGAGAGAATGACGTGGTTCGAATCCGTCACGACGATGGCGCGGGTCTTGCGGCCCTGGGTGGAGTCGATGAGCCGCCCTTCCTGGCGCGCATCCTCGCGCAGGCGGCGCATGGGCGCGCTGGCCGGGTCCACGATGGCGATGATGCGCGCGGCCACCACGAAGTTGCCGAAGCCCAGGCTGACCAGCCGCTGACGTTGCGGCATTTTTTGTGCGCTTTTGTCCATGGCGTTACTCTATGTTCTGCACCTGTTCGCGACACTTTTCCAGCTCAACCTTGAAATCCACGGTGAGGCGGCTCACTTCCACGTCCTGAGCCTTGTTGCCGCAGGTGTTTATCTCGCGGAAGGCCTCCTGGATGAGGAAGTCCAGACGCTTGCCCGCCTCGCCCTTGGCGGCCACGGCCTCGTCCAGGCGGTCCAGGTGCGCGGCCAAGCGGGTTATCTCCTCGCTCACGTCCAGGCGATCGGCCAGCACCGCCACTTCCTGGGCCAGGCGCTCCTCGGTGAAGGTCATGCCCGCCTGAGCCACCAGGGCGGTCAAGCGCTCCGCCGTGGCGGCCTGCTTATCTTTGAGCACCACGGGCACGCGTTCGCCCACGGCGGCGGCCAGCTCGCGCAGGCGCGCAAAGCGGGCGTTCAGATCCTTGGCCAGTTCGCCGCCCTCCACCCGGCGGGAGTCGTTCCAGTCGGCCAGGGCCTTCAAAAACCCGTCCTCCAGGCTCTTGGCCAGGCGCGGGTCCGGCTCGGCGGAGTCGTCGCGCCAGAGGTGCGAGGCGGACAGCAGCCGGTTCATGTCCGGCGCGAAGTCCACGCCCTGCTCCTTGGCCAGGGCGCGCAACTGGTCCAGCATGGCCCCGGCCTGGGCCGCGTTCAGGCTCACGCCCAAAAGCGCGGCGCTGCGCGTCTCCACGCTCAGGTTGATGTCCACCCGCCCGCGCGAGGCGTTCTTGCGCAGCAGCTTGTCGAAGCGCGCCTCCAGGCTGCGCAGAACCGAGGGCATGCGCCACTTCACGTCCAGGAAGCGGTTGTTGACGCTGCGGATTTCCCAAACGTGGCTGAAGTCCTCGGCGTTGGTCTCCACGCGGCCGAAACCGGTCATGCTCATGGGCATGGATGTTCTCCTTGCTCGGGCCGGATGTCTCCTGCCTCGATTGCAGTTTTGTACAGGGTGCGCAGCGCCGTCAAGCGCCGCAGCATATCATCGGTGGCGTAGTCCGGGAAGGTCCAGGGCAGAATGACCCAGCCCTGGCGTTTGTTGTAGATGAGGGTCAGATCGGCCCAGATGCCGCTGCCCAGGTATACGCGGTGCGTAAAATTCTTGCCCGAGGCCAGCACCAGCCGCTCCAGGGTCAGCACGCCGGGGTCCAGGTTCACCCGGCGCGTGCCGTCGGGCCGGGCGTGGGCGCGCTCCAGCTCGTTGGTGGCCAGCTTGGCCGCCAGCAGCCCGTCGAGGGGCAGCAGCCGCTCAAAGGCGATGAGCCGCCGGAACAACGGCGCGCCAAGCTCGGCCTCGTAATACTGCGTGTGGTCAAAGGGCAAAAGTCCGGAGCGGTAGTCCACCGGGCCAAAGCGCTCCGCAAGCTCGGCGTGGACCACCGCCCAGTGCGAGCGCCACCATTGCTCCCGCGCCAAAACGGAGAGCACCAGCTTGCCGGGCTGCGGCTCGCGCGGGGTGCTCACGCCTTGCTCCCGGCGTTCGAAGCGTCCATGACCACACCGCAGACCCGGCCTTCGGCCACGCCTTCCGGTCGCAGGGCCACCAGGCTGCCGGGCCGGGCCGCCAGCTTCCCGCGCACCTGGCAGGGCCCATAATATTCGCACACGCCATGCCCCGCGCCGCTGCGCTCCACAAGCACGGTGAGCCGGGGCAGCGCCGCAAGCTCCTGCAAAAAGGCGCTCTTTTTCTCCTCGGCCAGGGCGCGCAGCTGGGCGGCGCGCGCCGTGCGCTCGGCCTTGGGCAAGGGATCGGCCAGCTTGGCCGCCGCCGTACCGGGCCGGGGCGAAAAGGGAAACACATGGGCATAGGTCAGCGGCAGTTCGCGGCAAAAGGCGTACGTGGCCGCAAACTGCTCCGCGCTTTCGCCGGGAAAGCCGGTCAAGAGGTCCGCCCCCAGGCCCAGGCGCGGCCAGAAACCTTTAAGCTGGCGCAGAAAGTCGAGCACCTGCTCCGGCCGGTAATGCCCGCGGCCCATGCGCTTGAGCACCCCGGCATCGCCGCTTTGCAGGGAAAGATGCAGGTGCGGGGCCACCAGACGCGAGCCGCCCAGCACCTCAAGGGCCTTGGAGCACAACTGCCCGGGCTCCAGGGAGCTTAGGCGCAGGCGCGCCCGGCCCGCCCACTGGGGCGCAAGCTCGGCCTCCATGCGCCGCAGCAGCTCCCAAAAATCCAGCGGCTCGGCCAGATCGCGCCCGTACTGGCGCAGGTTCACGCCGGAAACCACCAGCTCGCGGTACCCGGCCTCCAGCAGGCGGCGCATTTCGTCGATGGCCTGGCCCGGCTGGCGGCTGACGCTTGGCCCCCGCGTGAGCGGCACGATGCAGTACGTGCAGCCGTGGGAACAGCCGTCCTGCACCTTGACCACGGCGCGGGCGCGGCGAAAGGCGGCAATGGAGAACGGCGGAAAAGCTCGGCCCGGCTGCGGTGAAGCCGGTTCCTGCGGGCCGTGTCCTTGCAAAGCCGATTCTTGCGAAATCGCGCCGGGCCCGGCCAAAAGCTCGCCCTTGCGCGACTGCGGCACCACGGCGTCCACCTCGTCCATGGCGGCCAGCTCCTGTGCCAGCACCTGCGCAGCGCAGCCGGTAACCACGATGCGCGCGGCAGGACTTTGCTGGCGCAGGCGGCGCACGGCGGCGCGCAGGTCGCTCACGGCGCGGGCCGTCACAGCGCAGGAGTTCACCAGCACCAGGTCGGCGTCTGCGGCGCGGTCGCATTCCTCAAGCCCCGTGGCGCGCCAGGCCTCGATGAGGGCCTCGGACTCGTACTGGTTGATCTTGCAGCCGAGGGTGGCGACGAAAAATGTTCTGGCGTCCTTAAAATTCGGCATGACCTTGTGCTTTTCCCTGGATTATTGAACGCGCCTGGGCCAAAAGAGTGGGGAACGCTTCGCTGCGAGGAGACCCCATGCGCCCGCGACTTTCCTTGACCTTACCGGCCCTGTTGCTGTTGAGCGCGTGCCTGCTGGGCGGCTGCTCCCCGGCCGTGCGCGGCAGCATGGCCCTGACGGCGGGCGACTACGACCAGGCCCTGGCCCGCTACAACGAGGCCCTGGCCCAGGACCCGGACTCCATTCCCCTGCGCCAGCGCATCGGGCTCACCTACTTCACCAAAAAAGACTACGCCAGCGCCGAGGCCAGCTTCCGCGACATTCTGCAGCGTCAGCCCGGCGAGCCCAACGCAGCCTTCTACCTGGGCCTGTCCCGCATTGGCAAGGGCGAGGTCCGGCCCGCCCTGGACGAACTGACCCGCTTTTCCTGGCCGGGGAAGTACTATCACCAGAAATACGTGCGCGACGAAGCCGTGCTGCTTCTACGCCACGAAACCATGCCCCCGGCCGAAGCCACCCGCCGCCTGCAGAACGCGCTGGAGGAAGGCCGCAAGGAGCAGAACCTCATCGAGCTCGACATGGCCAGGGGTCTCAGACGATGACCGCGCCCGCCAGCACCGCGCCGCCGCAATCGTACACAGCGGCCACCTGCCCCGGCGCGGGCCGCACCAGCGGCGCATGCAGACGCACGTGCAGCCTGCCGCCGCGAAGCTCCACCCGCGCGGGCCGGGCTGCCTCGCGGTAGCGCGTTTGCACCAGCACCTCCTGCGGCCACAGGGCAGGGTCCGCAAGCAGGTTCACTTCATCCGCCTCGAAAGAATCCCGCAGCAGTTCGCCGCGCGGGGCCACCACCAGCACGTTGCGCTCCAGGTCCTTGTCCAGCACGTAGAGCGGTTCGCGCCAGGAAAGGCCAAGGCCCCGGCGCTGCCCGATGGTGGCGCGCCACAAGCCCTGGTGCGCGCCCACGCGGGTGCCGTCCGGCAATTGCGCCGGGCCGGGGCCGGGCAGCTCCTGCGTGCGCGCCTGCAGAAAGGCCCGGTAGTCGTCGCCGGGAACAAAGCAGATCTCCTGGCTCTCCTGCGGCAGGGGCGGCGGCGTGCCGCGCGCGTCCAGCTCCGCGCGCACCGTGGCCTTGCTGACCCCGGCCAGGGGGAAGCGCGCCCGTGCAAGCCGTTCTCGCGGCACCAGGGACAAAAAATAGCTCTGGTCCTTCACGGGGTCCGCCCCGCGGGAAAGGGCCCAGCCGTACGCAGGGTGCTGCCCGGCCCCGGCGTAGTGCCCGGTGGCCAGGTTCTGCGCGCCAAGCTCCAGGGCGCGGTCCAGCAGCAGGCCGAATTTCATGGCCGCGTTGCAGCGGGCGCAGGGGTTGGGGGTGCGCCCGGCCAGGTACTCCGACGCGAAGGGCGCGGCCACCAGGGCCTCGAACCGGGCGCGCAGGTCCAGCAGGTGCAGCGGCACGCCAAGGCGCGCGCAGGCCTGGGCCAGGCCCTGGGCGGCGGTTTCGTCGTGCTCCGGCAAAAACTGGCCGTGCAAAGCGAGGACCTCATGCCCGGCGTCGCGCAGGCGCAGAAGCGCGGCGAGGCTGTCGCCGCCGCCGCTTACGGCCACGGCCACGGTCACTGTTTCGGACCCCAGTCGCCGGTTTCCGCCGCGCGCACATACTTGAGAAAGGCGTAAAACGCGCCGTGCACGGCGTTGATGAACCCGGCGCGGCCATCCAGCACGCCGAGCTTGAGCAAGTAGATTTTGAAGAAGCGCGCCACGCCATGGAGGACGCCGGGAGCCACCCCGCCGCGCCTGCCCTTGGCCTTGGCGTCGTCCGCGCCCTGCTGGGCGTAGGAGTTCACCTTGTCCAGGTGCTCGCGGAAGTTGCGGTAGGGGTAGTGGATGATGTCGCCCTTGAGCTTGCGCGTGGGGCCCAGGGGATGAAAGCTGTAGTGCGCGCCGCTCACGCGCACTTCCATGGCCTCCGGCCGGAACACCCGGAAGAGGTAGTCCGGGTACCAGCCGCTGTGCTTCAAGAAGCGGTCGAAGTAGAACGAGGCCCGTGGGGTGAGGAAGCCCGCAACCTGATCGGCAGGGGAGCTGGCGGCAATGGCCGCGCGGATGCTGGCCGAAAGCTCGTCCGAAAGCTGCTCGTCCTGGTCCAGGCTCACCACCCAATCCACCTTGGGCTGCATGGCGCGGATGTGCGTGAGCGCGAAGCTGAACTGCGGCCCCGGTCCCTCCCAGCGGCGGGAAAGCACCGTGGCTCCGGCAGCCTCGGCCCTGGACACCGTGGCGTCGGTGCTCAGCGAATCAACCACGAGAATGGTGTCGCAAAAGGCCAGGGAGGCCAGGCAGCGCTCGAACAGGCGCTCGCCGTTGTAGGTCAGAATGAGGCCGACGATATGGGGAGCCATGCGCCCTCGCGGGTTGGTGCGTTGAATGAGCAAATTCGGGTGCGCGTCTTGTACGACGGGCTCCCCCACCGGTCAAGGAGCCGCGCGTTTGTGCTTTTCCGCGCCGCAGGCTATGAAGCACGCATGAGACATGACACCACGATTTACGACGACGACCCGGACCTGGACCTTCCCGAAGCCGCAGCCCCGCAGACCGGGCCGGGCGCGCCCGCCCTGGAGCGCCTGGCCACCCGCGACGACACCGGCCTGCGCCTGGACCAGTTCTGGGCGCGGGAGCTGGTCCAAAGCGGCGTCTCGCGCGAGCGCATAAAAGAATGGCTGCAGGCGGGCCTGGCACTGGTGGAAGGCAAGCCCTGCAAAAAGCCCGGCCAAAGGCTGGAGGGCTTCGAACGCCTCGCCCTGGCCGCGCCGGACCTTTCCGGCGCGCTGGTTCCCCAGGCCGAGGACGCCCCGCTCACCATCCTCTACCGCGACGAGTTCCTGGCCGTCATCGACAAACCCGCCGGGCTGACCACCCACCCGGCCCCCAGCCAGCCAGCGGGCACCCTGGTGAACCGCCTGCTGCACCACCTGCCGGAGCTGGCCCCGGAGCTCTCCGGCATGGAGGGCGAGCGCCCCGGCATTGTGCACCGGCTGGACAAGGACACCAGCGGGCTCATCCTCGTGGCCCTCACCGAGGCCGTGCGCCTGGAGCTTTCCCAGGCCTTTGCGCAGCGCCGCGTGCACAAGACCTATCTGGCCCTGGTGCACGGCAGGCCCAAGGGCGACGAAGCCGGAGCCCTGGGCGAGAACGCGGGCTTCATCGACCTGCCCATGGGCAGGCACCCCAGCATACGCACCAAGATGGCCGTGCTGCAAAAAGGCGGGCGCGAGGCCCGCACCAGCTGGCGCAGGCTGTGGACCGACCGCCTGGGCCGGGCCAGCCTGCTGGCGGTGGACCTGCACACCGGCCGCACCCACCAGATCCGCGTGCATTTGGCGCACCTGGGCCACCCCCTGGTGGGCGACCCGGTGTACGGGCCCTCGCACCACGCGCGCTGGCTGGCGCAAAAAGGGCCGCTTGCCGCCCTTGCGCCCAGGCAGATGCTCCACGCCTTCCGCCTGGCCTTTGAGCACCCGGACAGCGGCGAGGAGATGCTCTTCCGCCAGGACCCGCCGCAGGATTTCCTGACCCTGCTGCACGCCCTTGCGGCGGACTGCCAGCGCGTGGTCATCACCGGCATGCCCGGCAGCGGCAAGTCGGCCCTGTTGCGCACCCTGGCGCAGTCGCCCCTGGCCCCGCCCACCTTCAGCGCCGATGCCTGCGTCCTGGAATTGTACGGCCCCGGCGGCGACGGCGCGGCGCTCATCGCCCGCAACCTGGGACGGCACATGCTGACCCCGGAGGGCGCGGTGGACCGGCCCGCTCTTTTGGCCCGCATGCTGGAAAACCCCGGCCTGCGGCGCGAGGTGGAGGAGCTTGTGCACCCCCTGGTGCGCCACGCCCTGACGCAGTTCTGGGCCGAGCACAGCGCCGAGCCCCTGGCCGTGGCCGAAATTCCGCTCTTCTTCGAGGCGGGCTGGCTGAGCGGCGCCGCACCCGCCAAGCCCGGCCAAAAGAACGCTCAGAACCGCCGCATGGCCGATGTGGTCATTGGCGTGCGCTGCCCGGAGGCCCTGCGCCACGGCCCCCTGCGCGAGAGCCGGGGCCTGGCCCCGGAGGTGCTGGCGGCCTTTGAAGCCTGGCAGTGGCCAGAGGACCGCAAGCTGGCCGCCTGCGACATGGTGGTCGAGAATGCCGGGAATCTTGAGGACTTGAACGCGCAGGCCGCTGTGCTTCTGGAGCGCCTGGCCGGGCTGCGCGCCGGGCGCGAGGCCGCCTTCGCCGCCAGGCTGTCCGCCGCCCTGGACGATGCCGCAGCCAAGGGCGCGGAGGGCGACGAGGAGGCCCTTTCCGGCGCCATGGGAGACGGCCAGGGATGATCCCCCTGCGCGACGACATCCCGCGCGTGCACTTTCCCGTGGCCGTCGTCGTGGTCATCGCGGCCAATCTGGGGGCGCACCTGCTGCTCAGCGCACAGCCGCCGCAACTGCAAGAGGCGCTCTACCGCCTGCTTGGCGTGGTGCCTGCACGCTACGCCTTTCCAGACTGGGCGTCCCTCGCGGGCTATCCGGCCATGGGCGCGCTGCCCTTTTTCTCCTACATGTTCCTGCACTCGGGCTGGTGGCACCTGCTCATGAACATGTGGATGCTCTGGATCTTCGCCGACAACATCGAGGACGTCATGGGGCCGCTGCGCTTTGCGGCCTTCTACCTGCTTTGCGGGCTGGCCGCCCTGGCCCTGCACATGGCTTTCAACCTCGCGGAAAGCGCGCCGGTCATCGGGGCTTCCGGTGCCGTGGCCGGAGTCATGGGCGGGTACGTCATGCTCTACCCGCGCGGCAAGGTCGTCACCTTCATCCCCATCATCATCATTCCCTACATCGTAGACCTGCCGGCCTGGCTGTTCTTGGGCCTGTGGTTCCTGTCGCAGGTGCTGTCCGGCCTGTTCGCGCACCTGGGCCAGCAGGCCGGGGGCATAGCCTGGTGGGCGCACGTGGGCGGCTTTTTGGCCGGAATGTTATTGGTACGGCTGTTCATGCGCCCGGAGCGGTGCTACTACTGCCAGTACAAGGGCCTGCGCCAGAGCTTCCGCCGCAGCGAATAGGGCGGGCGAGCCCGGCTCTTTTCACGCCAACATCCTGTGGAAAACTCCCTTGACAGGGCGCAAACACACACTATTTTTGCACATAGATCATGAGAGCGGCCACAGCCGCCAAGGAGTTGCGACGCCATGAGCGTGGAATTCAAGGACTACTACAAGATCCTGGGCGTAACGCGCCAGGCCTCCCAGGACGAAATATCCAAGGCCTTCAAGAAGCTGGCCCGCAAGCACCACCCGGACCTGAACCCCGGTGATGCGAGCGCGGAGGCTAAGTTCAAGGAGGCCGGGGAAGCCTACGAGGTGCTGAAGGACCCGGAGAAGCGCAAGCTGTACGACCAGCTGGGCCCCAACTGGCAGCAGGGGCAGAATTTCCAGCCGCCTCCGGGCTTTGAGAACATGCGCTTCCGCCAGTCCGGCGGGGGCGGCTTTGCGGGAGACGGCTTCAGCGACTTCTTCGAAACGCTCTTCGGCGGGGCGGGCGGCGCGCGCGCAGGGGGCTTCAGCGGCTTCGGCGGTGGCGGCTTCCAGCAGCGCCCGCGCCGCGGGCAGGACGCGGAAGTGACCTATGAGATAGGCCTGGAACAGGCCTATGCAGGCGGGCCGCAGTCCGTGAGCATCCAGGAGCACGTGCCCGGGGCCGACGGCTATCCCGTCATGCAGACGCGCACGCTCAAGGTGAACATTCCGCCCGGCGTGAAGGACGGCCAGAAGATCCGCCTGGCGGGCCAGGGCAACCCCGGCGGCGCAGGCGGCGAGCCCGGCGACCTGTACATGCGCATCAAGCTGCGGCCCCACCCGCAGTTCAAGGTCAAGGACGACAATGTGGTGTTCGACCTGGCCCTGGCCCCGTGGGAGGCGGCCCTTGGCGCCACCGTGCGCGTGCCCACCCTGGACGGCGCGGTGGAGATGAAGATTCCGCCGGGCGTGGGTTCCGGGGCCAAGATGCGCGTGCGCGGCAAGGGCCTGGGCACGGCGGGCAAGCGCGGCGACCAGATGGTGCGCATCATGATTCAGACCCCCAAGACGCTCTCCGACGAGGAGCGCCGCTTGTGGGAGGAGCTGGCCAAGGCCTCCGCCTTCCAGCCCCGCGCCTAGCCCCGGCATCCGGCCCGCGCGGCACCCCTGAAGTTCGAGGAGACATGTCATGACCCAGCTGAAGATCAACGACCCGCAAAACCTGCCCACCCGTTCGGAGTACATCGCCTGGGCGCGGCTGGTGGAGCTGACCCGCGTTGAGCCCGCCACCGTGGCCGAACTGCTGGAGATGGGCTGGCTGGACCCCGTGCGCACCGGCGCGGACGAGTATCTGTTCCGCGCCTGCGACGTGTACCGCATCCAAAAGCTTTTGCGCCTGTGCCGCGATTTGGAGATTTCCTACGGCGCGGGCTCGATCATCGTGGACCTGCTGGAGCGCGTGGAGCGCCTGGAGCAGGAGATTTCCGAACTCAAGCGACTGCTGTAACCACGGCGCACGCGCCGTGATCCTTGGGAGGACATGAAATGGATCCCAACAGACTGACCCAGAAATCCCAGGCCGCGCTTTCCGAGGCGCAGAACCTCGCCATTTCCCGCGGGAACCAGCAGGTGGACACCCTGCACCTGCTGCACGCCCTGGCCACCCAGGAAGGCGGGCTGGTGCCGCAGATACTGGGCAAGTGCGGGCTCGACGCCGCGTCTTACGCCCAGGCCGTGGAGGCCGAGCTTGGCCGCCTGCCGAGCGTTTCCGGTCCCGGCGCGCAGCCTGGCCAGGTGCACATAACCCAGGCCGCCAGCGCCGTGCTGGTGCGGGCCGATGAATCGGCCAAGCGCATGCAGGACGAGTTTGTGAGCGTGGAGCACCTGTTCCTGGCGCTGCTCGACGAACCGCCCTCCTCCGGTCCCGGTAAGGTGAACCGGCAGTTCGGCCTCACGCGCGACAAGTTTTTGCAAGCCCTCACCGAGGTGCGCGGCAACCAGCGCGTCACCAGCGACAACCCCGAAGGCACCTACGACTCCCTCAAAAAGTACGGGCGCGACCTGGTGGAGGAGGCGAGAAGCGGCAAGCTCGACCCGGTCATCGG
>DIVX01000081.1:0-15933 GCA_002422505.1 Desulfovibrio sp. UBA6121
GTACAGCATGGTCAAGGCCGCCGCGCAGAACGGCTGGGTGGACGAAGAGCGCATGGTCCTGGAGATCATGACGGGCTTCAAGCGCGCGGGCGCGGATATCATCCTCACGTATCACGCCGAGGACATTCTCGGCTGGTTGAACAGGTAGGCGAACAGCGATGAGCGAGCATTCGAAAGGTCATCCTCAGGGGCATCCCGGCGGCCATCCTCAAGGACATCCGGGCGGCCACCCGGGCAGAATCGACAAGCACCCCGGCGAGCACGCCATAGGCCAGGGCGTGGACGGAATGCCCCCGTTGCGGCTCATCGCCTGGGAGGTCACGCGCTCGTGCAACCTGGCCTGCAAGCACTGCCGGGCCGAGGCGCACCCCGAACCCTACGAGGGCGAGCTGTCCACCGAGGAGGCCAAGGCCCTCATCGACACCTTCCCCGGCACGGGCAGCCCCATCATCATCTTCACCGGCGGCGAGCCCTTCATGCGCCACGACATTTTTGAGCTCATCCCCTATGCCAAGAGCAAGGGCCTGCGCTGCGTCATGGCGCCCAACGGCACCCTGCTCACGGCGGAGAACGCCCGGCGCATCAAGGACTGCGGCATTGAGCGCTGTTCCATCTCCATAGACGCGCCCGACGCGGCGGCCCACGACGAGTTCCGTGGCGTGAAAGGGGCCTTCGCGGCCTCCATGCAGGGCATAGAGCATTTGAAGTCCGTGGGCATGGAGTTTCAGATCAACACCACCGTGACCAAGGACAACCTGCACCAGTTCAAGGAGATCTTCCACCTGGCGGAGAACCTGGGCGCTTCCGCCTGGCACATCTTTTTGCTGGTGCCCACGGGCCGCGCGGCGGAACTTGGCGCGCAGGTCATCAGTGATGGCGAGTACGAGGAAGTGCTGAACTGGTTCTACGACTTCCGTAAAACCACCAGCATGCAGCTCAAGGCCACCTGCGCGCCGCACTACCACCGCATCCTGCGTCAGCGGGCCAAGGAGGAAGGCGTGCCGGTGAACTTCGAAACCTTCGGCCTCGACGCCGTATCGCGCGGGTGCCTGGGCGGCGTGGGCTTCTGCTTCATCTCGCACTCCGGCATCGTGCAGCCCTGCGGCTACCTGGACCTTTTTTGCGGCGACGTGCGCAAAACGCCCTTCCCGGAGATTTGGCGCTCCAGCCCGCAGTTCCTCAACCTGCGCAATCCCAAGGTGTACGAGGGCAAGTGCGGCGTGTGCGAATACGAGAAGGTCTGCGGCGGCTGCCGCGCGCGCGCGGCCACCATGCGCGGCAACTACCTGCGCGAGGAGCCTTTGTGCTCGTATACGCCGGTGAAGCTGCGCGCCAAGCAGGGCCAGGAGGGCTGATGGACGCCTACGACAAAGAGATTCTGGACATCATCCAGTCGAGCTTTCCCGTCGATCCGCGCCCCTACGCCGTGGTCGGCGAGGCCGTGGGCCTCACCGAGGCCGAGGTGCTGGCGCGGGTGCGCCGCCTGAAGGAAGAAGGCGTCATCCGCCGCATGGGGGCCAATTTCGGCTCGCGGCAGCTGGGCTGGCGCTCCACCCTGTGCGGGGCCGAGGTGCCCAAAGACAAGCTGGACGCCTTTGTGGCCGAGGTGAACAAGCACCCCGGCGTGACGCACAACTATTTGCGCGACCACAAGTTCAACGTCTGGTTCGCGCTCATCGCCCCCAGCAGCGAGGACATAGAAAACCTGCTGGCGGAAATAACCGCCGCCACGGGCGTGGAAATAATGAACCTGCCGGCCAGCAAGCTGTTCAAGATCAAGGTAGACTTCGCCATGGGCGATTCCGCCGAGTAGCCCTCTCCAAAGGAGCCCGTCATGATCCTTTCGCCCTCGCTTCTCTCCGCAGACTTCGCCCGCCTGGCCGACGAACTGGCCGCGCTCAAGGCCGCCGGGGTCCAGTGGGCGCACCTGGACGTCATGGACGGCTCCTTTGTGCCCAACATCACCTTCGGTCCGCCGGTCATTGCGGCCATGCGCAAAACCAGCGACCTGTTCTTCGACTGCCACCTGATGATTGACGAGCCGGGCCGCTACATAGACGAATTCGCCAAGGCCGGGGCCGACCTCATCTGCGTCCACGCCGAGGCCACCAATCACCTGGAACGCACCTGCCAGGCCATTGCCCAGGCCGGGTGCAAGCCCGCCGTGGCCCTCAACCCGGCCACACCGCTGGAGGCCGTGCGCTACCTTCTGCCGCAGCTTTCCATGGTGCTCATCATGAGTGTGAACCCAGGCTTCGGCGGGCAGAAGTTCATTCCCTTCTGCCTGGACAAGGTGCGCGAGCTCAAGGCCATGATCCGCCAGGCCGGGGCCGATACCCTCATTCAGGTGGACGGCGGCGTGACGCTCGACAACTGCGCCGAACTGGTCCAGGCCGGGGCCGATGTGCTTGTTTCCGGCTCGGCCTTCTTCGGCTTTCCGCCCTATGCCGAGCGCCTGCGCCAGTTCGAGGCCTGCTGCTCATAGACAAATCTTTTCCTCCCAGCGGGTTGCGCAATAGCTGGAAGCAGGCTATATTGGCCGCATGATGAGGGCTGTTGCGCCTTGTCTTCCTCCAGCCCGCCGGAGAGGCCATGTCCCGACAGTCTCTACTCGTCCTTGTGCTGCTGCTGGCGCTTGGCGCGTCCGGCCCCACGGCTCCGTGCCTTGCGGCGGAGCGCGTGGGCGTTGTGGTGCTGCACGACAAGAATGACCCGCCAGATAAATTGGTGGCCGAGGTGGAGCGCCTGCTGCGCAATGTCGGCTTTGCGGTGGTTTCGCCGGAAATGCCCTGGTCGAAGAAGCGCGGCTTTGACGCCACCTACGAACAGGCCCTGGTGGAGATAGGCATGGCTGCGGAGGAACTGCGCCTGGGCGGCGCGACCCAGATAGCCTTGGTGGGGCACGGGCTGGGCGCAAACGCAGCCCTGGGCTATGCCGCCAGCCGGGGCGGGGTGTTCGCCGTGGCGGCCCTGGCGCCCTCGCACGACCCCTTGCGCCACCGCGAGGTCTTTTTGCCCGATGTGCAGAAGGCCCGCTCCCTGCTGAACTCCGTTGGGGGCCAGGCGCGCTCCCTGTTCGTCGATATGAGCCAGGACCACGACTACGACCTGTCCACCACGGCGGAAGTGTATTTGAGCTTCAACGATCCTGACGGCGCGGCGGTTATGCCCCGGTCCTGCGCTTCCCTGAAGCAGCCCCTGCCCCTTTTGTGGGTGGTGGGCGTGCATGATCCTTTGAGCCACCTTGGCCGTTCCTACGCCTACGCCAAGGCCCCAAGCCATCCCAAAAGCAGCTACGAAGAAGTCGAAGCCGACCACCAGGGCGTGCCGCGCAAGACCGCGCGTCTTGTGGCGGAGTGGATGCGCGGCCTAGTGGCCCCGTAAACGCCGCGCCGGGGCTTTCGTTTATTCCTGGATGATTCGGCCGGGGTCGTTGTAGACCCAGAAGCTGTCCGCCTTGATGTTGCCGATGAGCGTCATGCCGATGGTGCGCGCCAACTGCACAGAGAAGCTGGTGGCCACCGCCGTGGACGCCAGAAGCGACACCCCGATGCGCACGGTTTTGAGCAGAATTTCCGAGGCCACGCGCCCGGTGGACACGATCATTTTGTCCTCGGTGGGCATGCCCGTCAAAAAACATTCGCCAACGATCATGTCGATGGCGTTGTGGCGGCCTATGTCCTCGCGGAAGAGCAGCATTTCCTGCGGGGTGCACAGGGAGGAGTTGTGGCAGCCGCGCGTGCGGCCGTAGAGGGTGCTGCGGTTTTTGAGCTCCGCCGCCAGGGCCAGAATCTGCGCCGGGGTAACGCGCAGGCCGGACTGTACGCGGCGCTTGGAGATGGTGGCCACGTTGCGGTCGAAGTTGGTGCCCTTGCCGCAGCCGCTGGTTATGGAGCGCTGGATGGTGCGTCCGTCGGCCCAGGGGTCGTGGCTCACGGTCACCTTGGCGGTTATGCGCTCCTGCTCGTCGGCGATGTCGACCTCAAGCAGCTGCGCGGGGTCGGTGATGAGAGCATCGCTTTTGAGGAAGCCCACCGCCAGGTGGCGCGGGTATTTGCCGGTGCACAAGAGGGTCACCACCTCGCGCCCGTTGAGGAAGATGGTCAGGGGAACCTCGCGGATGGCCTGTATGGCCACGGCTTTGCAACCGGTGGCCGAGTATTCCAAAATTTCGTAGGGAAAGCTGTCCGTCATCCTTGCTCCGTGGTCTTGGGTAGGCACTGTGGGGGCGACGAGATTTTCGTTACCTCCAAATGCGGCGCTGCGCCAGGGGGCGGCTTAGGCTCTCGCCTTGGCACAAGCAATACTTCCCGCTGGCCCTTTCTTTGCTAAACAGGTTGCGCAGGCGTGGCCGCGCGTGCGGGCCTCGCCCGGCTTCGCCCGTGGGACCAAGGCCGGAGCATCGCCTTGGTGTAGCGGCAAGTGCCTGCAGTTTATGCAATTGCCAGATGTGGTCGCCTCGGGTATGGCTGTTTCAAGCGGTACCGCAGGTTTCAATACTTCCGCGCCGGAGGACGTAATGCGCCGACTGTCAGGACTCATCTGTACGCTCTGTGCGCTTTGCGCCCTTTTTTTGCTCACCTCCCCGCTGCTTGGGCCAGCCCAGGCCGAAACCGGGGGCCGCTACGCCCTGGTCATCGGCAATTCCGCCTATGGCTCCAAGCCTTTGAAAAATCCCGCCAACGACGCCCGCGACGTGGGCAAGGCCCTGCAACGCCTGGGCTTCGACGTGCAGCTTAAGACCGACGTGGGCCTGCGAGCCATGGAGGACGCCATCCGCGACTTCGGCGTAAAGCTCAAGCGCGGCGGGGTGGGCATCTTCTATTACGCCGGGCACGGCATCCAGGTGCAGGGGGCCAACTATCTGGTGCCCATTGGCGCCAGCCTGGCCACGGAGAGCGACGCCCGTTACGAATGCGTGGATGCGGGCCGCGTGCTGGGCAAGATGGAGGACGCGGGCAACGAGCTGAACATCGTCATCCTCGACGCCTGCCGCAACAATCCCTTTGCGCGCTCCTTCCGCTCCGCCGACCAGGGGCTGGCGCGCATGGACGCGCCAACTGGCTCGCTGGTGGCCTACGCCACGGCCCCGAATTCCGTGGCCTCGGACGGGCACGGCCAGAATGGCCTGTACACCAAGCACCTGTTGGAAAACATCAACACGCCCGGCGTGCCCATTGAGGAAGTCTTCAAGCGCGTGCGCATCGGGGTGATGAACGAGACGGGCAAGAAGCAGGTGCCCTGGGAATCGTCGTCGCTTGCCGGATATTTCTACCTTGCCGGGGGCCAGCCCCAGGGCACGGCGGCCATTGCCGCCAGCAGGATGAGCGCCGCGCAGGCGGCCCAGCAGCAGCGCCAGCAGGACCAGCGGCTGCAGGAGTACATTGCCGGGCTGGAGGCGGAGAAGAAGGCCGTGGAGCGCGACAAGGCCGAGCTGGTGCGCCGCAGGCAGCAGCTGGACGAAGAGGCCGCCCAGAAGCTCAAGGCCGCGCAGGCCCCGCAAGAGGCCCGGCTCAAGGAGCAGTTGGCCATACTTGAGGCCGAGCGCCGCAAGCTGGAGCAGGAGCGCGCGGAACTGGCGGCGGCGCGGGCCAAGCAGGCCAGCCAGACAAGCCAGACGGACCAGGCCGCCAGCAAACCCGCCGCGCAGAAGCACACGGTGACTGTGGCCAGCGTGGGCCCCGTGACTGCTGCCCCGACGCCCGCCCCGCCTGCCCAGACCGTCCCGCAGCCTTCGCCGGGCCCGCGCGTGGAGGACCGCGCCGCCATTTTGCAGCGGCTGGCGGGGGTGTGGCGGCTGGAGGCGGATACTGGCCAGCCCCTGCCGCTTCTTGTGCTCAAGCCAGGGGGCGACACCCTGTACGGCACGCTGGAGGGAGATGCCGCCCTTGTGCAAAGCATGAGCCTGACCGGCTTGGCCATGGAGGAGGGCAACCTGCACCTGCGTCTGAATGTTACGCCGGAGCAGGAACACGGCTACGACCCGAACCGCTACCTGCGCAGAGCCTTGCGCAAGCGTCAAACGTCCTGGGTCATCGAGTGCGTGGGCTATCTGCGCGCCTCTGAAAATGGCGCGATTCCCTTGTTCTGCCAGCGTGAAGGCGCTGGGGCCAAGCCTGCGGAGCAGCCTCCGCGCGTGGCCGGGCGCATGGTGCGCGTGGCCCAGCAACGGGACTGGTAGCGCGGAGAAAGGCGGACTGAAAGGCCGAGGAATGAGGTCGAAGGGCAGGCCGAAGGGCCGGGCAGCCCTCAGGCTTGCGTAACGCTGGCGGTCTGCGCCGGGCCGACGCCCGCGCATCGGGCGCTTGCGGCCATTCCCGTGCGCCAGGCGCGCAAGAGCTTGACGCCAAGCTGGGCAAAGGACTCCACGCCCTGCTCCGGCGTGCCGCACTGGCTCAAGTTCGTTTTGCAATACGACAAATACTCCGGCGCGAAGTGCGCCGGGTGCGCCTGCACCAGCTCAAGCAGCTGCTCGATGCAGCGCTCCGGCTCGCCCTTGAGGGAAAAGCCCAGGGCCTGCTGGAGCAAATCCGCCGCGTGCCGGGGGCCGCACAGGGCCTCTCCCGCCGGGCTGTCGCCGAACATGGTGGCTAGGCACTGGTCCACCACCCAGGGGTGGGCGTAGAGCAGGCAGTTCTGCCGCACCGGGGGCAGGGCCTCCAGCGCGGGGTAGGGCGGCAGGTACACGTACTGCCGGGCGTTGACGTAGGAAAGCTTGGCCAGATTGGGGTGGAACCGGCCGGACTCAAGGTCGATGACCAGGGGCTTGTTCGCAAAGAAAGCGTTGCACAGGGCGGAGCCTTCTTCCCCGGCGATGACCTGGGCCTGGGAGGCCAGGGCGATCTGCTCCGCCAGGGGCAGGGTTTCCGGGTGCACCACCCTGAAGCCGCGCCGGGCGAAGAGCGCCTCGATCTGCTCGCCGTTGACGAACCTGCGCCCGTTGAAGCGGCTGCGGCTTAAGTAGATGCGCTGCGAACGCTGGCCGCCAGGGGCGGGTTGTCCTGCGCCCAAAACCTCGCGCACTTCGCGCGCCATCTCGAAGAGTTCTGGCCGCGCGCCGCGCTGGTAGCGGTTGATGGGCGTGGAGGCCACCAGCCGTTCCACGCGCACCGGGCCTTCAATGAACGTCACCTGCTTGAAGTCCACGCCGAAGTGCTCAAAGACCGTGCGCACGAATTGCGCCATTTCGTCCGTGCGTTGCCGCCACTGTTCCACGCAGCCGGGGTCGATGTGCAGCAGGAAGCGCGGCTTGCGCTCGCGCAGGTGCTGGGCGATCCAGAGTTGCGGCAGCACCTCGGACAAAAAATGGCCGTAGAAGGGCGCAAACCAGCCCAGATACACGTGAAGGCCGGGCAGCTCGGTGATGGGCGCGCCGGGCGCCGGGGTGGGGGCGGGGCCGTCGCGGCGCTGCAGCAGGTCGCGCATGCTCTCGCCCTTGCTGTCCTGAATGTTCCACAGGAAGGGCCATTTGCCCTTGTGCTTCACGCAAGGCGTCAGCAGCGCGTCGTGCAGCAGGTACACCCGTTTCTCCGGCTGCAGAATGTTGCCGCCGGTGTTGGCGCATACGGTCTTGCGGTACAGGTCCAGCGGGAAATTCGATACGAGCCGTTCAGGGTCCGGGCGCTGGTAGCGCTCCTCCTCGATGCTCCAGCAGCAGTCCTGGCGCTGCGGGGAATCGAGGGCCTGCTCGAACTCCTGCGCGCTGCCAAGGCTGCGCCTGCCGAAACGAAGGCCAGCCTGGGCGTGGATGTCCTGGGCTTTGTCCGCAAGGACCTGGCGCACCAGCCCGCGGATGAGCTCCGCATCCGGCGCGACCTTGTTCAGGAACTGCGGTCCGGCCTTGTCCATCACCTCGTAGCCGAAGTCGCGGATGTACTCGTGCCAGCCGGGGGTGAAGCGTGCGCCCTCGCGTTTTTTCCACAGCACGCCAACGCCCGCGTCGTCGTCCATGACGAAGTAACCCACGTCCTTATGATGCCGCCAGAGGTCGAAAACCACCTTCCACACGTCGCCGTTCCAAAGTTCGGTGGTGCGGTTGCGCGCGGCGTGCTCCGGTTCCAGGGGCACCAGGTCGTGCACCAGCACAAAGCCGCCTGGATTCAGCACGTCCAGGGCGTTCAATATGTCCTTCATGGCCTGCTCATAAATATGCAACCCGTCCACAAAGATCAGGTCGAAGGTGCGCGTGTTGTGGGCGAAGAAATGGTCGCTCTCGGATTCGTGCAGCTCCAGGGCCTGGATTGCGGCCAAGCGCTCGGCGTTCATGGCGTAATAGCGCGGCGCGGGGTCTACGCCCGTGCGCCTGGGCGCCACCACGTTGGCCAGGGTGTTGCCCTCGGCCACGCCGATTTCCAGGTAGTCCTGCGCGCCGGTCAATTGGGCGATGAGATTCAAGAGTTCCAGGCGGGTCATGCTGTCCTCTCAGGAAGATGGAATTGCGGGCGAGAATGTGCGTGCGGGCCTGCGGCCTAGGACACGGCTTCCGCCGCAAGCCGGGCCTCGGCGCGCTTGCGCAGCTCCACGCTGTCAAAGTGCGTGGCCGCGCGGTTGGGCTGCTGCTTGCTGGTAAAGCAGTTTTCGCAGCTCTTGGGCGGCTTGTCGGTGTTCACGCGGGAGCGTGCGTGCACCCTGGCCGGGCTGTTCCACATCTGCTCAAAGTCGCCCTCGGCCAGGCTGCCGGAATGCCCGCCGCCGCCGCAACACATGGAAACCGAACCGCTGGGCCACAGAAACATGTTGCGCCAGGGCTCGTAGCAGGTGGCCCTGCCGGTGCGGAAGGAATTGCCCGGTTCGCTCCCCGCTGGCGTGGCGGCAAACAGCGGCGGCAGGTTCAGCAGAATGCCGACCTCCTTGGCCACGGCTGCGGCGCGCAGCATCATCTCGTCGCTGTGGGCCTGGTCCAGGAACAGGGACTCTTCGAAGGCGTCCTCGTGGTGCACGGCCATGTAAGACACGTAGATCACGTCCACGCCGAGCTTTTTGGACATCACCACAAATTTTGTCAGTTCGTCGATGTTGCTGCGCATGGCCACAAAGCCGACCTCGATGTACGGAGAGCGCAGCCCCAGGGCGTTGCGCAGCGCCACGGCGCGCGTAAGGTTTTCAAGCACCTTGGGCAGGTCGCCGCCGCGAATTTTCTTGTAGGTGGCGGGGCGCACGGCATCCAGGCTGAACTTGAGCTTCTCCAGCCCGTGCTTGAACACCATCTCCAGCTTCTTGGGGTCGAGCAGCAGGCCGTTGGTCACCAGCTGCAGGTTGCACCCGGCGGCGGCCGCCTTGCCAAGCAAGGTGTCCAGGTGGGGATAGAGCAGGGGCTCGCCACCGGTGACGTACAGCGTGGAAAGGAACGGAAAGACCGGCTCCAGCTTCTCGATCATCTCCAGGGGCAGGTCTTCCTGCACCGGCCTGCGCCACTCGCCGCACATCAGGCAGCGGTAGTTGCAGCGGCTGGAAACCGCCACGGTGATGACCTCGGGGAAGGAATCGACCACGCCGATGGACCGTGCGGCGTAAACCTGGTTGGCTAGCTGATTCAACCGTTTGATCTTATGCGTGTACATTAGGTCTCCTTGGCTGTGCTTCTCATGACCGGTCAGATTGCGGCTTCGCAGGCTGCGGCCAGGGGGGCCACGCCGCGTTTTTCCATCATGGCCTTGGGCATGTGCAGTTCGGGATTGTTTGGGTTGGCCTTGCGCACCCGGCACTTTTTGCAAATGGCGGGTTCCTTGGGCGTGTTGACGACCTTGCGCAGCTTGCGGGCGCGCTCGCCGTTCCACAGCTCCTCAAAGTCCTGCTCTGCAATGTTGCCGAGGGTGGTGTTGCCCCCGCAGCACAGGCCCATGGTGCCGTCCGGCGAAATGATGGTCTTGGTCCAGGGGTCAAGGCAGGCGGTGTGCGCGTCCTGATCCTGCATGTTTACGCTTTCGCTGAAAAGCGGCGGCAGGTTGAGCGCTATGCCCAGATGCTGGGCCACGTCCCTGGCCTTGGCGAGCATCTCGTCGCTGCGCTCCTGGTCGAAGTAGACGCATTCGTCCAGAAGCTCCTCCTTGTGTATGGAGGGGTAGAAAACGTTCACGGCGCGCACGTCGAGGTCTGCGGCGGTGGTTATCAACCGCGTGAGCTCCTTGATGTTGGAGCGCATGGCGAGAAAATTGAAGTCGTAGACGGGAAAATTGGTGCGCGTTTCCAGCTTGCGCTTGGCCAGCCGGGCCACGCCCTTGAGGACGTTGAAGTAGTCGCCGCCGCGAATCTTCTTGTAGGTCGCCGGGGAGCCCGCGTCGATGCTGAATTTGATGCAATGCACCTGGTTGGCCACGATGCTTTTCACCATGTCCTCGGTGAGCAGGGAGCCGTTGGATATCATGGTGATGAGGCAGCCGTTCTGGTGGGCCAGCTCGTAGAACTTCTGGATGTGCTTGTAGAGCAGGGGCTCGCCGCCGAAGAGTTGCAGCGTTCTGGCGAAGGGAAGAATGGGGATGATGCGTTCAACCGCTTCCCAGGAAAGGGTCTGGTCGAAGCGGCTTTGATAGCACATGGAACAGCGGTAATTGCATGCAAAGCTCATGGTGACGGTGACTTCCACGGGCAGATTGACGATTTCCGACACGTTCCCCTGGGCCGCCGCATTGGCAAAGGCCTCGTTCATGGCCTTGATCTTGTTCGCGTAGCGCATGGTTGCTCCTTTCTGGGCGCAAGGCTGGAAGATGTGTTGCCAATATTATGCAACATACGTTCCATATGTGGGGTGGGAAATGGGCGAACGCCAAGGCTTTGGGGCAGTCTCGCCAGGCGCGGGCATGAAGAAACCGGCCTGGCAAGGAAAGGTCGGCCAGGGCGGGTTTGCGCTTCACGCCGGGGGCGCAGCCGGTGTCAGCTTACCAGCAGGCCCGCATAGCCCACCACACGCAGCATCTCGCCGTTGATCTGCCCGGAGGTGGCGTAGGCCGTGACCTCGCTTTGCGTTGCGCCAAGCTCCAAGGCCGCCGCAATGCCGACGGTCATGGGCAGCACGCCGCACATGCTGATATTGCCGCCGCGCACGGTGTCGAAAAAGCGCGCCGCGTCCAATTGCAACGCGGGCTCCAGGGCCTGCGCGTCCTGCTCTTTGGCCAGCTCGTGCGGCACGAAGTGGCTCATGTCGGAGCTGACAAGAATGCTGACGGGCCGTTCGAAGCCGCGCAGAATGCGGCCCATGCTTTTGCCCACGGCCATGAGGGCGAGCGGGTCCGGGTGGGAAATGCAGATGGGCACGATGCGCGTGGCCGGGTTGAGCGCCGCCAGAAAGGGCACCATCACTTCAAGGCTGTGCTCGCGCTGGTGGGCCAGGGTGTCCGGGGTCAGCAGGGGCTCTTTCTCGCACAAGAGGGCGGCCAGCTCGGCGTCCACCTCCAGCGCCCCGCCGGGGTACAGCCAGCGGCCATCGGGCCACACGGCGAAGGGCTTGCCAAGGCCGGTGTGGTTGGGGCCCAGCAGCAGCACGGTTTGCGCCAGGTTGGCCTGCCCCAGGGTAACGCCCGCGATGATGCCGGAATAATAGTAGCCCGCGTGCGGGGCCATGGCCAGAATGGTCTGGGCGGCGTTCTTGGGCTGGGCCTGCGCCAGGTAGCCTGTAACCTCGGTGCGCAGGGCCTCGGCGTCGTTGGTGTAGAACTGCCCGGCCACGGCGGGCTGGCGGTCGTGGCTGTCCACGTAGGGCATGGGCATGGCGGGCTCCTTGCGGGTTAGCGGGGCGGTTTGGTCAGATAGTTCTGAAGGCGCTGGTCCAGGGCGCTGCTGTCCAGGGCCTGGGTGGCCATGCGCGCATACACCGTGCCCGGCTTCTTTTTGGCGATGTCCGTCAGCAGCAGCTTCCATTCATCCAGCTGGTTGCCCCGGCGGTATATTTCCGCCAGGCGCAGGCGCATGGGCGCCCAGTCCGGGTCGCTGTCCGGGATGATGCGATCGAACTCGCGGCTCCACTTGAGGGTTTCGCCGAAGCGGCCGGAACGCTCTGTTGCGGTGATGGTCATGAGCAGGCAGTCTTTGATCTTGTCCTTATCGCCGCCGGCGGTGAGCAACTGGCCCAGGGCCTCTTGCGCCAGGGCGAAGAGCCGGTGCATGTCCTGCTTGCGCGCGGCGTCCTTGGCCAAAACATACGTGGCGTGGGCCCGGGTGGCCGGGTCGCTGGCCGGGTCGCTGGCGATGCGCGTCCACAGGGGCAGGCTCTTCTCCGTCTCGCCCTGGTTCTCAAGGGCCATGGCGCGGGCGTTCTCGAACTGGGCCTTCTGCCGGGGCGAAAGCTTCCAGGCCGCGCCCGCCTTGGCCGCCAGATCGGAAACGCGCTTCCATTCCTTTTTTTCCACAAACACGTTCATGGCCAGGTCCAGGGCCATTTCCGAGTACTTGGGCACCTGCTGCTTGCCCAGGAAACGCCCGGCCAACTTCAGGGCGCGGTCACCCTGGCCGCGTTTCCAGGCGCTTATGGCAATGGCCATCTGTGCCTCGTCGCCAATTTTGCCCTGGTTCTCTTTCACGAAGGGGGCTTCATCGTAGAGCTTCAGCACGCGGCCATAGTTTCCCTCTTGCACAAGACCCGGCAACGCCTGGAGAAAAGCCTGGAAGCCCAGTTCGTTGGCCTTCCCCACCAGGTTGCTTTTGGGGTACTTTTGCAGAAAGGAGGTGGCCGTGTTCATGGCCTCCATGTACGCCTTGGTGTGGAAGTGCCACATGCCGAGCTTGATTTGCGCCAGGGGGGCCAGAGGGCTCTCCGGGTGCTTCTTCATGATGTACTCGTAGGTCTCGTCCGGGCGCTTGGCCTCGGGCCTGCCGAACACGGAGACCATCTCGGTCATGGTCGGGTCGTCGTAGATGCCTTCCTCGGCCAGGCGCATGCGCGCAACCAGGCCGCCTTCGCGGTCGGGGAAGTCGTGCAGGGCCTTTTCGTACACTTCCTTGGCGGCGGCGCGCTTGTTCTGGCGCAGGTAGATGTCGCCGATGCGCACCAGCACCAGGTCTGCGAATTCGTTGGCCGGGTCCAGGTTGTAGAAGGTCCAGTAGTGGTCCTTGGCCTGGTCCAGCTTGCCCACCTTCTCCTCAACCTCGGCCGCGAGCTTTAGAAAAGCTGGCGCATCCATGTAGAAAAGGGGCCAGCGCTTGTCCAGATAGTCCACAATCTGGAAGGCTTTTTCGAAGTTGCCCAGCTTGCGCAGGGTCTGCGCCAGAATGTAGGCGGTCTCCTTGGCCAGGCGCGAGTCCGGGTAGTTCTGGATCAGACTCTGGTACTGGTCGGCGGCCTGCTTCAGGTCGCCCTTGTTGCGGTAATGCTCGCCAAGGGAGAAAGGCACCAGGGACGCGTTCTGGTCCTGCGGGTACTTGCGTTTGACGATGTTGAAGTAGGCCTTGGCCTCGGGCAGGTTGTTCACCTTGAGGTTCAGCAGGCCCAGGTTGATGAGCGCACGCGGCACCCGGTTGGACTTCTGGTTGGAGTTCATGGCCGCCTGCTGGGCGCCCGCGATCTTGTCGTAGTTGGCCGCCATGCTGTCCTTGTAGGCCTGCATGTACGTGTCGGCCAGGGCGTACAGGGTCTCCTCGCGCTGTTCGCCCTTGAGATTCGGCTCGTTGCGCATCGCCTCCAAGGCTTTCGCCGCCGCATCCCACTTGCCGCCCATCATGTCCGATTGCGCCGCGAGCAGGGCATCCTTGAGCTGCTGAACGCTCAAAGGGCCTTGCGGTTCCTTGTCCTTGCCGCCCTTGGCCGGTGCGTGGGCATCGGCTGGTGCGTGGGCGTCCGCCGGGGCCGTGGCGTTGGCTGCGTGGGCTTCGGCCGGTGCCGTGGCGTTTGCCGCATGGGCGTCGTGCTGGGGCGCGGTGGCGTTGGCGCTGTGGGCAGCGGCAGGCGGCTGGGCCGTGGCGTTGGCCGCATGGGCATCGGGCTGATTCGGTTGCGGAGCGTGGCCCGCCGTGCCCGTTGCCGGGGCTGCCGCATGGGAGGCGTTGGCCATGTCTGCGGCGCTGGCCTCCGGCGTGCCGCCAACCTGGGGCAGGGTGGCGTTTCCTGCGGCGCCGCTTGGGGCCAGCACCTTCTGCACGGACTGGCGCAGCTCCCACGGTTTTGCAGGCTGGCCTTGGGCTACGGCGGGCTGGCCTGGGGCCATGCCCTGCGCCGGGAGGGCCGCCGTGGCGGAGGCGGGCGCTCCGGAAAGAATTTCTGCTGGCCGGGGGTCGCCCGGAGTGCGGTGGTCGGCCCGGAAACGCACGCCGCTTTGCCCCTTGGCCGGGGCCACGTCCACGGGCTTTGCGGCGGGCGCAAGCTGGGGCGGCGTGGGCGGGGCCAGGGAGATGGCCGTAGGGGAGGAATCCGCCGGGCGCGGGGCCGGGGCGGAGGTGCTGTGCTCCTGGAGCAGGGGCTTTTCCACCACGCCGGGCGGGAGCTTGCCGCCCACTTGGCGTTCTTGCGCCTGCTTTTCGGGCGGGTGCTTTTCCGCCGGGGCGGGCGCTGGCAAGGGCGTTTGCCCGGCGATTTGCGGCAAAGTGGTCGCCGCGCCGCTGGGCGCGCCGAGCACGGCCTTGTTTACGGGCATGCGCATGGAATACGGCACGGAGAAAAACGGCTTGCCCTGGGTGCCCTCGGCCGGGGGGGCCTGCTTGCCCGCTGAGGAGGAAGCCTGGGGGGCGGCCTGTGGAACTGGCTGTGGCGCTGGTTGCGGCGCAGGCTGGGCGGCTGCCTGTTGCTGGGGAGCAGGGGGGCGCTTGGCCTCCGCTACGGCGCGTTTGGCTTCTTCCGCAGCGCGTTTGGCTTCATCGGCGGCCTTGAGTTTGGCCTCCTTGGCGCGCTTGGCTTCTTCAAGCTTCTCGGCCTTGGCCTGGGCGGCTTTTTCCGCAGCGGCCTTGTCCTGCTCGGCCTTCTTGTCGGCGTCCTTCTTGGACTGGCCCCAGGTTGCGCCCACGGCATCCGGGAAAATCTGGATTTGCAGCTGCGGCTTGCCCGAAACGGGGAAGTTGACGTAGCCAAAGGCGCTGGTTTTGAGCTGGATTTTGAAGCCGCCAGGGGCGGGCCGCACGCCGGAAACAAGCTTGGAGCCGCCCAGGCCTGGGGCGGCGGGCGCTTTTTCGCCCGGAGCGGCGGCAAAGGTGACTGTGAGTTCCTGCGGGCCGGTGCGGCGCACGGAGTATTTGGGCAGCGCGCCGCCCTCCGCCGAGACGGTGAGGGTGTCGGAATCGGCCCCGGAGCTGAAGGCCGTCTGCAGGGCGCAAGCGTCCTCCGGCTGCGCGGCATCCGTCGCGGCCAGGGCCGCCAGCAGGCCAAAGGTTGCGGTGAGTCGTCTTAAGGACACGGGCCGGCCGATCCCCTGCAACCTCAAGAGTCCAGGAGGTTGCGCTTCTTTAGTTTCTCGATGAGCGTGGTGCGCTTGATGCCCAGCAGTTCCGCGGCCTGGTTTTTGACGCCCGAGGCCTCGGCCAGGGCCTCTTGCAAAAGGCGCTCCTCAATGTCGTCCAGGAATTCCTTCAGGCCTTGGGCGTGCTCGCGCATGTCGCGCAATTCCGGCCAGCGGAAGCCCTGCGGCGCTGCTGCCGCACTGCCTGCGGCGGCTGCCGCCACGAGGGACACGGGTTCAAGCCCCGCTGCACGCTGGATCTTTTCCGGCAGGTCCGCCGGGGTTACTTGCGGGCCTTCGCACAGGATGGACAGGCGCTCCATGAAGTTTTCAAGCTCGCGCACGTTGCCCGGCCAGGTGTAGTTGGCCAGCAAAACGCGCGCCTGGGGGCCCAGGGTCAGGGGCTTGCGGTCTTTTTCGTAGCAGAAGCCGTGCAGAAAGTGCTCGGCCAGGACCATGACGTCATCGCCGCGCTCGCGCAGGGGGGGCAGGTGCATGGGAATGACGTTCAGGCGGTAGAAGAGATCCTCGCGGAAGCGGCCCGCCGCGACTTCGTTCTCCAGGTCGCGGTTGGTGGCGG
>DIVX01000081.1:16029-23208 GCA_002422505.1 Desulfovibrio sp. UBA6121
GGCCGAACAGCTCGCTTTCCAGCAATTCCCTGGGGATGGCCCCGCAATTGATGGGCACGAAGGGTCTGTCGTGCCGCTTGCTGTTTTTGTGCAGCGCGCGCACAAGCAGCTCCTTGCCCGTTCCGGATTCTCCGGTGATGAGCACGGTGCTGTCGGTGGGGGCCACCTTTTCCAGGATTTTGTACACTTCGCGTAGGGCGGGGCTGCCGCCAATGATGCCGTCGATGTTGAGCGCCATCGATCCTCCCCAGAGAATGCCCCAGATCGCGGACGAAAATGGCCGCCCGCAAGGCGTGCTTCCCCTACTGTCAAGTTACTGACGCGAAGTCAATCGTTTTCTAGAAAATATTTAGTCCAGTGTTTGCGTGGGGTGCTCTTTTCGTACCTTGCGGCCCAAAGCGTGCGTGAGTGCGCTTGGGGCAGTGCGAAAGCTTGGGGCGCATTGCAAGGACCGGAGCGCTCGCAAACATGGTCACAGCCTAACGAGCTTCTGGTTGGCGAACCGGTGCGGGGGGGCGCGCTCGCTGCGCCTGCTTGCGCCGCGCAACGTGCTTGCAGCAGTTTTTCATGATTGCCTTCACAACGATTCGCCGCAGCGTGGCTCGTTCTGGAAAAGGCGCGCCTTAGCGCCGCGCGCCGGTGCAAAGAAAGTCCTCCACCTGCCGCGCCAGTTCCTCCGGTTGCTGGTGCATCAGCCAATGCCCACCCTGGGGCAGCACCACAAGCCTGGCGCCGGGAATCGCCTCGGCCATGCGGCGGCTTTGCTCCGCCGGGCATACCCAGTCTTGCCCGCCCGCCAGCAGCAGCACGGGCATGGCGAGCCGGGCCAGCCTTCCCTGTGTTCCGCCCCAGGCGCGCATGGCTGCGTATTGCCGAGAGATGATGCTCATGTCCGGCGCGCGGAGTCGGGCTGGCAAAGTCGCCAGGGCCTGCGGATGTGCTTTGGCCCAGGCGGGCGGGAACATGGCCGCCTGCAACTGCGGCGGGGGCAGGGCGGCCATGCGGTCCAGCACGGGCATGAGTTCCGCGCTGTCCGGCGCGGTGGCGTACAGCACCAGGCTGGCCACCAGCTCCGGCCGGGCCAGGGCCAGTTCCTGCGCGGTCATGCCGCCCATGGACCAGCCCAGCACGTCCGCCCGCTCTATGCCCAAGGCGTCGAGCAGGGCCGCCGCGTCGCGGGCCATGTCGGCTATTGTGAAGGGCGCGGCGGGTGCGGGGGATGGCCCCATGCCCCGGTTGTCGAGCAGGATGACCCGCCGGTGCGCGGCGAGTTCTTGCACCAAGCGTTGGTCCCACATTTCCTTGGTCACGGCGTAGCCGGTGATGAGCAGCAGCGGACGGCCTTTTGCCTGGACCGGCGCCTGCGGGGCTAGGTCCAGATAGTCCAGGTCCACGCCGCCCGCGCGGAGGCTTTGGGCCTGGGCCGAGCGTGCCTGGCTTGGCTCCGTGGTGGCTGCCGTCGTTGATGCCCTGCCAGCGCAGGCGCACAGCAGCAGGGCCACAAGCGCCAGCAAGGGCAAACGCGCGCTGCGCAGGCGGTTGCGGCCCGGTGGGACATTGGCGGACGTTTGGGGCATGGCGTGCTCCTGTCGGATTTCTGCCATCTGTTTTGGGGAATGACTTGCGGCGTTGCCGCCATGGTCACGTTGATGCCTGGCCCGCCTACCCGGCCAGACGGCGCGCTATCTCCTTGCTTGGAATAAGCCCTGTGGCCGCAGCGGAGACGATGTTTCCGGCCACGCCGGGGCCGTCGCCCGCCACAAAGAGCCCGCTCACGGCGGTTTCCAGGTTGGAGGTGGTCTCTATCTGGGTGGCGAAGAACTTGATCTCCGGGGCGTAGAGCAGGGTTTCATCGTTGGCTACACCCGGCACCACCTGACCCAGTTTTTCCAGCCCTTCCACAAGGTTGGTCAGAATGCGCTCCGGCAGGGCCATGGCTATGTCGCCGCAGACCACGTTTTTCAGCGTGGGCTCGATGGAGCTGTTCTTGATGCGCTGCCAAGTGCTCCTGCGCCCGCGCTTCAGGTCGCCGAAGCGCTGCAGAATGGGTTTGCCGTCGCCGATGAGCGAGGCCAGCCGCCCGATGTGCTCGCCGTAAGCCTGGTTGTTGGTTACGGGGTCGTTCAGCACCACCTTGGAAAGAAAGGCGAAGTTGGTGTTGCCGCTTTTCTTGTCCATGTAGGCGTGGCCGTTCACGCACACGAAGTCCTGGTAGTTCTCCAGGGCCACAAAACCGCCGTCGTTGGTGCAAAAGGTGCGGGTCTGGTCGTCGTACTTGCTGGTGCGGATGAAGAAGGTGGGGTCGTAAATGACCTCGCAGAGTTCCTGCATCACCTCGCGGGGCACCTCCACCCGCACGCCCACCTCTATGCCGCGCTGCGAAAGCGAAAGCCCAAGCGCCCTGGCCTGGTTGCCCACCCATTCCGCGCCCACCCGGCCCGGAGCAAGAATCACCGCGCGGGCCGTGTACGCGCCCTTGCCGGTCTCAACGCCGGTCACCACGCCACTGTGCGCCGTGACGTTTTTGACTTCCTCCGAGGTATGGAAGGTGACGCCCTTGGCTTTGACGTATTCGGTCATGTCGCCGATGAGCCTGGGCAGGTTGTCGCTGCCCAGATGCTTCTGGCGGATGATCAAGAGGTCTATGCCGGTCTTGCGGGCCTGGGCGCGTATCTTCCTGGCCTGTTCCATGTTGGTGGGGTAGACCGGGCCATCCATGCCGAAGCGGTTGAACATGGCCTCGGTTTCATCGATGAGCGCCATGGCGGCGGATTCGTCCATGAATTGCGTCAGGTCGGTCTTGCCCAGTTTGTGGATGAAGTTCAGCTTGCCATCGGAAAAGAGCCCGGCCCCGCCGATGCCTGAGAGGATGTTGCAGGGCTTGCAGTGGATGCAGCCCAGCCGCCCCACAGGGCAGTCGCGCTTGGCGGCCTGTTTGCCCTTTTCGATGACCAGGACGCTGAGGCCGGTGTTTTCGGCTAGCCAGGCGGAGGCGAAGAGCCCGGCCGGGCCGCCGCCAACGATGATGACGTCGTACTCCGTGCGAATGGTCTTGGCTGCGGTCATTAGGAAACCTCTTGGGCTGCGTTGGCGTGTGCGAAAGCGCGCGCGTCTGGACCTTATGAATTTAGCACCCTGCGGGCGAGCCCGGCAAGCCCTGCCTGGGCAGAAAAAATATTCGCCCAGCCGGTGTAACTCTCACCTTCGACCATGCGTCAAAGAAGGTGAACGGACTCTTTCGTGTCCCTTGGGGAGGGGAGGCGATGGAGGACGCAGATGTAAGACGATGCTTGCGGCCTGGCGCCGCACCACGACGCACAACCGTTTCTGGCAACGCGTTTTGGTGTTTTTATGCCCTCTGTCATTGGCGTGCGGAGGGCGACTTTGGAGACTTTTATGGAAATCAGCTCCTCGTATTCAAGCACGAGTTCGATTTACAACATGGATGAGAAGGACAGCAATCTGTCCGCCAGCATCATTTCAGAAAAGGATACGGACGCAAGCGGAGATGTCTCCGCGTCCGAACTGGGCGTCAGCGCCTCGGACGTTGCGGAATTCGACACCGACGGTGATGGGGTACTGAGCAGTGCGGAGCTTGCCGCGGCGCTGAAGAGCAAGCGCGAGAAGATGCAGGCCCAGATGAGCAGCCAGATGGAGCAGAGCAGTCAGCTCGGCATGCTCCAGTCGACCTTGAGCGGGGCGAGCACGGAAGAAGCGAGTGCTGAAGAGACTCCGAGCACGGATCAGCTCATCGCCAGCCTCTTTGGCGACGACGCTGAATCCGCCACGAGCGAAGTTTCCGCCAGCACCGCCGCCGCCACGGAAACCAGCAATTCCGGCAGCACGCTGTCGGAGTATTTGGAGCAGATGGACGCCGAGATGGCCGCGACCATCTTGTCCATGAAGGACACCAACGGCGATGGAGAGTTGAGCGCCGAGGAGCTTGGCGCCACCGCCGAGCAGGTGGCCGAGCTTGATGTGGACGGCAACGGCGTGCTGAGCGAAAGCGAGCTTACCGACGGCCTGCGTGCCGAGCGCGAAACCATGATGGCCGAGAACGGCGGCATGATGCCTCCGCCGCCGACGGAGGAAGCAACCTCGACGGTTTCCGGCACCACCTCGGCGAGCATGGATTCCGTCAGCATGGACACGCTCATGCAGAGCATGTTCAGCTCCAGCACCGGCACCAGCACAGGCGACTCCACAAGCTCCGCCAGCGCCAGCGCCACGACTTTGAGCGAGTTCCTGCTGCGCCAAAAGGCCAGCAACGCGTATCAGAGCGTCGATAGCCTCGTGGCGGGGCTGTTCAGCAGCAGCATGGCTTCCCAGTCGGTTTCCCTGGACGCGTGAGCAACCAGCGGCGACTGTGGCCCTCGGGGGCTGGTCTGGTCAACCGGCCCCCCCTTTTTGACAGTGGCGCTTCTCAAGGGCTAGTAGGGAGTCGGAGCCATGTTTTGATGCATGGCGGACGGGTGGCGACACAGAGATGATGGAATGAACGACGCCGACATAGTGCGCCGTGTGCTGAGCGGGGATGTGAACGCCTATGCGCTGCTTGTGGATGCGCATTCGGCGCAGATCATGGGCATTACCGCCAGGCACGTACCGCAGGACCGCGCAGCGGAGGTGGCCCACGAGACCTTTGTGCGGGCCTACGAGCGGCTCGGCACCTTCAAGGGGGAAAGCCCTTTTGTCCATTGGCTTACGCGCATTGCCCTGCGGCGCTGCGCCGATTATTGGCGCGGGCGGGCCAAGAACCGCGAAACGCCTTTCAGCGCTCTGGGCAATGGCGCGCGGGAGTGGATAGAAAGCATCCCGGACTCTACCTGCGAGGGACTGGACGCCCACGCCCAGCGCAGCGAAGCCGGGGTGATACTGGACTGGGCCCTGGCCCAGCTTGCGCCGGATGACCGGCAAGTGCTGGTGATGACCCACATGGACGGGCAGGCGTTGAATGACGTGGCCGAGCTCATGGGCTGGAGCCTTTCCAAGGTCAAGGTGCGTTCGCACCGGGCGCGGCGCAAGCTGCGCAACGTGTTGGGCGACATGCTCGACTGAACGGACAGCAGGGGGGAGGTGCAATCATGGATGATGGCAGACTCGACAGAATCGAGCAGACGTTGATGCAGGCGGGCCGCTTGCGCGCGCAAAAGGTTGCGGTTCCGCAGAACTTTACGGCCAGCATCCTGCGCGAGGTGCGTGGCCTTGCCCCGCAGCGCATCGATTTCTGGGATGTGTTCGGCCTTGCGGCGCGGCGTTTCGCCCCTGTTGGCGCGTTGGCGGCCACGCTCGCCTGCGGCTACGCCCAGGTCATGGAGCGTGTTTTGAACCAGGCCATGGTGTCGCTTTCGTTGCACGGCGGCAGCAGCGCCATGACCCTGGCCAGGCTTGTGCCCTGACCATGGAGCCTGTCATGAAATCCTGGAAGGCCTGGCTTCTTGTGGCCGTGATTTTCTGTACCGGGGCGCTTGCGGGCGCTTTCGGCATGCGCGCCTACATGGCCCGGAACCTGCCGGAACTTCTGGCCGATACGCGCAAGCGTTTTGAGGAGCACTTTCTTGAGGTTCTTGACCGTGAGGTCGGGCTCTCGGAAGCGCAGAAGCAAACCCTTCTGCCTATCCTCAAGGAGGCCGTGGGCAAGGCCGACGCCATCCACGCAAAGGTGGGCGCAGAGATGGAAGCTGCGCGTAAAGAAACCGATGACCGCATTGCCAAGGAACTGGACACGGCGCAACGTGTGAAATTTGCGGAGTTCCGCGCCCGCATGGACAAGATGTTTCGCGAGCGCCCCGACCACCGGGGCCCTCCGCCGCCGGGTTTTGCGCTGCCGCCGGGCGGCATGCCTGGTCCGCCGCCGCCTTTGCCTGGCGATGCGCCGCCGCCCCACCAGCAGCGGTCAGGCCAGCCTGATGCCGCACAGCCGGGATCTCAGCCGAAATAGACGTTCAGGAGGTCATGCCCTCATGCCGATGCCTGCACTGCATCGGGCTTGCGCAGCGCAGGCCCGGGAGGACTCGTGTTGACTTGCGCCGAGGAAATTTTCCCGGGGCGGGTGGTGATGCTGGACGCAAATCTGTTTGACGTGAACCGCTGCGCCACCGGCAGCGCGTCCATCCGCTCGCACTTTTGCCTGTGCCTGGAGGCCACACCGGTGCGCGTGTGCTGGCTGCCCATCAACTCCGGCATCAGCCCTGGCCGCCTGCCCATTCTGCCCCAGGAAAAGCGCGGCCATCCCAATTGGGTGTATAATCCCAAGAAGAAAGACTCCAATGGGTTGAGCTATTTTCACCCCAGCCAGGTCTGGTCGCTTACGCCCAAAACCTCCTGCTTGGCCTCCCGGCACGACCTTTCCACCAGGGCCGCCCCGAACCTCGTTCTGGCCGGGTGCCTGGCGCGCGTCCTTTCGGACTGCTCCCTGGCCCTGCGCCTGGCGCGCGGCCTGGAGCCCGTGTAGCCCTTCCCCTTGCGCAAGAGGTGGCGGCGTTTGACCGCGCGGGCGCTTTCGCCTATGCTTTAGGGCTTGGGGACGTCTGCCTCGCAGGTTCCCGCCAATCCCGAAACGCCGAATCTTGAGAGAAGGATACCGCGCATGACCACGCCCGAAAACGCCCCCGGCGAAGCTTGTCCCGCCGCCCCCGTAAATTTCATCCGCGCCCGCGTGGCCGAGGACGTCGCCTCCGGCAAGAACGCCGGTCGCGTCATGACCCGGTTTCCTCCCGAGCCCAACGGGTACCTGCACATTGGCCACGCCAAGAGCATCTGCCTCAACTTCGGCCTGTCCAAGGAGTTTGCGGGCGTCACCAACCTGCGCTTCGACGATACCAACCCGGCCAAGGAAGAAGTGGAGTACGTCGAGAGCATCATGCGCGACGTGAAGTGGCTGGGCTTCGACTGGGAGGACCGCCTCTACTACGCCTCCGACTATTTCGAGAAGCTCTACGCCTTCGCCGTGGAGCTCATCAAGAAGGGCAAGGCCTATGTGGACGACCAGAGCCCTGATGAGGTCAAAACTACGCGCGGCTCCTGGAATGAACCCGGGGTGGAGAGCCCCTGGCGCAACCGGTCGGTGGAGGAAAACCTCGACCTGCTGGAGCGCATGAAGAATGGCGAGTTCCCGGATGGATCGCGCGTGCTGCGCGCCAAGATCGATATGGCGCACGGCAACATGAACATGCGCGA